>JAQYAS010000042.1 GCA_029338615.1 Clostridiales bacterium
AAGCTCTCCTGTTGAGCTGTTGGATGGCTGACGGTTGAACCAGCAAAGCGGCTTGTCCTTGTTTGCTACTCCGCTGCTTGAACTTCCGCCACTTGAGCTTCCGCCTGATCCACATCCTACCATTGATAATGCAAGTGTTGCAGCAGCTACTACAGCTAATATTCTCTTTTTTCTCATATCTCTTTCCTCCTATGTTCTGGTTTTGTGTGTTTTTTTTATTTTCGTCGTTCCTCATTGACTAAATTCATTATAATTTGACATAGGGTTTGAAAGAATAGAATATTTTTGGATTAATTAGTAAAATTTTGTGATTTATAGATATTTTTATAGATATTTTTACCAATCGAATATTTTATAGATTTGACTTCAGGGATTATTTTGTCCAATCCCTGAAGTCTGATCTGAAGATTATTGTGGCAATAAGTATAAATACAAAGCACACCACCCAAGTAACCGGCTCACATATGCACACTGCCACATAGCCATATACAGGCACAAGAAACACGGCAAAAAGTATCTTACCTGCCATCTCAAGTCCGCTGCATATAAGCGGTGCCACTGAATGTCTCATGCCCTGCAAGGCATTTCTGAGAATTACAAGAACCGCCATAGGTGGGATCATAGGTATACTTATCCTAATGTACATGAGGCCATTGCTTATGATCGTGTCATCTGAACTTCCGGTTATCAGCACAAGCATATTCCTTGCGAGTGTGAATGTGAATATAAGTGCCAAAACCCACCACACACCATATAATGCCATGGCCGTATATATGCCATGCTTGATCCTTGACTTTTTGTTAGCTCCGTAATTCTGGCTGGAAAATGTAGCTGCACCGGTTCCAAGTGCAACACCCGGAGTATAGAAAAACTCAGCCAGTCTTCTTGCTCCCACCTGGGCTGCTATATACACATTTCCAAGTGCATTTATACTGCTCTGAAGTATAACACTTCCTATATTGTATATTGCGCTCATCAGAGCCATGCTGAGTCCTGTCCACAACATTTCAAATACATATCCAGCTTCAGCCTTAATATCCGCACGTCCGAAGCTGAGTTCAGGATATTTTCTTGTTATACATATTATACCGAGAACTGCGCTTATACCCTGTGCCAGAATAGTTGCAATCGCTGCACCTCTGACTCCCATATGCATAGGCGACATCAACAAATAATCAAATATAATGTTTAAAACACTACTGAACACAAGGAATATAAGTGGTGTTACACTATTGCCTATGGCCCTCAGCAGACTTGATTCCAGATTGTATGCCATAGTAAATGGTATTCCGGCGAGTATGACTGTCAGATAACTCAATGCTCCATCCATAGTATCAGATGGCACCTTCAGCACATTGAGCAATGGAACTCTGAATATCAACAGACCGGCAGTCATAACAAACGTTGAAATGACACACAATATAACCGTCCAACAGACTGACTTCCTCATTTCTTTTTCATTTCCCGCGCCGAAATTTCTGCTGACAAACAATGCAAATCCATTGTTAAGTCCTATTGCCATGTTTGTGACCAGACTGTAGAGTGCCGCTGTCGCTCCGATCTGCGCCAACGCACTATCTCCAAGTATATGTCCCGCCAATGATGTATCCATAAGATTATAAAGCTGCTGAAGAATATTTCCTATAAACAGCGGAACCGCAAAACCTATAAGTAATTTTGCCGGACTTCCCACTGTCATATCTACGCTGCGGTTTGACCTTGTTCTCTCCATATTTACTTCTCCTTTGACGAATTTCAGATCATGTATGGGAAAAATAACTATGCATTAATGTAGCTTCCGCAATAAGGGCATTTGCTGGAATACCCTGTCGCTGCACGAAAGCTTGAACCGCAGTTCGGACATCTGACCGCCACAAGCCTCAGCTTATCCGGTGCCACCGGCTTGTCATCCATGAGTTCTTCCTCTCCAGGAAGCTTCTCATCTCTTACCGAATTCGGATCATAGCCGTATTTGCCGTTGAGCTCGAATATATCTATCGTCATACCTATCGGGTACATTCCGGCACCCCTTGTAAATCCTGTTGGTATTATGGCCTCCCGCTCAACATGGTAACTGTCAAAGTAATGCACGATCGTGTCCATCATATATGTATTGTTCACCTTAACAGAAGTATTCTCCGTGTATCCATATATCTTTGCAGGATACCTCACGCCTTTTTTTACTATCATCTTCTTGTTGTGGACCAATATCGCCACTACTATATCCATTCCACCACCGATCAGTATGAAACCTCCCGGAAGGCTCAGCATAGCCAGGGGGAATTTCCCCGGCTCCGCCACAATTGCAAATATAATTCCCACGAAAACACCGACAGCAAGAAATATACTGCCAACCATAACCACTATCTTATGAGCTGCATTCATACTATTTCTTCCTTTCTCAAATAACTGCAAGATAGATCCTTCTATGCCAACAACCTGAAATTACAAGCCATTTTCACAAAAACACCAATTCTCTGCCCATATCATACCTACATCACCATCTGCCAGATTATGTACAATACAAGCAAGTGTCCCGGATAAAATGCATAACAGAAGTATTTAAACCACTTCTTATGGTATCCCAGTTTTCCATTGTACAGCCAAATCACCGGCAATGCGATGAGTGCAAATCCCTGCTGAGGGAACTCAAAGCTGTGTCCCGCTATACTAAACGTATAACAATATCCACTAATCAGCTGTGCATTGATATAATACATACACACGAGCTGTGCTATCAATTTCCATGGTTCCTTGCCACGGAACAAATAGAACATTATAACCATGACAACTCCCGCTCCATAGAAATCAACCATGGTGATCGTTCCTATCACATATCCCACAAGAGTCACAACAACCGCAACCGGGATCCACAGCCATACCTTGCCCGTTTTCCTTATCTTGTCTATCAATGCTATCAGCAGCAATCCTATGAGAAATGTCCAGAGCACATTCTGATGAAACAGATACAAGACACTATCTCCGGACACAAGATCAAATGGAATTTCAGATATCACTGCAAATATAAGCATTCTGCACAGATATCTGCGGAAATTACTGGTGTGATAAAATCCCTCAACTATCATAAAGGCAAATATCGGAAATGCTATTCTTCCTATGCACGTAAGTATATCCACATATGGAAACAACGTTGCCCACATATGATCACTGAGCATGCATGTCATCGCAATGATATGCAGCATACAGGAGCTGAATACTCCTGCCTTTATATTCCAGGACTTTTTCCCCGGATCAATCATTTTATCATTCTGTATATCCGTCATATTGGTTCCTCCTTTTTATATGACTTCGTCATATTGGTTCCTAATATGTGCCGCCAACTCCTTCGCCCTTGTTAAATCCGAAGATGGCGCAGCATATCAGATCTATGATAAACAATGCCGACAATGTGATACATATAATGTTCTGCACTTTTTTGCTCTTGGAATTCAGAAATTCACTAAGTTTCGGCGCCGCTATATACACTCCAAACAAGCTGCCCAAACCAAATGCAAGGAGTCCCACCAGGCATATTCTTCCATTTACATTAAGGAACTCGTTCTTGTAGTCCCAATACTGTGAGTTAAAGAAGAAATCCAGTGCCCAGCTCGCTATGAATTCTATGATTCCACATACCACCATCGCCATAGCAAACAGCTTCACCTTATCTGCCTTGAAGCGGTCAAGCAGGAATATGATAGCAACGCCACCGACTCCGTACACAGGCAGCCATGGTCCATACATGGTTCCGCGGTTTACAAGAACATGATCCATAACTATATAGAGTACAACCTCCCAAAGCCATCCTATAAAACAGAACACAAAGAAGAAGAAAATGAAGTCCCTAAGACTGTATTCACTCTTCACCTTCATTCCCTCAGGAACCTCAACCGCGACATCCTGGAGAATATAGGCCGGTTTAGTCCATACCTCAGCAACTCCCGCGTCTCCTGCCGACTGATAAGCAGCCTCGATAGCCTTTTTGTTATATGGAGCAGCATTGAATGCTTCCTCAACAAAGTTTTCCACACCTATATTCTGTCTGAACCAGAAGTACATCTCCACATCAAGCTCCATCTGGAATGGTAATGCAACCAGAAGTCCGGCAACCGGTATTGCCCTGATTATCCAGACATGGATGCATGACACATCAGTCAGGAACATCTTCCACTTATATCCTCTGGTCATCTCTTTGGACATGTTCTTTGCATCTCTCCACTTGAGTCTTGGATTTTCCGCAAGAAGAAATGGAACCATTCTGTACTGATAATACTTGTACGCGCCTCCGACTATCGTGAGCCACCAGAGTGCCATCACCACATTGTAGCAGAACATGTCCCACATGAGTCTGAGCACGTAATGTCTATGAAAAGGCGCAAACATTCGGTTGATGGATACCTTATCACTATATCTGCACTCCATGGCATAACGGCATTTGCCGACTATTGCCGCACTCTGTATGAAGAAATGCAGTACCGCCATGATAAGTGCGGATATGAGAAGCATCACTATGACCTCTCCCGGATTTCTCTTCACATATGCCGTGTTGGCGCCGAGAAGTTTGATGATCCAGGTCTGCTTCACCGTCACTGAATCTATCACCCGGGCCACCGACTCAGCTCTTTCCTCCGACATATGATCAATCATAGGCAGATTCTTCACATACTCCTTGAGAATTGTAACATTGTCCGCCACATGCTCAGTCTCCTGTCCGAGCACCTGATCTATTCCCTTTACAAACTTTGTCTGGGAAGAATCATCTACCCCAAGATAAGAGAAAATAAAACACACAGCGACCATGGCCATCCATGCAATAAGTCCCCGCTTAAATACCGTGTTCCACGCTCCCTTTCTAAGCTGTTTCCTGTTCCAAGTCATTATAATACATTCTCCCTTATAGAATTTTAAATGTTATCATCTTACGTCTATATCACACATTTTTAATGTCACATCACACAGGCAAACTGCGAAACTCATAACCTGAATTATGGCTTGATGGTTTCGCAGCGCTCCCCCTAGATGAAGTCGAAGGTCGCCTGCTCATATGAAAGCTCCTGATATTCAAGCTCCTCCTGATCCGTCTTGCTGGTATAGTCCACAACGACCGTCTGCTGCTTTCCGCCCACCATCTGCTGTCCCAGAATGTAGTTCACATCGAATCGTCCTGTGATGGCAGGTGTCGCGCCACGGGCAGGTACAATGAGCTGCACATGGTTAGCCGCAAGCATGGCAAATATTGGTTCCCATATGTATATATCCTTCGCCGCTCCAAACGGGTTGTCGATAAATATAGTCTTCGACTGTACTGACTCCTCCGGTGCCAGACTGTACATTCCTGCAATATAGTTGATGACAGCAACCAGGAACTGGATGTAGATACCCTGCGACTGTCCTGTACTTCCAACAGCCTCCTCGTATCTGAGGTAACGGCTCTGTTCCTTTATCCTCTCTCTCTTGTAGAGGTTAAGTCTGATCGCATTCATATCTGTGACCATGACTCCGAACAGCTTCTTGAGTCCCAGACAGTCACGGATGTACTTGATCCTCTTTCTCTCGTCTTCGTAGGCATCCGCACCCTTCACTATGTCATCTATATAGTCAGACATCCTTTGCTTCACAAATTCATCCTTCACATAAGGTATGGTTAGATCGACCATCTTGATCACATCATCGCCCACCGTGATACGTGACAGCTTTGGAAGCTTCTCAAGCTCAGTTTTCACATCCATACATCTCTGCACGCACTGGTTCTCGAAGTTTTCCTTAATGGCAACCATATCCTCGATGCCCTTCTCAACACGCTCCTTCTCCAGCTTGATGAACTCAATGATCTGAAGAAGATTTGCCAGAAGTTCCCTTGCCTGACTGTAGGTATCCGGAACCTGAACATCCTGTCTGATAGTATTTGCCATCTCGAATACACCCATCTCCACGAGCGTATCTGCGGTCTGTCCCTTGAATCTCATGATCTCGTTCTTTGCACGGTCAAGAGCTTTCATGCTCCTGTCGTACTTCATGAGGCTTGTCTCGAATAACTGTCTGAGAGTATCCATGTCCTCATCCAGCACATTACCACCAGATACGTCTATGTCATTTGTATCGACTATTCTCTTCACATCCTTGTACAGATCCACCATGAAGCCATACTGCTTGTAGTAATCGCTGTATGCCTTCTCGGCATCTTTGAATATGCGGTTCATGTCCGCAAGCACAGCATCTCCGTTGGCTATAGCTGTATCCGTATCTGTGGCAGATATGTCCTCGCGCACATAACTTCCATCGCCATATGTACGATTGATATTCTCTATCGCATACTCTATGCTTCCCTCCAGCTTGCTATACGCCTTCTGGTCAGCCTTCTGCTGCTGCATCAGCGATGCCTCTATCAATGTGAGCCTTGCCAGCTCATCATCCATCTCCCTGAGATTGTCCTCTGACGTCGGATAGAGTTCTCCCGCCTCGGCAAATACCGCCATATCGAAGCCTCTCTTCTCTATGGTCTTCTGTATTCTGTCCATGGACTTCTTCAGCGCATCCATGAGTTTCTTCTTGTCCTCGAGATCCGGCACATGCTCCTTTGAAACCGCCAGCATAGCCATAAATTCCTGCTCAAGCTGTTCATCTGAAATATCCAGTTTTTCAACAGATCCCGCATTCTCAGGCTTCGGCAGATACGGTTCAAAATACTCCGTCCACTTGTACTGGATATCCTCTATATTCCTTGTGAGTCCTGCAAGCTTCGCCTCGGTCTCACCAACCGTCGTCGACCACTTCAGCACATCGCTATGAAGTCCTGACAGCTTTGCCACAAGGTCAGACTTCCTCTGCTTATACTCGGCAATCCTCTGTTCTTCCGGTCTTGCAAGGTCTGACAGTTGCTCTATCATTACAAATGTCTGTCT
This sequence comes from Clostridiales bacterium, assembly GCA_029338615.1. GTDB lineage: Bacteria > Bacillota > Clostridia > Lachnospirales > Lachnospiraceae > Coprococcus. Next base: position 6,903 of record JAQYAS010000042.1, read on the forward strand.
TCTGTCAGCTTCCCTCTGCTGCCTCTGCTGCAGATCACCATATCTCTCTGTGTTGTTCTTGAGCTCAGTCTCCACAACCTTGATTGACATCTTAAGCCCCTCAAGTTCATCCTTCTTGTCGAGCAGCGCCTGGTTCAGCTCTCTCTCCCTGTCCTCGGCTCCTGTATATCTCGCATCCACAAGCCTTGTGACAAATGCAAGATCCTCCTGATAAGTCGCAAGCTTCTCATTTATCAGACCGATCTCTTCCGTGAGACCTGCTATCTTATCAGCATTTGCCTTTCTGGCATCCTCTATTGAGTCCTTAGACATGAAATATTTTCTGTCTCTTCCTATGATGAGCATGTTCTCAGCGGGAACTATGGCAGACTCCGAAAGTCTATCCATATCGTACACCATAACGCACTCATTGCCTGTGTCTATTGAACCAAGGTTGATGTCATCCTCCAGATCTCCGAAACCTTTAGTCACAACACTGTACGGCAGGTATGGATTTGCCTGAAGAAGATCCTCCTTTGTGTCGTCCGGCAGTGCCGACAGATAATCCGCACCGTGCATGGCCATAAGCCCATGGCGGGTGGATATATAATTTATAACTTCCTCAGCGCCCTCTGATGGCGGAAATGGTCTCCCATCCTCATAGCACTTCGCAAGCTTTGTCAGTCTGTCGATCTCCTGCTGGCGCTTGATCGTCTCTGTTATGGTTCCCCTTATCCTGTCATTTATGACACCTGTTATATCCTGTGGATTCTCCACAGAGTACACTGCCATGATGCTGTCGAGCTGGCTTCCCGACTGTCTGTATGCCTCAGCGTCAAGCCTTGCATCCTCGCAGCTCCTCTCCAACGCATCATACTCAGCCTGTACTGTCGTCAGTCTGTATCTGTCATCGTACAGCTTTGTCCTGCAATCCGCTATGGCGATCTCCAGCTCCGTCATCTCAGCAAGAATCCTGTCCGACTCCTCCTGAGCCTTGTTCATCATATCCTTCACATCACCCACGACAAGCAGGTTGACAGATGCGGCCAGATCACTTATACGGGTGCTTATCTCATCTATCTTGGCTGTCGCATCGGTGATATTGTTTTCCGCAACCGCCTGCGCGATCTCGCCCTCCCTCATGACCTTTCGGCAGTATTCTGCCTCCTCAAGGGCGTGATCATAGCTGGTCTGAGCCTCTTCCCTTGCCGCCATGAGCTCTGCAAGCTTCTTCTCGTCACGGATGCGTCTGTTGTACGCATATACAGCCATTTTCTCACTGGATGATCCGATGTTATTTCTTATATTATCGACTATCAGTTTGTTCTCATCGTACTGTCGCTTGTTCTCCCTGTATACAAGGTAGTCATTTACACTCTCCTTGTAACCGATCTGGGATTTCAGCTCCGCAAGTTTCTTCTCGTTGTCGTCTATCTGACTGGCTGTCTCCTCCATCTTACGGTTCATTTCCTCAAGGCGCAGATAATCCCTGGTGACCCTGAGATTTGCCAGACGCTTGTTCTGCTGCTCCAACTGTTCTCCGGCATCACTCTTCGCCTTCGCCAGCTCCTCCATGTGGGTGTCACCCTCCTGTGTACATGCCCTTCCCGTGGCATACACATCGGCCAGGCCCTTACAGATCCTGTCGTTGTCCTCGTAGAGCCCTATGCAGGAATTCACCTTGCCCTCGAGAACATTTATCAGCTCTATCTGATGGTCGTAGTTGGCTATATCACGCTTTCTCTGCGCCAGAACGTTCAGCTTGTCCTTTATGTCAAGGAGAGTCTCCGCCATGGTATCCTCCTCGCCGTTCCGTCCTGTCTTTGTGGCAAATGCTTTCTCTATGATCTCCTCTATGAGCAGATCCTCCACGACCTTTCTTGTTGTCCTGTAATTTGTCTCAAAATAAGTTCTTACGTGTCCCTCCGTCTTGTTGATTCCACGTATGATCTCCCAGTGGCTCTCATGGAGACCATAGCCGCTTATGAATCTCTGGTACTCACCCTTCTTGTCAAATACCCTGACCTCCAGACTCATATCACGATGTCCGAGATCCTTGAGGTACGTTTTTAAACCGTTAAATGTAATCCTCTCATTGCCCTCCGACAAAGGGAGATTCACTATGTCATTCTTGTTGTATTCTCTGTAGAAAATGCAGTAATTAAAATACTCTATGGATGCAGTGTCCTTCTGCACTTCCCCTGCATCCGCCGTATCCTTTGCCTTTCTGGCACAGAATCCGGTGGTCATATACCTGTAGCCATCCTTTATATCCGCTTCGTCAAGCTTCCACTCGATCAGTGAATGGATGACTGTGTTGCCGCCGCCCGCACGGAAAAGCTTCTCCACTGGCTGCTTATCATCCAGAGTACAGTTCGGTATCAGGTTCTGAAGAAGCAGGAGCATGAGAATACTCTTACCTCCTCCATTTGCCAGATCATACAGAGTATTCTTGCCGTACATTCTCATGGTGAAGTCATCGTACTGCTGTGTACCAAAGTTATATTTTACATTGTTGACTCTTATCCTGTTGATACTAGGCATCCTCTTCTTCACCTCCAAGCAGCTGATACAGCCGTCCTCTGTATTCCTCAAAATAGTTCTCCGACAAAGCTTTCATCCTGTCGGTCGGATAGTACCTGTCCGCATTCTCCACAAATAATCTCTGAGCCGACATGAAGTTGAACACAAGCTTCACATAACCCGCCCGTGACGCCTTGGACGCCCTGGCGCTGTCGCCCTCCTGATTGCCCGTCACCGCCGGGAGCTCATCCCACAAAAGCGCTATCGCCTTGAAGCTGTCCTGCTCCACCTCGTCCGTTGACAGGACATCAAGCTTCTTCGTTATGTCCGCAAGATATTTGCTTGTCTCATCTATAATGTTCTCTGACTTCACATACTCCCTGAACTGATAGCTGGATGAATCCTTGTAGAAATAAAGAAGTGTCATATACATAATGAAGTAACACAGATAGAGCTCCTTGTTCAGACGAAGTCCAAGAAGCCTCTTCATATCGTCATTCGTATAGCCGAATACCCTGTTGCCCTCACCGGCTGTTATATACAGACTGTCATTGTACTCGTACAGCGACAGGTTCATCTTCTTCATCATATTCATGACGATGTCATACACCTCGGCATTGCCGTAGAATTCATCGTACAGCGGGCCGTTGTCTGGGTGCTTCTTGCAGATCTCCTCACCTGATATAAGCTTTGAATATATTTCAATCGCCTTGTCTAAATTCTTGCTTTCCATATTATCTCCTGTAATATATCATTGTTAATTATTTCCTTTTGATTGCTGTAATTGACAAATTCCCATTATGCGCATATACTAAAGTAAGTCAACTTGTGAAGGGTAAAAGCTGGGTTCCCGAATGGGAGTAGGTGGTTATCACTTAGAATCCTTTGCTCCTGGGGTTGACTTTTTTAATTTTTCCTTCAAATCACCAATAATTGTAGTTGGTGATTTTTTTATCTCTTCAAAAATAAAATCTATTGCCTGCTGTGAATAACTATATTGTGGTTGAGCCGATACCTCATATGCAAAACACATTTTTTCATTGTCCTTTATTCCAAAATAATTCAAAAATAATTGGAAATGGAACATATTGAATTCTACTTCTTCATTTTTATACATAAGCTTTATTTTGTTTTTGCTTATGCGTTTGTTTATTTCTCTTATACAAGCCTTAGCATTATATTTATGTGTGTCATTAGGATTTTTTACATCATGTATTATCCTTACTCCATCTTTTGCTGATTTATCAATATAATATATCTCTGTAGCTTCATTCCTATTTTTAGTATTGTAATGATAATGGTCTATTTTTATTGCAAACTTACTATTACTTTCATCAATCAGGGGATCCAATTGCTTCTGTGTTGAGATTAATTTTTCTGCAATCTGAGTTGTATACTTCCCTCTTATCTCGTTTTCGTCTAACGACCGTATCTTTACCGACAACGTAATGAAATTCTCAGATATAATTTCAGTCATATCTATATCATGAAACTCTTTCATTTTCTCCACAAAATTAAAAACACACGCTTGCAGTAACGGAATATACACTGACTCATATTCTTCTGTTATAAAATGAGTTGATGTATTTCTTAATTCTACCAATTTCTCAAGATTTTTCCTCAAGGGTGCTTTCTCATTTGTAAAAATACGTTGAATGCAGTTTTCTAAAGAAATTGTTCTATTCTTCTTATCAACATAATATACAGCCTCTTCTCCGTCCCTTCTTATTATATAAGCTTTTAGCATCAACTCCCATGCATTACATATAAAAAAACTAAATCCCTCTAGTCTGTATTTTATTGTCGGTTTGTTGTATATCTCAATTGCCATAATAAATGCTTCTTTTGCTTTATCAATCAATCTCTCTTCCGTAGTCATTTATATTTCCCCCCATTATTTCTTCTCAAACATAATTCCCGTAACATACATGTCCTCGCCGATCTGTATCTCTTCCTCTGGATGGAATTCCAGTGTAAATGTCATGCCTCTGAACGCATCCAGTGTGAGTTCCGGTGCATACATCTCACGGGAGAGACCGGATCTGCTGACATCAGACTGATTTCCTGATAAAGATGCCGCCAGCGTTTTTTCGTCAACTTTCTTTATTCTCTCTATGTGATCTACCAGCATTCCCTCCAACATGGTATCCGGTTTTTTCAATATCTCATCCACGCTGTACCTGTCTTTCTGAGCCAGGTGTGTGAGGAATGAATAATAATCCTTGTTGTCGTAGATTTCTTTCCCAAACTTCACTTCAAGGATTCCATTGAATTCCTTGAGACTCAGGTGTCCCCATTTGTTCAGCTGGTCAAGGAGTTCGTGAAACAGCTTTGTGAAGTTGGCACTTATCTGCTCATCGAGCAGTTCATCTTCGTAACGGAAGTTCGGATCAAGCTGCTCCTTCTTCACCTTTGTGGTCTTAGCATTGTCCTCAGACTTCAGCGTGAGCATGTGATCTATGGATGTCATGCTGAACGTCTTCACGATTCTCGGTGCGAAGAGAGGAGCAAGTACGGTGAGCATCTTCTCCGGCCTGTCCTCTTTTATGATGCTTTGGAGCTGCCCCGCAAAATCAAATGTAGGCCGCAGCTTCTGCAGCTTTGCCTTATGTATGATATTATCCGATATGTTCTGCAGCTCCATGGTGCTGCTTATCAGACTTCCGTGCTTGATGATCGTTCTCTTGAGCTCAAGCTCAAGCTGGCTTATCTCTTCCATAGCTTTCAGGTTGCCCTTGCCCATGTTGTCGTAGCTCGCCTTGGTGATGGCCTTGTCCACCAGAGCCTTGTTCTTGGCAAACAGCTTCTGCTCGTCAGCGAACCATTTGCCGACGGTCTTCATATAATTCTCGTACTCCTCCGCGCCCTTGAACACGTCGATGGACAGAAAATTTACTATCTCATCCTTCTCGCGGATCAGCCTGTTCACCTCGCTATTGATCCTGCGCACGACCTCGATACCGCCGCGGAAGTTCTCTCCGACGATCATCTTCTCCAGAAGAAGCTGCTGCACGTTGATCTTGCTCTCGTCCTTAATCTCCTTGGTATCCAGATAGAACTCGATTCCATCCGCAGTGATGAAATACAGAACCTTTCCATCCACTATGTGGCTGTCTATCAGCTTCACTCGGCCCGTCTTGCGCTGCTTCTTTCCCGGATCATAGAACGTGAATTCAAATGCCCTTCCGTCGTTCTTAATCTTATCAAATATATACATTATCAGGTCAGCCCTGTCCTCCTCCGCGATCTCCACATCGAAATCACGTTCAAGAAGCTGTCCCATAAATTCCTCGTATTCATCATATGACACTTCACGCTCATTGAAGCTGTTCTCCTGAATAAAAAAACGCAGAACCGCCATGGTTATATAACCCATGTCCAGCTGTGCATAACGACCTTCCTTATACTGCGCAAATGTGGTCTCAGCCAGAACAAAGAATGGGTAATATTTCCTCAGATTCTGCATTCTTGCGTTATGTTCTTCAATTATGTCATTTATCATCACGTATTTGAGTGCCATGTTTTCTCTATCTCTGTACTTTCCTGATTATTGTCATTCCAAATCTGACTATCGTCGTCCTTAAACATATCTAATTATGGACATACAGATTTAGTATACCATGGTACATTTACCGATACAAACTAAACTGTCACTTTTTACGGCTGTTTGCAGTTATTTTTACAATTATTGCTGTCCTGCCCTTTCACAGACAGCCTCCATAAAATCAGCAGCACCTCTGCTATCCTGTCCCTGATCATTTATTCCCAAATACCCCAGTTTGTAGTCTTCACAGTCACCAACTATCCTGAACTGGATCAGAACCGTCACCTGCGCCCCTTTATATTCTGCATTTCCGTTAAACTCTACAATATCGTCTCCATCTGTTGAAATAAATGTCGTCCAGTGTTCATCGGTGCAAAACAGGTCAAGACCTTCCCCATACGTAGTGTCATCATCCTCAAAAACCGTCTGTTCCTTGATAAAGTCTATCCTCTTATCCGGAAGATCCGCTGCGGTCTTTCCGATGCCAGCCTCACCAATTCCTACGATACTCAATATTATTGTCAGCATTATTGCCAGCACCTTGAAAAACTTGTTCTCCCTGAATCTCTCCCATTTTCTCACATTAAGTGCAAATGCCAATATTCCGCCCACAACAGCTCCACCTATATGCGCATAGATGTCAATATTTTCCTCATATGTGTAGATGGCATATATCACAACAAGCACTATGGCTATGGTCATATCCCTTCGGCTTGCCTTTTTGCTTCCCATCACGGACAGAAAAACAGCTGCGCACATAACTCCAAACACGGCTCCTGAAGCGCCTATTGAAAAATGCATTCTGCTCGGATCCATCACGTGTGACAGGTTGATGGATATAAGTCCTGATACAATTCCCGAAACAAAGTATATGATGGTCATACGAAGGGAACCCAGCTTCTTTTCCACCGTCGAACCGAACATGAACAGTGCAAACATATTTCCAACCAGATGATCAAATCCCGAATGAAGAAACATTGATGAAAGAAATCTTCCATATTCTTTATTGAGTTTGACGTACTCATAGTTGAGTCCGCCCGTCCTCGAATAATTGTCAACACCGATGCACTTGATACTTGCGATCACATTTGCCAGAATGAGCGCTATCGTAACTATTGGGATCATTCTCTTCATCTGCGGCTGCTGAGAGGCTCCACCACCCATCTGCTCCGGGCGGATCACATACGCTGTGTCCTGATCTGTATACATATAGTTACTGTCTTCATAGCTTTGACCGTCTCCTCCAAATCCATATTCGTATCTGTTATCTTCCATATAATAATACTCCCTATGTTTTTACAGTTCATCAGTATCTATTTTCATCTCAGATTCATCAATCAAATACGCTCTTAAGCACCTCGTCCTCATACAGAACCTTCTTGGCAAGCTCTCTGTACTTCTCCTCATGAAGGTATGTGTGCCTGTGTGGCTTGATCTGAGGTGCCATGTCTATCGCCTTTGCAAAATCCTCTCTCTTGAGATCAAGTGTAGCTACATAATCCCAGAAGCCTGTCTTTTCAAATATTGCATTTACCCTGACATATCTGTGATCCTGGACAACCGCCATGATATATGTGGCAATTCCCACTTGGATTCCATGGAGCTGTGGCTGTTCAAGCATCTTGTCAAGTGCATGTGAGATCAGGTGTTCACTTCCGGATGTCGGTGTGCTTCCGCCTGCAATCTCATTAGCAACACCGCTCATGGCAAGGGAATCGAGAAGCTCCTTCAGGAAAAGGTCATCCTTGATCGTCTCAAATGGTGTTCTGACGAAGCTGTTCACTGCCTTCTTCGCTATCATAACTGCAAAATCGTTCATCTCAGAGTATCCCAGTTCAGACTCGAAGAGCCAGTCATAGAGGGATGTGATCTTGGATACCATATCTCCGATTCCCGAGTAAAGGAATCTCTCCGGAGCAGACTTGATGATCTCCGTGTCAGCTATGATTCCATATGCCATTCTTGCCGGCACCGATGTACGCCGTCCATTTACCATAAGTGATGCGCTGGCGCTTGAGAAACCATCCGATGATGCCGATGTCGGAATACTTATAAAAGGAAGCTTTCTGAGATATGCCGCATACTTTGCCACATCAATAACCTTTCCTCCGCCGATACCCACGATCACCTGGGCCTTCGCATCTATATCAAATGCCAGCTTGATTATATCCTCTATATTGGTGGAATCCAGCTCTCTGTACTCCACAACTGTCACATTTTCCTTCTTCAGAGAATCCATGACCTGCTGTCCAAACATGTCTATGAGTCCATTTCCAAAATAAATAACAGCATTCTTCATCCCGGAAGCACTTATATATTTGCCCAGATCATTCAGGGTTCCCTTTCCGATCTTAAGTATTGTTGGTATTGCTATATGACTTCCTGCCATCTGTTCATCCTCCTGAATTTATTTTTACCATTATACATTATATGATCAACAAAAATAAACAGGACAATACACATTTTGTCTCATACCTTTACTTACCTTTCTAATTTCTAGCCATGTCTGCCTTATACTGTTTTCATATTCTTTAAATTTCTTACAGCATCTTCATATTTTTACCCGAAAAACACATTTTCTACACAACTTTTCCAAAATTAGAACACATTTTTTCAGTATATTATTAACTGTAAACAGCGAGAGCGTAAGCGAGTTGTTTACATCCCCTTTTTCATAAACGACTGCAACCCCCTCCCCTCACATAATGTAGTTGCAGTCACTCCCTTTTAATACAAAAAGAAGAGGCTGCCAGAAATGGCAGCCTTTTCTTTTTGTATTCAGATAATTTATAATTACTCACTTCTGAGTGCTATAACAGGATCCTTCTTGGCAGCAAGTCTTGATGGGATAAGTCCTCCGATCAATGTCAGTATTACACTGATGATGACCAGCGTCACTCCACCCTTCCAAGGAAGTGCCGATACTCCGGCAACATTGATGAAGCTCTCTATCACCTTGCTGATCGGTATATTGATCAGTATCGTCACACCGATTCCTATGAGTCCCGAGAAGAGACCTATGATGAATGTCTCCGCATTGAACACTCTTGAGATATCCTTCTTTGAAGCTCCTATGCTTCGCAGAATACCGATCTCCTTTGTTCTCTCAAGAACTGAGATATATGTGATGATTCCGATCATGATTGATGAAACTATAAGTGATATAGCCACAAATGCAATGAGCACATACGTTATCGCATTGATGATCTTTGTCACCGATGACAGCATGATTCCAATATAATCAGTGTATGTTATCTCCTTGTCAGGGTAATCCTCATTGTACTTGTCTATAAGCTTTGTTATCTCATCCTTATCCGCAAATTCTGCACAGTAGAGATTGATGGAAGCCGGCTTTGCAAGCTCTGCATATCCAAGCTTTGACATGTTATCCTCATAAGTTGCAGTGGACTTCTGGAAGAAGCCATAACCCTTGAGCATATCGAAGAGCTGATCCTTGGTCATGGCTGCCATCTGTGTCTGCATATCCTCAGTAACCTGACCTGAAGCCATAAGCTGCTGCATAACAGAATCCATATCCACATCATCCGCTGTCAGTTCCTTGCCATCTGAAAATGGCATTCCTGTGAACACGTCAGTATCAGGATTATCCATCTGAGCCTTAAGCACATCTGTCTTCTCGTTCTCTGAAACTATGTAATTGGCAAGCTCCGATGTGTAACCTATATATCCCGGCTGCATGGTAGTTGCATACGCTTTATCCGAAGCCCTGATTACTGCCGACACCTTTACTTCAAGGCCCCCGGCCACTGCAGACTTCAGAAAATCAGCATCAGAACTCATATCTGTGTAAGTTCCGTCATCATTCTTCTTATACAGATTGCCCGGAAGCACGACCTTAAACTTAAGATTCAGAAGGTCATCGTATGTAAACACCATCTTCTCAAGCTCCGGTGCCTCTCCGCCGGCAAGTATGGTTGAAACCATATCGCTCAGTTCCTTTGAATCCCTAAGTCCAAGAGTATACAGTGTAAAATCACTTATCTCATTGTTCTTGTCGACGACAAGTACAACCTCGTTCTTATTCTCAGGCCAGTGTCCTGCCAGTACATCATACTGCTGCTTGAGCAGAGTGTCATTATCCAACATCTGTGTCCACATGTCCATTGATGATGAACCGTAACTAAACGCCGACATGAAGTCTGCCGTTGACTCCTGTGCCTCCGCCATTCCTCCAAATCCCATGTCTGTCATGGTTGTGCTTGGATTTACCTGAGCAACTCCGCCATTTGCACTGTTCTCGTTGAACACATATAAAGGCGTGTCATACGTGTATGTTATATCACTGGTATATTTAGTGAATCCATTTGCATCGTCCTCGATATAATTTTTGAATGTCTCAAGGTCGTTCTCTTTCACATCTGACACCATTGATACAAGCATATCTCCCATGATATCGCCCGAGTAAACCTTGTCCTCCCCTGCATGATTATGGTCTGAATCTTCTTCGTTGTTACCTACCATCTTGGAGAGAAGTTCACTGTAATCCATAGCCTTCTTCGTTATCTGCACCGGATATGTGGCAAGTGTCTCCTCCTGCACATCGTTGATGTACTTCTGGAATCCAGATGAAAGCGATAATATAAGCGCTATTCCTATGATTCCTATACTTCCGGCAAATGCTGTTAAGAAGGTTCGGCCCTTCTTTGTCATGAGGTTGTTCAGACTCAGCGAGAACGCTGTGAACATACTCATGGATGTCTTTCTCGGAGCATAGCTTCCGTCATCCTCATTCGCCTCATCCTCATCTGAGAATGGATTGGAGTCATCTATTATATTTCCATCGAGCAGCTTTACGATTCTTGTTGAATACTGCTGTGCCAGCTCCGGGTTATGCGTGACCATAATAACCAGCTTGTCCTTGGCTATTTCTTTGAGCAGCTCCATGATCTGAACACTTGTCTCTGTGTCAAGTGCACCCGTTGGCTCATCAGCCAACAGAATATCCGGATCGTTTATGAGTGCTCTGGCGATGGCAACTCTCTGCATCTGTCCACCGGACATCTGGTTTGGTTTCTTGTGAATCTGATTTTCCAGACCAACCTTCTCCAAAACCTCCTTCGCTCTCTTTCTTCTCTCCGCCTTTGATACTCCCGACAAAGTAAGAGCAAGCTCTACATTTGACAGTACCGACTGATGCGGTATCAGATTGTAGCTCTGGAATACAAATCCGACTGAATTGTTTCTATATGAATCCCAATCTCTTGACTTGAAATCCTTTGTCGACTTGCCATTGATAACCAGATCTCCACTGGTGTACTGATCCAGTCCACCCACTATGTTCAGAAGCGTTGTCTTTCCACAACCCGACTGACCAAGTATGGACACGAACTCATTCCTTCTAAAGTTCACAGATACACCCTTGAGTGCCCGAACAACTTCATCACCAATGTGATAATCCTTCACGATGTTCTTAAGCTGAAGCATTCTGTCCTCCTTACAAATAATATACTATGTTCCATATACATTACATTTTTCGCTTTTTGTCAATATCACTGGCAAATCATAGCATTTATTTTTTTCCATTGCAATTAAGGCGGGCTATTCTTTATAAATGTTTTATTTATATCGATAAGTTTAAACTAACTATATGTTGAACTTTTGGCTAAAAATTCTTTTATTTTCTTATTATATGGGGTATAATCAGCGTAAGTGGGTACGTTCGTATCCAAATATAATTTTACGGAGGATTTTACAAATGTTAGTTTCAGCAACAGAAATGTTAAAGAAAGCTAAGGCTGGTCACTACGCAGTAGGTCAGTTCAACATCAACAACCTTGAGTGGACAAAGGCTGTTCTCCTCACAGCTCAGGAGCTTCAGTCACCTGTTATCCTTGGTGTTTCAGAGGGCGCTGGAAAGTATATGACAGGATTTGAGACAGTTGCAGCAATGGTTAAGGCTATGCATGATTCACTTGGAATCACAGTTCCTGTAGCTCTTCACCTTGATCACGGAACATACGAAGGATGCTACAAGTGTGTTAAGGCTGGATTTACTTCAATCATGTTCGATGGTTCACACTATCCATTCGAGGAGAACCTTGCTAAGTCAACAGAGCTCGTTAATGTAGCTCATCAGCTTGGCCTCTCAATCGAGTGTGAAGTTGGTTCTATCGGTGGTGAGGAAGACGGAGTTATTGGTATGGGCGAGTGCGCTGATCCAGAGGAGTGCAAGACAATCGCTGATCTCGGCGTAGATATGCTTGCTGCTGGTATCGGTAACATCCATGGTAAGTACCCAGCTAACTGGAAGGGACTTAGCTTTGAGACACTTGATGCTATCCAGCAGAAGACAGGCGTTATGCCATTAGTTCTTCACGGTGGTACAGGTATCCCAGCTGACATGATCAAGAAGGCTATTTCACTTGGCGTTTCAAAGATCAACGTTAACACAGAGTGCCAGTTATCATTCGCAGATGCTACAAGAAAGTACATCGAGGCTGGTAAGGATCTTGAGGGCAAGGGATTTGATCCTAGAAAGCTTCTCGCTCCTGGTTTCGAGGCTATCAAGGCTACTGTTAAGGAGAAGATGGAACTCTTCGGATCAGTTGGTAAGGCTAACGACTAATTCTTTAACAGGTCAATTAACAAATGTAACGATAAACTGTTCGACAACTTTCGGACAAGTATCGCTCACGTAAACTTAAAGGAACCCCATCACAGCTTGTATAAGCCATGATGGGGTTCTTATTATATTCCAACTATATTTAATCTATTCCATTTGCTGTATCTGAAATATTCTCTTCTGATTTATTCTCTTCCTGCTTATCCTGCATGTTTTTCTTTCTGCTCATAGCCCACCATATTGGCACTGATATAAGTAGCAGAAATGCCGCTATTACACTGGTCCATGAACCAAAATTCAATCCAGCGTTATCTGATGCATTCATCTTGTTAAGATCAATGAGTGCAAGTGCGAACTCCCATATAAAAGCACCACCCACAAGTACAGATATTACAAGATTGACAATATAACATCCCACTTTATCAATAAAAGCACATATTATATCAGCTATCAGTACCGCGGCTGCTATCAAAGCTGTCAATATACCGATTTCAAACACACTACCTATGCTTCGTATGTCTGAATCAAGATGTGCATATGGCAGAAATACAGCTATAACTGCCAATATTATTCCTATTATATTTAGAACATTTGGAATATGCCTAGAACCTTTTTTTGTTGTACTCTGTCTGTTTTCGTATCCTGCATACCCCATGGCCATATTGTATGGCGGCTGTACCGGCTGGCCATGCTGCATCTGCTGATATGGCGGCTGCACCGGCTGGCCATACTGTGCCTGCTGATATCTCTGCTGCACTGGCTGGTCGTACTGCATCTGCTGATATGGCGGCTGCACTGGCTGGCCGTACTGTGCCTGCTGATACGGCGGCTGCACCGGCTGGCCGTACTGTGCCTGCTGATATGGCTGCTGTACCGGCTGGCCATTCTCAACAGGCTGTATATTCTCCTGCCCAATATTCTGCTCAAATGTTGACCCACTATCAACGCTTTCAATATCATCTACTCTGTTCTGTTCATCCATGTTGTCATCTACCTCCGATGTAATATTCTACACATCCCTTACATACTTAGATACCTCTTAAGGTACTGTCCTGTATATGACTGAGGTATCTTCGCAACTTCTTCCGGAGTGCCCTTGGCAATAACGGTTCCACCGCCAGCACCTCCTTCAGGTCCCATGTCAATAATATAATCTGCGGTCTTGATGACGTCAAGGTTATGTTCGATAACCACAACTGTGTTGCCACCCTCACTGAGTCTTCTTAGTATATCCACAAGTCTGTGTACATCCGCAAAGTGAAGTCCCGTGGTTGGCTCATCCAGTACATATATAGTCTTTCCTGTGCCTCGTCTTGACAACTCGGTTGCAAGCTTGATTCTCTGTGCCTCTCCTCCTGACAATGTGGTGGACGGCTGGCCAAGTTTTATATATCCAAGTCCAACATCACGGAGAGTCTCTATTTTTCTCAGTATCCTTGGTACATTTGCAAAGAACTCACAGGCCTCATCAACTGTCATGTCAAGAACCTCATTTATGCTCTTCCCCTTATACTTGACCTCCAGAGTCTCCCTGTTATATCTCTTTCCTCCACACACTTCGCATGGCACATATATATCCGGCAGGAAGTGCATCTCTATCTTGATTATTCCATCTCCGCGACACGCTTCACATCGTCCGCCGGACACATTGAAACTGAATCTTCCCTTGCCATATCCTCTTGCCTTGGCATCTTTGGTACCTGCAAACAAATCCCTTATCAAATCAAATGTACCTGTATAGGTGGCCGGATTGGATCTCGGCGTTCTACCTATAGGTGACTGGTCTATATTGATAATCTTATCCAAAGCATCATAGCCAATGATATGGTCGTGCTTTCCTGCTTTAATCCTGCTCTTGTTGAGTCTTCTCGCCAGCTTCTTGTACAAGATCTCATTTACCAGAGAACTCTTTCCTGAACCAGACACACCAGTCACACATGTCATGATTCCAAGTGGTATGTCCACATCTATATGCTTGAGATTGTTCTCATAAGCATTCTTGACAGTGAGCCATCCGGTTGGCATTCTCCTCACATCCGGAACCTCTATCTTCTTCCTGCCGCTTAAGTAGTCACCGGTGATAGAATTCTCACATTTCATAATGTCTTCAGCCGTACCCTCAGCTACCACATATCCACCATTTGCACCGGCTCCCGGTCCTATATCTATGATATGATCCGCCGCCCTCATGGTATCCTCGTCGTGCTCTACTACGATAAGCGTATTTCCAAGGTCTCTCAGATTCTTGAGCGCCGCTATCAGCTTGTCATTGTCCCTCTGGTGAAGTCCGATACTTGGCTCATCCAGAATATATGCAACTCCAACCAGACCTGAACCTATCTGCGTGGCAAGTCTTATTCTCTGTGCCTCTCCACCTGAGAGCGTGCTTGTACCTCTGCTCAGACACAGATAGTCAAGTCCCACATCTATAAGGAAATGCAGTCTCGACCTTATCTCCTTGAGTATGGCCGCACCTATCATCTTCTGTCTGTCAGTGAGCTCCAGATCTTTCATGAACTTTGCAAGTTCTGTGATAGGAAGCTCTGTAAGTTCAGCAATATTCTTATCTCCAACTGTAACCGCAAGAGCTGTAGGCTTAAGTCTCTTGCCCCCACACACCTCACAAGGCGTTATAGTCATGAACGTCTCATACTCTGCCTTGGTTGATTCAGCTGATGTCTCCCTGTATCTTCTGGCAACACTCTTTATAAGTCCTTCAAATGTTATATCATACACACCCTCACCGCGTTGTCCCTTATAGTATACCTTAACCGGACGTGAGTTCTTTCCATATAATAAGAGATCCTTGATATCCTGTGGATAATCCTGAAATGGTGTGTCCAGAGAGAATCCATATTCTGCACTGAGTGCCCTGAGTATGGCATTGGAATAACTCTTGCCATCATTGCACGACTGCCATCCCAGAACCACTATGGCTCCATCATTTATAGACAGGGTCTGATCCGGGATCATCAGATCGGGATCAAACTCCATCTTGAATCCAAGACCGGCACATGTAGGGCAGGCGCCAAATGGGTTGTTGAATGAGAAGCTTCTCGGCTCTATCTCATCTATGCTGATTCCACAGTCCGGACATGAAAAGCTGTCTGAGAAATTAATTACAGTATTCTCCTTCTGAACACCGTTCTCATCTCTTTCACCCATCACCTCTATCTTCATGAGTCCCTCTGCGAGCTGAAGCGCAGTCTCTATGGAATCTGTGAGTCGTCTCCCCACATCCTGTCTGACAACCAGACGGTCAACAACTATATCTATACTGTGTTTCTTATTCTTATCAAGCTTTATATCCTCCGACAGCTCATACATACTGCCGTCGACTATCACTCTGACAAATCCGCTCTTCTTCGCCTTCTCAAGAAGCTTTACATGCTCTCCCTTTCGGCCTCTGACCACAGGTGCAAGCACTATGAACTTTGTCCTCTCAGGGAGCTTCATGATCTCATCCACCATCTGGTCAACCGTCTGTCTGCTTATGACCTTACCACAGTTCGGACAGTGTGGTATTCCCACTCTGGCATAGAGAAGTCTGAAATAGTCGTATATCTCCGTGACAGTACCAACTGTAGATCGAGGATTCCTGTTTGTTGACTTCTGATCTATAGAGATAGCCGGTGACAGCCCCTCAATCTTGTCCACGTCCGGCTTCTCAGCCTGTCCAAGGAACTGTCTAGCATAGGATGACAGAGACTCCATGTATCGTCTCTGACCCTCCGCATATATCGTGTCAAATGCCAGTGAAGACTTACCTGATCCCGAAAGTCCTGTCACGACGACAAATTTGTCCCTTGGAATCTTGACATTGATATTCTTCAGATTATTTTCACGTGCGCCCTCAATAGTAATATACTTCCTGTCAATATTCCTGCTGGCGTTGAAATAATCATCATCCCTCATGCTCGCATCCGTTATATTCTCCAAATGCTCACCACGTTCATAATTCTTATTGTCTTCCATCTTGATCTAACCTTTTCTCTTTATTATTTATATTTGTTATATATTATTATCTATCTTACTTCCCTCTCATATATCACGCAAATATATGGATTTACCACTAGTCCTTATCATAATCTCTGAGTGCAGCCTTGTACACCTTGAGCTGATCCCTGATCTCCGCCGCCACCTCAAAGTTGAGGTCTGCTGCCGCCATATTCATCTTCTTGGTCAGCTTGGTGATAACCTTCTGAAGCTCCTTCTTAGTCATGGATTCAGCATCCTTATCCTCCTCTGGAAGCTCCTCCTTCTTCACCTCTATGGTTATAAGATCCCTTATGCTCTTCTCTATAGTCTTAGGGGTTATTCCATGTTCTTCATTATACTTCTGCTGTATCTCACGACGTCTGCTCGTCTCATCGAGGGCATACTTCATAGAACCTGTGATAGTGTCCGCATACATGATGACATGTCCATCCACATTTCGGGCTGCTCTTCCTATGGTCTGGATAAGTGATGTCTCCGATCTCAGGAAACCTTCCTTATCAGCATCCAGTATTGCCACCAGAGTGATCTCCGGTATATCAAGTCCCTCTCGCAGAAGGTTGATTCCAACAAGCACATCAAATACGCCAAGGCGGAGATCTCTCACTATCTCAACCCTCTCCATAGTGTCTATATCCGAGTGCAGATACTTCACCTTTATATCATTATCCCTCATATAGCTGGTGAGATCTTCAGCCATACGTTTTGTAAGAGTAGTTACAAGCACCTTGTGTCCCTGCACGGTCTCCTTGCGGACCTCTTTCAGCAGATCATCTATCTGTCCCTCAACCGGTCTGACTTCAACCGGCGGATCCAGAAGGCCCGTAGGTCTGATGATCTGTTCAGCCATGAGCATCTGGTGCTCCTCCTCGTATTTGCCCGGTGTGGCAGATACGAACATCACCTGATCCAGCTTCTGCTCAAATTCCGAGAAGTTGAGCGGCCTGTTGTCAAGTGCCGATGGAAGCCTGAAACCGTAGTCCACCAGATTCATCTTACGGGAGCGGTCTCCCGAATACATCGCGCCAACCTGAGGCACAGTCATATGTGACTCATCTATAATAAGAAGAAAGTCGTCATCAAAGAAATCCAGAAGTGTGCTCGGTGTCTCCCCGGCTGATCTGCCAGCCAGAGGTCCTGAATAATTCTCTATTCCAGAACAAAAACCGGTCTCACGCATCATCTCCATGTCAAAGTTAGTTCTCTCCTCGATACGCTGTGCTTCAATGAGTTTATCCTTTGACTTGAAATACGCAACTCTGTCCTTGAGCTCTGCCTCTATCCTCTTCAGTGCCTTCTCCATCTTCTCCTGTCCAACCACATAGTGGGACGCCGGGAACAGACAGGTATATGTCAGATCCCTCTTTCCCTCTCCGGTGAGCGGATCAAACTCTGTGATCCTGTCTATCTCGTCTCCAAAAAATTCTATCCTGATTCCATCATCAAATGTGGACACTGGAATGATCTCCAACACATCCCCGCGCACTCTGAATGTACCTCTCTGCAGATCCATGTCATTCCTATCATACTGTATATCTGTCAGTTCATCGATGACCTGATCTCTGTCCTTTATCATTCCAACTCTGAATGACAGCATCTGATTCCTGTACTCGTCCGGATCACCGATACCATATATGCACGACACAGACGCGACCACGATTACGTCCTTTCTGTCTATGAGCGCAGCTGTGGCACTATGTCTCATCCGGTCAATATCGTCATTGATAGACGAATCCTTTGCAATATAGGTATCCGTGGAAGCCACATATGCTTCCGGCTGATAATAATCGTAGTATGATACAAAATACTCCACCGCACTGTTCGGAAAAAACTCCTTCATCTCCCCATAAAGCTGCGCCGCCAGAGTCTTGTTATGTGCAAGTATAAGCGTGGGCTTATTCAGCTGCTGTATGACATTCGCCATGGTAAAAGTCTTACCAGATCCGGTTACACCCAGCAGCGTCTCAAACTGATTACCTTCCTGAAAACCCTTTACCAATTTTTCTATTGCCTCCGGCTGATCTCCGGTGGGCTTGTATTCCGATACCAATTCAAAATGATTCATGAAAATCTCCTCAAAATTCTTTACACAAACCGCCATCAACAAATCCTGTTGACATAAAGTGAACACAATGATAATATCACTTTATAAGGGTACTGCCGATGACGGTTTACCTGATTATATAATATGGTATAAAAATAACCGCTTACTTTCTCAGGGTGAGGCGGTTATTTTTTTGTCTTGGAATCATGCTTACCATGCATGTAACCAAGACTATAAAAAGTCACACACAGCGAAATCACTGCAATAAGGTCACTGATGGTCAACATAAGCATTTTCTCCTCTTCAAGATTTCCCGATATCAGGATATCTATGTAATCAGAGCTACTCTCTACTCTCCGTACAAAGCAAACCGCCACCTTCTCATGGCAGCACCCAGGCTAAAGCCTGCCTATATTATACCGAACATTAGTTCTTATATCAAGCAAAAACATGACAGCTGTCCAAGTTTATTTATACCCCGGACAACCGCCATCATACACCAGTTAACCATTCTGTTTACTCTATACACATCACCACTACGCCACCATTTCATCCTTCACCAGACTTATCTCATAGCGTCCCTTATCATCAACAGCTACCACAATATCCTCAAAGCCAGTATAGAATCTCAACACATACATTTCATCTGTCTTTGAGATGAATACCTCCGCGTTCATCTGCGCCATGCTGGCAAGACATTCGCCAAGCACGCCCTCGCTGACACTGATGATCTGTCTCTCTTTACCTATCTGTCTGCTTTCTCCAAGCTCTTTATAATAAAGGAAGAGATTCTCCTCCAATGCCTTTGATCTGCAGCTACATTTGTGAAAATAGCTGCCAATGATCATATAAAGCATGTACGCTGTCTCCTGCTGTCTGTGTGATGTCTTTTCTGTAAATGAATATCTCATAATCGTTACCTCCATAATGAAAAAATAAAATAGTTTTTGCTGTCCCGGATACCGAGCAGATGCATATTAAATTGACATTGCAATCTGACCCGTGCCCGAAAGGCAACAAAAAAAGAGTCATGATCGCAGACTTGTAGCACTTGCTACTCATCATGTTTTCAAACTCTTCAACTTAAAATATGATTTATTCAATTTTCATTATGGATACCAGCAATCGCTGATGAATATGTTATATCAAAAACTAACTGTGGTGTCAACATATTTATAAATATATCCAAAAGCCCCTACGTTTCGGCAATAATCCAAAAAATTGCCAAAACGTAGGGATTTTAATTTACCTTATCGCATCCTTCATGCTCTTCACATAATCTCTCACATAAGGCACACAGTCCTTGCCGTACTGGGCACACAGCTTGACGATGGCTGAGCCTACGATGACACCATCTGACTTTTCCGCCATCTGCTTTGCCTGCTCAGGTGTGGATATTCCGAAGCCTACAGCGCAAGGGATGTCCTTCGCCTTCTTCACCAGATCGACCATTGCTCCTATATCTGTGGTGATCTTGGTTCTGGTTCCTGTTACACCGAGTGATGACACGCAGTATACAAATCCACTCGCATCATTTGCGATCATGGATATTCTCTCATGGGATGTAGGTGCGATGAGTGAAATGAGATCCACATCATACTGCTTGCAGATTCCGTCAAACTCATCCTTCTCCTCGTAAGGAATGTCAGGAAGGATCAGACCATCTATGCCGATCTCCTTGCATGTGCTGATAAATCTCTCCGAACCATACGAGAACACGACATTTGCATATGTCATGAACACCATAGGTATTGTCACTTTCTTGCGGAGCTTTCTCACAAGGTCAAATACCTTGTCTGTTGTCACGCCGCCTGCCAGCGCTCTTATATTTGCGCCCTGGATGACCGGGCCCTCGGCTGTCGGATCTGAGAATGGGATTCCCAGCTCTATAAGGTCTGCACCAGCCTCCACCATTGCGTATACTACCTTCTCTGTGACATCCAGCGACGGATCGCCGCATGTCACAAATGGTATAAATGCTTTTCCATGTTCAAATGCTTTTGCTATATTACTATTACTCATGAAGATCCTCCCCTCTGTATCTTGCGATGGCTGCAACGTCCTTGTCACCACGTCCTGATACATTGATCACTATTATCTTATCCTTGTCCATTGTAGGTGCCAGTTTCATGGCGTAAGCCACAGCGTGTGCGCTCTCTATCGCAGGAATGATTCCCTCGATCCTTGACAGATATTCAAATGCATCCACAGCCTCGTCATCTGTAATCGCCACATACTCCGCACGTCCTATGTCGTGAAGGTATGCATGCTCAGGTCCGATTCCCGGGTAGTCAAGTCCCGCTGAGATAGAATATACAGGTGCGATCTGTCCAAATTCATCCTGACAGAAGTAGGACTTCATGCCGTGGAATATTCCAAGCTTTCCGGTTGCGATGGTTGCCGCAGTCTCGAATGTATCAACGCCTCTGCCTGCTGCCTCACAGCCGATCAGCCTTACGCTCTCGTCAGGTATGAAATCATAGAAAGCTCCGATGGCATTTGAACCGCCGCCCACACATGCCATGACAACATCAGGAAGCCTTCCCTCCTTCTCCATGAGCTGTGCCTTGATCTCTTTACTGATCACAGCCTGGAAATCACGGACGATCTCAGGGAAAGGATATGGTCCCATGACTGAGCCGAGTACATAGTGTGTGTCATCAATTCTGCTTGTCCACTCACGGAATGCCTCAGATACAGCATCCTTCAGTGTGGCTGTTCCGGCCTTAACCGGATGAACCTTTGCGCCCAGGAGTCTCATTCTGTACACGTTGAGAGCCTGTCTGATCGTGTCCTCCTCACCCATATATATCTCGCACTCCATGCCCATCATGGCTGCAACTGTAGCTGTTGCAACTCCATGCTGTCCGGCACCGGTCTCCGCAATAACCCTTGTCTTGCCCATTCTCTTGGCAAGGAGCATCTGTCCGATTACGTTGTTGATCTTGTGCGCTCCTGTGTGGTTCAGATCCTCTCTCTTGAGGTATATCTTCGCTCCGCCCAGATTCTTTGTCATTCTCTCCGCATAGTAAAGTCTGCTAGGTCTTCCCGCATACACGTTGAGCATCTCTGTGAGTTCTCTGTTGAACTCCGGATCATCCTTATATTTTTTGTAAGCCTCCTCCAGCTCCAGCATCGCATTCATCAGAGTCTCTGGAATGTACTGGCCGCCGTGAACGCCAAATCTGCCTTTTGACATATGTTTTTCCTCCTGTTTTTGTCTTCTCAGATATATTTTCAAATGTATTTCTACACTTTTGTATTGTGTTTCTTCTATATAATATGTTACTCGCCCTTCAGTTCCGCAAACAACCTCTTCTTGTCGGGACTTCTCATAAATGTCTCACCTATAAGCACCGCATCTGTTCCATTTGCCTTGAGCCTGTCTATGTCCTCCTTTGTCTTGATTCCACTCTCAGACACATACACCATCTTCCGGGGTGCTAAAGTGTCAGCCGCAGCTCCTGTACCAGTGACAGGTACCGTATCTGGTATCAGCTTTCTGAGCCTTACACTGTTCATGATGTCCACCGTAAATGTTCTGAGGTCTCTGTTGTTCACACCGATGATTCCGGCTCCGCAGGCTATCGCCCGTCTGACCTCCTCCTCATCGTGAGCCTCAACCAGAGCCGACATTCCAAGTTCATGTGCAAGCTGAAGGTATGAGGCAAGCTGCTCGTCATCCAGTATGGCGCAAATTAAAAGCACCGCCGAGGCTCCTATGACCTTTGCCTCATATATCATATACTCATCAACTGTGAAATCCTTTCTCAGCAGCGGTATATTTACCTCGTTCTTTATAGCCATCAGGAACTGATTGCTTCCCTGAAAGTAAAATGGCTCAGTGAGCACGGATATTGCCGAGGCGCCAGCCGCCTCATATTCCTTTGCTATCTCAACATAAGGAAAGTCCGGTGCTATAAGCCCCTTGGAAGGTGATGCCTTCTTGACCTCACAGATAAACGATATTCCATCCGCTGCCAGATTATCCCTAAATTGGAACTTACTATATGGGCTGCTGCCGTTATCCGTCTCTCTGGCAACTATATCAAGTGCCTGTCTCTTCATCGCCTCAAGAGGAACTTTTTTCTTCTGCTCTGCCACACGTTTTTTTGTCTTTTCCGCTATCTCATCTAATATCATCTCTTACCTCTCTATGCAACTTTCTATCATAGTCTGCGATGAAACTTATCTACTCATTTGTCAGTCTTACAAATGCATCAAGCGTCTCAGCAGCCTTGCCACTGTCGATCACGTCCTCTGCAACCTTGATTCCATCTGCTATGGAGTCCGCCTTGCCTGCGATGTATATGCAAGCTGCTGCGTTCAGGACAACTGCATTTCTCTTGGCTCCAGTGATCTTACCCGACAGGATATCACGGGTGATTTGTGCGTTTTCCTCAGGACCGCCGCCCACCAGATCCTCCTTGCTGCATCTCTCAAATCCGAAATCCTCTGGCTTGATCTCGTACTTTGTGATCTCACCATCCTTGATCTCTGCTACAGTTGTAGGCGCGCTCATGGATATCTCGTCCAGACAATCCTGTCCGTATACGACAAGCCCTCTCTTTACTCCAAGACCGATGAGTACCGGAGCCATCTGATCAACAAGCTCCTCCTTGTATACTCCCATTATCTGCATCTGAGCCTTTGCTGGGTTGGTAAGAGGGCCAAGGATATTGAATACTGTCGGTATTCCAAGTGACTTTCTGACCGGACCTGCATATTTCATAGCCTTGTGATAAACCTGGGCAAACATGAAGCTCATGTTGCACTCAGCTAGAACCTTGCCCATCTTCTCAGGTGATATGGAGATATTTACACCAAGGGCCTCAAGGACATCCGCAGCGCCACTCTTGCTCGATACGCTTCTGTTGCCGTGCTTTGCGATCGGTACTCCGGCCGCTGCTGCAACTATACCACTCGTTGTCGATATGTTAAATGAATTCGCACAATCCCCGCCTGTTCCCACGATCTCAAGAACATCTATTCCATCATGTGGAAGAGACTCTGCATGGTCTCTCATTCCATTTGCACTGGCTGTTATCTCGTCAAGTGTCTCGCCCTTCATGTGAAGAGCTGTGAGATATCCCGCCGTTGTCTCTCCCGGCACCTGACCGCTGAATATCTCATCCATGCTGGCATATGCCTCATCGTATGTAAGATCCTGTCCTGCTGCTACCTTCTTAAGAGTTTCCTGTATCATCGCCATATCCTCCTTATTTTATATCTCTAAAAAATTTCTAAGCATTATCTTGCCCTTCGGTGTCAGTATCGACTCCGGATGAAACTGAACTCCATATACCTCATAATTCCTGTGTTTTACTGCCATAATCTCTCCATCCTCCGTTCTGGCTGTGACCTCCAGGCATTCTGGGAAGTTCTCATCTGCAGCCGCAAGTGAATGATATCTGGCAACCTGTATCTTGCTCTGAAGTCCTCTGAACAATCTGCAGTTCAGAGCCACATCAACCAGTGACATCTTTCCATGCATGAGTTTCTTTGCATATGTGACTGTCGCACCATATGTCTCACAAATCGCCTGATGTCCGAGACACACACCGAGGATTGGTACCTTGCCTGCGAAATATCTCACCGCATCCTCACACATTCCCGCATCCGAAGGTCTTCCGGGGCCCGGTGAGATGATTATGTGATCCGGATTCATCGCCTCGATCTCCTCACAGGTGAACTCATCATTTCTTATAACCTTTATATCCGGATTTATTGCCCCCACAAGCTGATACAGGTTGTAGGAGAAGCTGTCATAATTATCTATAAGTATTGTCATTTATTTTGTCCTCCTTATATTTATTGTGCATGCGCATGAAAGGCGCTCCGCGCGGCGCACGCATTATCACAAGGAATCTCCCGCAAGCGGGTCCTCCTTATGATATTTCCTGGCTCATTGTGAGTGCTGTTGTAACTGCCTTTGCCTTGTTTATGCATTCCTGGAACTCATTTGCTGGAACACTGTCTGCTACAATTCCCGCTCCGGATCTGACAAATACCTTGTCACCCTTTTTGTATGCGATCCTTATGGCTATACATGTATCAAGATTCCCTGTGAAATCTATGTATCCTATGGCACCGCCATATATTCCTCTCTTGTTGTCCTCCAGCTCGTTGATGATCTGACACGCCCTGATCTTCGGTGCCCCTGAGAGGGTTCCGGCCGGAAGTACCGCATCCACGGCTGACAGCTCATCATATCTGCTGTCGTCAATCTCACCCTTGACGGTTGATCCGATATGCATTACATGTGAGTACCTCTGAACCTTCATGTACTGCTCAACCTCAACAGTTCCGAACTTGCTTATCTTTCCAAGATCATTTCTTCCGAGATCCACTAGCATGTTGTGCTCCGCCAGTTCCTTCTCATCCGCCATAAGTCCAGCCTCAAGTCTCATATCCTCTTCCTTTGTCTTTCCCCTCGGTCTCGTTCCAGCAAGAGGAAATGTGTGAAGCATACCATTTTCAAGCTTTACCAGTGTCTCAGGTGACGCGCCCGCAACCTCTATCTGGTCGCCACTGAAGTAGAACATATACGGAGAAGGATTTGTGCTTCTGAGAACCCTGTATGTATTGAACAGTGAACCCTCCATCTCAGCCTCAAGCCTGTTGGACAGAACCACCTGGAAGATATCTCCCTCGAATATGTACTTCTTTGCCCTCTCGACCATGCTGCAATATTTTTCTTTATTGAACAGAGGCTTGAAATCACTCTTCATCTTAACCGGCTCTATCTCAGCCATCTCTCCATCGTGGATTAGCTTCTTCATATCTTCTATGTCAGCAAGTGCCTTTGCATATCCGGCTTCTATATCGGACGTGTCAGCATTTGCAATGAGGATCAGCTTTGACTTGAAATTGTCAAATGCTATGACCTTGTCAAAGAGCATGAGATCCAGATCCTGAAATCCCTCATCGTCATCGGCATCGATCACAAGCTTCTTCTCACTGTACTTTATATAATCATATGAGAAGTAACCGACAAACCCGCCTGTAAATGTTGGAAGTCCTTCTATCTTCGGACTCTTGTAATCCTTGAGAATCTCTCTTATGAATACCTCAGGATGAATGTCATCCGCTTCCTTTATCACATTTCCATCTATATCCTTGAGCTGTATGTGTCCATTCATGCATGTAACATCAAGCTTTGGATTGTAACCAAGGAATGTGTAGCGTCCCCACACCTCCTGATTCTCCACGCTCTCAAGTATGTAACAGTGCTCATTTGCCGCTTTCAGCTTTCTGAGCAAGTTGATCGGTGTGATCACATCCGATAACATCTCACAGCACACCGGAACCATCCTGTATCCGTCTGCCGCATATTTCTTTGCCTCGCTAAGTTCTGGTCTTATCATGTCTCATCCTCCTTGCCAATTAATCCATTATGAGCAGACGCATAAAAGGCGCTTCGCGCGGCGTCTGCGTGCTTCACAACATGTCGTCAAGCGTAGCTTGATGACCTACTCGCACATCAGTGCGTTTCCTTTTTAGGATTCCTCCCGCTTATGCGGGTCCCTCCTTATGAAAATAAAAAAAACCACAGGACATAAAAAAAATTCCTTATCCTACAAACATTAGGACAAGAAATCTAATCTCCTGCGGTGCCACCTAATTTCATCAATAAATAAAAAAAATATATATAAATTATTTATATATATTTATATATATCGATGCCCTCGACCATATACAATCATATATGTACCTTCTATAACGGTAGGTCTCCGTCTCCCCTACTTGAATCTTAAATCTTTCGGTTTGCCCTCACAAGTCCATTCACCTGCACTCCCATCGCTGCAATCACACCACCTGCAACTCTCTGAACATGTTATATGCCGCTACTCCTCTTGATCAACGGTTTATCTTATATTTGTAACCATAATGCGCTTTCCTAGTAAATTTGTCAAGAATATTTTTTCAAGTTTTTGCTATATTTTCACTCGCTTTTTACCGTTTTCCGCATATTTGCTGGACTTTTTCCACTTATCATTTATTTTATACTTTCTTAATTATTTCCTGATTGACTACTTCACCCAACTGAAATATCCTAGGGGACGGAGGGGACAGGTACCTCCGTCCCCATGATGAACGACGAAGTTTTCAGCGGATTTTATAAAGTTATCAACATTAAGGAGCAGTTATGAACACAAGTACAATTTCTTCAAATTCTGAAGAGAGGATGGGCACGGCGCCGATATTTAAACTTATGCTCTCCATGGGCATACCGACATTTGTGGCGCAGCTCATCAATCTCTTATACAACATAGTGGACAGAATATATATAGGACATATTCCCGAGGTTGGTGCAGCGTCACTCACCGGAATCGGACTGTGTCTCCCGATCATCACACTTGTGAGTGCATTCAGCGTGTTCGTGGGAGCAGGCGGAGCACCTCTGGCTTCCATCGCTCTCGGCAAAGGCGACAGGGACAAGGCACAGCGCATCCTGTCAAATGGCGTAACCCTGCTCATCATATTTACAGTTATTGTTATGGCTGTCATCTACACATTGAAGAAGCCGCTTCTGTATTTTTTCGGAGCAAGCGACGCCACCTATCCGCATGCCGATGACTATCTGAGCATTTACCTTATAGGCACGATATTTGTCATGATCACCACCGGACTGAACACATTTATCACAGCCCAGGGACAGTCAAAGACCGCCATGTTTTCTGTGCTCATAGGAGCCATATTCAACATCATCCTAGATCCGATATTCATATTTGCACTGAACCTCGGAATCAAGGGTGCGGCCATAGCGACCATCATATCCCAGGCGATAAGCGCGGCATGGGTTATCAGATTTCTGACATCCGACAAGGCTAGTCTTCGCATATCAGCGCAGATGATGCGTCCACAGGGCAAGCTGATCCTGTCAATTGCAGCCCTCGGTGTGTCACCATTTATCATGCAGGTCACGGAGAGCCTTATAACCATCGTGTTCACTCATGGACTCCAGAAGTACGGCGATGACCTGTATGTGGGATCATTCACCATACTCCAGAGTATCATGCAGATTATATTTATCCCGATGAGCGGATTCTCTCAGGGTGTCCAGCCCATCATCAGCTACAACTACGGCAAGGGCAACGTGGCCAGAGTGAAGAAGACATGTACCATACTGATAACCATGTCCATCATCGTGTCATTTGTACTGGCTGGCGCAGCATTTCTGTTCCCATCCGTGGCTGCTGGAATATTTACGTCAGATGAAGCACTCAAGGCACTCTGCGCAAAGGTTCTCCCGATATACATATTCGGAATGATGTTCTTCGGTATACAGAACGGATGTCAGCAATCCTTCATATCCATGGGACAGGCAGGCAAATCCCTTATATTTGCACTGCTGAGAAAGGTCATACTGATAATCCCACTCGCGATCATCCTTCCGTACTGCACTCACTCAGTCATGAGCATTTACTACGCCGAACCTATCAGCGACATAGTGTCCGCATTCTCGTGCGGTGCAACATTCATGCTGACATTTAAGTCAATGATGAAAGGCGCAGGGCAGAAGTAGTTATATCAGATTATTAAATAATATATTATAATTTTTTAGTTGTCACACCCAATCTGGCGACGGAAATGGGGTATTCAGATGGAGATAATTTTATCCACCGGATTTCAGCCAGTATTTATGATAAAGTCATATCTCCATCCTTAACCCAGCCGAGCTTTCTCACCACCATATTGATGAGTGGGCAGAGAACTGCAGGAAGCACAAATGAGATGAGGATGAGACCAACCCAGTCCATAGCTGTGACCGCTGTCTTGCTTCCCACCTCGATATCATTCATCCATCCTGTGTACACTCCGATCTGTCCAACCAGACCACATGTACCCATACCTGATGATACAGGAGTTCCGTTCATCTGAAGCTTGAACAGACATGTTGCAAGAGGGCCTGTGATCGCAGATGTAACTATAGGTGCTATCCAGATTCTTGGGTTCTTTATGATGTTGCCCATCTGGAGCATGGATGTTCCGATTCCCTGTGAAACCAGTCCGCCCCACTTATTCTCTCTGAATGACATAACCGCAAAGCCAACCATCTGTGCACAACAGCCCGCCACAGCAGCACCACCGGCCAGTCCTGTGAGTCCGAATGCCGCACATATCGCAGCGGATGATATAGGAAGTGTAAGAGCCACACCGACGAGAACTGATACAGCAATACCCATCCAGAACGGCTGGAGGTTTGTAGCCAGCATGATGAGATCTCCGACCTTCATGGCTATGGCACCAAGTGTAGGTGCAAGAAGAGCAGACACAGCCACACCGCTTCCGATGGTTACAAGAGGTGTAACCAGTATATCTATCTTTGTCTCCTTTGAGACCATCTTTCCAAGCTCAGTTGCGATAACTGCAATAAAATAAACTGCCAGAGGACCACCTGCACCGCCTAGGGCATTTGCCGCAAATCCAACTGTTATCAACGAGAACAATACTAGCTGCGGAGCCTTAAGTGCATATCCTATAGCCACCGCCATCGCAGGTCCTGCCATCGCAGATGCGAGACCTCCAACTGTATAATCTGTTCCATTCACGGTCGCAACAACTGCTTTGAGAAATCCTACACCAAACTGATTGCCAAGTGTGTTCAATATAGTTCCGATCAGCAGAGTGCAGAACAACCCCTGTGCCATGGCACCCAGGGCATCTATTCCGTATCTCTTGACACTGAACACGATATCCTTCCTCTTCAAGAATCCTTTTACCTTCTCCATCATTCTTCTCCTTATTAAAATTATATTGCTGTCAATTACTTCAATCTCTCAAGTATACCCAGTGTATACGTCCAGGTTCTCTGTACACTGGCAACATCCATAGACTCTCTGCTGGTATGGATATTTTTCATATCCGGGCCAAATGATACGCAGTCCAGGCCAGGCAGCTTACCGGCAAAAAGACCACACTCCACTCCGGCGTGAAGTGCCTGTATAACAGGCTTTCTTCCATACTGCTCTTCAAACACATCCACCATAATATCTCTGAGAGGAGAATCATGTCTGTACTCCCATGCAGGATAATCCCCCTGCACATCCAGACTTCCTCCAGCCGTGACTGATACACATCGGAGCTGATCTATCAGATTTTCCTTTTCAGACTGTACACTGCTTCTTACTGAAAAGCTTGCTGTGACCTCATCCTCAGCTGTCTTCAATATTCCAAGATTCAGCGATGACTGCACAAGCCCTTCTATATCATTGCTCATCTTCTGAATTCCATTTGGCATCATCATAAGACTCCTGATAACTATATCCGATGACTTTTCTGTCATAACCCTATTAATTACACCTACATTAATCAGGGCATTCTGTATATCACCTACATTATTATCAGATTCCATACTATTTGACATATTCGCTTCTGCTTTCACTGCAAGACCCTGATCAGTGCTTGCAAACTCATGTCTCAGAACCTTCTCATACTTTTTCGCAGATTTTACAAAGTTATCCACATCCTCCGGATTGATACCCACATATGCCTCCGCCTTGTTAGGTATTGCATTGTCCTTTAATCCACCCTGTATAGATATCAGTCTGTATGAAACATCATTTCCTATATTATATAGAAGTCTTGCAAGCTGCTTATCCGCATTTGCACGCTGCTTTATAATCTCCACGCCGGAATGTCCACCGCTGAGACCATCTAAAGTGATTCTCACAATAGATAATTCACCGGCCATATCCTCATACTCCACCGGAATGTGACATGTAGCGCAGGCTCCGCCGGCACATGACACCAGCAGATACCCCTCATCCTCAGAATCCAGATTGAGCATGATCCGTGACTTAAGTGGACTACAGTCAATCGCCGCAGCTCCCAGCATTCCTATCTCCTCATCAACCGTAAACACACACTCGAGTGGTGGATGTGGTATATCATCGGCATCCAGTATAGCCAACGCAAACGCAACAGCTATTCCATCGTCCCCGCCAAGGGTCGTTCCGTCGGCGGATATCTCTCCATCCTCAAACACCAGTCTCAGTCCATCATGTTCAAAGTCTATATCACAGTCCGCATCCTTCTCGCAGACCATATCCATATGACCCTGCAGCATGACAGGCGCACTGTCCTCATATCCGGCAGTTCCGTCCTTGAATATGATTACATTGTTGCTCCCGTCCTGTATAAATCTCAGATTTCTGTCTGTGGCAAACTTCACCAGATAATCACTTATCTTCTTTGTATCTGACGATCCGTGCGGAATCCCACATATCTCCTCAAAGAAACGAAAAACTCCATATGGCTCGATATTTGATAAAACTCCCATCCTATATTCTCCTTTTTATAGTATTTTCCATGCTCAATTACTTTATTAGAATATATTTTCACAGATAATTCATTTCAATTATACAATCTGTATACTATCATGTCTCTGATTATATATTTGACCACCGTCAATTTCAACTAACCTCATAAATTTCATAGCGGCCACCTTCGTTGACTTTGTAACCTCTTAATGATATATATTAATCAAATGCGTATCATAGCATACAAAACAGATTGTACAGACATTTCTGTGCAGTAGATTGGAGAGTAACATGTCAGAAAATTGTTCACATAACTGCAGTACCTGTGGTCAGAGCTGTTCAAGCAGAACAGAACCACAGAATCTTATCATAGAGCCACATCCCGGTTCACATATAAAGCATATAATAGCTGTAGTCAGCGGAAAAGGAGGCGTCGGCAAATCATCTGTGACTTGTCAGCTCGCCGTTCTCATGCAGCGCATGGGTTATAAAACCGCCATACTTGACGCAGATATCACAGGTCCTTCTATTCCAAAGGCATTTGGTGTCAATAAGACACCTGAGACAGAGGGAGATTACCTGTACCCCGACGAGACGGAAACCGGAATCAAGATCATGTCTGTGAATCTTCTTCTGGATGACGAGACAACTCCTGTCCTCTGGAGAGGGCCTATCATAGCAGGCACAGTCAAACAGTTCTACTCAGACATCATCTGGGGAGACGTCGACTATATGTTCATCGACTGTCCTCCTGGAACAGGCGACGTACCACTTACCATATTTCAGTCCATCCCTATAGATGGAGTTGTGGTTGTCACCACTCCTCAGGATCTCGTATCTGTCATCGTTGGAAAAGCTGTTCACATGGCAGACAGCATGAATATCCCTGTCATCGGCATGATAGAGAATATGTCATATTTCATTTGTCCTGACTGCAATAATAAACACTATATATTTGGCAGGAGTCAGCTTGAACAGGTCATAAGAGACCTGTATATAGGCCATGCGATCCGTCTGCCTATCAATTCTTCCCTTGCGGAACTTATGGATAAGGGTGAGATAGAGCACATGGAAGCAAATGCTGATCTTCAGGAATTTGCTGATCTCATAAGCACATTTGACCCTGACAAATACTAATTCACCTGTCAATTAATAACACTTATCATCTATTTTGGAGGTAAATATCATGGACATCCGACACATCCTGAGCAACTGTATATTGTGTCCAAGGAAATGCGGTGTGGACCGTACATCCAGTCACACAGGAGCCTGCCATATGACAGACATAGTGAGGGTAAGCCGCGCAGCACTACACATGTGGGAAGAACCATGCATATCCGGAGAGAACGGGTCAGGTGCCGTGTTCTTCTCCGGTTGTGCACTGGGCTGCTGCTTTTGCCAGAACAAAGCCATATCAGGAGGCATGGCTGGCAAAGATATATCCATATCAAGACTGTGCAATATTTTCTTTGAACTTCAGGATAAGGGTGCCAACAATATCAACCTTGTCACACCGGATCACTATATACCGCAGATCATATCTGCTATAGACATGGCAAGATCCAGGAACTTCAAGCTCCCATTCGTATATAACTGCAGCGGTTATGAAACAACTGAGATGATACGTATGCTCGATGGCTATATAGACGTATACCTTCCCGACTTCAAATTCATGTCACCATCTCTGGCCGCAAAATACAGCAATGCACCTGATTATCCCGAGCATGCAAAAATCTCCATTGCTGAGATGGTCAGACAATGTGGTGGTAATCAGACCAGCTTTGATGATGACGGAATTATGCATAGAGGCGTTATCGTTCGTCACCTGCAGTTACCGGATCAACTGGACGATTCAAAATCAATAATCACATATTTATATAACACATACAAAGATTCAATATATATAAGCATCATGAACCAGTACACCCCTATGCCGGGCATTGAGAAGAATTTTCCAGAACTTGGCAGAACCATAACTCCACCTGAATATGATGAGCTTGTTGATTATGCCATTGATATAGGCGTTGAAAATGGATTTATACAAGAAGGGGAAACCGCAAAAGAAAGTTTTATTCCTGCATTCGATAACGAGGGCGTATAAGCCCCTTATTGTCAAATTAAAAAGAAATTTTAGATCAGGGAAATTATTTTTACACAAAAAAATGGATCAGCCACAACATATTGCAGTCAATCCATCTTGTAGTGGGCCGCCGGGGGCTCGAACCCCGCACACCCTGATTAAGAGTCAGGTGCTCTACCAAATGAGCTAGCGGCCCTCATTTATTCGTTATGTTCGTCACAACAGAATAGATTATATCTCAGTTCTAAGAATATTACAAGTGTTTTTTCTCTTTTTTTTTAACTTTTTTGATATCCAGCAACTGAGCATAAACTGAGTGACAAAAAAATGGACCAGCCACAAATATATTGCAGTCAATCCACCTTGTAGTGGGCCGCCGGGGGCTCGAACCCCGCACACCCTGATTAAGAGTCAGGTGCTCTACCAAATGAGCTAGCGGCCCGTATTTATTATATTGTGTTCGTCACAACAGGTTAGAGTATACATTAGTTCTTTTTATAATGCAAGTGTTTTTTTCAACTTTTTTCATTTTTATTTTTATAAATTAATACAAAACCAATATTTATATACAACTGCAGACAGGTCATATATTATTTGAATATCATTTTCGCCTATGTTATTATTATAAGGTATGACTTTTTAAATAAAAGAAGATTTTTACAATAAATAGATGGAGATTACTATGAGACTGAGAAATGTAAAAGGATCAAGAGAAACTATCGCAGCAAATGACTATGTTGTGCACAATGAAACTGACATGAAGGGACATTGGCATGAGTTATTTGCCAACGATAACCCTATACATATCGAGATAGGTATGGGCAAGGGACAGTTTATCATGGAGCTTGCAAGACGCAATCCTGATATCAATTACATCGGCATAGAAAAGTACTCAAGTGTCCTGGTTCGTGCCCTTGAGAAAAGGGAGCTTGAGCCGGAGATGACGAATCTCTACTTTATAAGAATGGATGCGGAGTATATAACCGATGTATTTGACACAGATGAAGTGGATAGAATATATCTCAATTTCTCAGACCCATGGCCAAAGGACAGGCATGCCAAGAGACGTCTCACATCTACACATTTTCTTGGTCTGTACGATCAGTTTCTTGCTCCTGAAGGAAAAGTTATATTTAAGACTGATAACCGAGGACTTTTTGATTTTTCTCTCGAACAGATACCGGAGGCAGGATGGATACTTGAGAACTATACCTACGATCTCCATAACTCTGAATACAACGAGGGTAACATTATGACCGAATATGAAACCAAATTTTCGGCGATGGGAACCCCTATAAACCGTCTTGTTACATACAGGATCAAAAAGTAGAACGTAGATACCCATAGTTATTAATATGTGCTTACCACCGCGCTTGCGCTTGGAAATATAATAAGTTATATTATTTAAAACACATTATATGAAGAGAGGAGTTTATGATGGACAATTCATCCATAGAGAGTCTCAGACTGGTTCGAAACAACAATCAGGATCTTTTGAATTTTTTCAATGATTCATATATAAGTAAGTTAGAACAGGTTCAATCTCTAAAAACAGAAGAATTTGAGCTTAAAGCAAAGATTGACCAATTGCTCAAAACCCTGGACGTATACTCCTTTAAAACAAGTGCGGGACACAATGTATTTTCCCCTTTTTCTGTCAGCAATACTTCACAGCAGGAAAAAGCAACTCAGATAGAGGAGCAGCTCAGGGAATTACAGGATATACAAGCCACACTCAAAATACAGATAAAAGAGGAGGAAGAGGAAACTGATCTTCTTAAAAAAAGGATTGCCAGTCTCTCCTCATCCAACAGACATCTTGATGAACTTTTATCAGAGGTTACAGAAGAGGTTTCTACAATAGAAGTACCAGCCAGTGATGCTGAAGACAATCAGGAAGATAACGAAGATCCTGTCAATCACGGTATTAATATCCTTAGGTTACAGCAATATGAGAGAAAAAAGCTGTCGGAAAAGATTCAATCCGATATAACAGATGTGTTGGATTCCAATTTTCACAAGTTAGAAGTACTATCCTGGCTTATCCGATCTGATATAAACAGAGCCAAGGTTACTCTGGAAGAATTGACTTCATCAACATCAAAGCTCGCTGATCATGTAGATGAAATGGCTCTTTCACTTGCAAATGAGATAGACTCGGAAGAACCCGTATGGACCTTACTGGAAAATCTCATGCAGACGTACAAGGATGAGCATACTGAATGTGCCATTTCTTTTGATATAGACTGCACAGATTATGCTATTAATATCTCAGATATTGTAGCTACAAATTTAGTGTACATTATACAGGAAATTATGACAAATGTATTTACCCATTCCAATGCCAACAAGGTTGTTGTCAAAATATATATCAGCAGCAAACTGGTTGATGTATACATCAATGACAATGGTGTGGGAATTGACAGTAATTACTCAGATAACAGTCCATGGTACAGTGGTCTTCACAAGATTAAAGAAATTATATATCTCCTCAATGGTACATTTAAGATTGATGGTGATATTGAAAGTGGAACCAATGTTCGTTTTTCATTTCCACTTTCATAAACATTACAGCATACAAACAAAATATTATATATAAAGGAATAAATAACAATGAAAGAAAAAATAGCAGAACTTATTGCAAAAATTGTTGAAGGAATAGAAACTGCAGATATTTTGGCATCTATAGAGATCCCTCCACGTCCTGAGATGGGTGATTATGCTTTTCCATGTTTCAGACTTGCAAAAGTCATGAGAAAGGCTCCAAATATGATTGCAGCAGATATCAAGGATCAGATTGGTGATGTTGATTTTATTGAAAGAATAGATGTTGTAGGTGCATATCTTAATTTCTATATTAAGAAAGACATTTTTGTAAAAACAATGATTGAAGCTGCAAATTCAGAAAACTTCGGTGGATCTGATCTTGGCAAAGACCAGACTATATGTATTGACTACTCATCGCCTAACGTTGCAAAGAATTTCCACGTTGGTCACCTCAGAACCACAATAATTGGTAATTCTCTTTATAAGATACATTCCAAACTTGGATATAATGTTGTAAGAATAAATCATCTTGGTGATTGGGGCACTCAGTTTGGTAAACTAATAGTTGCCTACAAAGCCTGGGGATCCAAAGAGGCCGTTGAAAAGGATGGAATATCAGAGCTGATGAAGCTGTATGTCAAATTCCATGAGGAAGCTGACAAAAAACCAGAACTTGTAGATGAGGCAAGGGCATGGTTCAACAAAATGGAAAATGGTGACGAAGAAGCTCTCAGTATATGGCAGTGGTTCAAAGATATAAGTCTTGTTGAATACAAAAGAACGTATAACCTGTTGGGCATGGACTTTGATTACTATCTTGGAGAAAGCTTTTACAGGGATAAGTGTCAGGCTGTAGTTGACCGCATCAAAGATGCAGGTCTTCTGAAAGAAAGCGAAGGAGCTATGATAGTAGATCTTTCTGATTATGATATGGCACCTTGTATTATTACCAAAAAGGATGGAAGCTCAATATACGCCACAAGAGATCTTGCTGCTATATTCTACAGAAAAGAAACATATAAGTTCTCTAAGTGTCTCTATGTAACAGGTCAGGAGCAAAAGCTTCATTTTGCACAGGTATTTAAAGTAGTTGAACTTCTTGGAAACGAATGGGCAAAAGATCAGCTTATCCATATTCCATATGGTCTTGTAAGTCTTGAAGGTGCAAAACTTTCAACAAGAAGTGGAAATATTATATATGCTGAGGATATTCTGAAAGATGCAATAGAAAAGAGCCTTGAAATAATAACAGAAAAGAGTCCAAACCTTCCTAATAAGGAAGATGTTGCCAAGAAAGTTGGTGTAGGTGCTGTATTATTTAATGATCTGTATAATCAGAGAATCAAAGATGTATCATTTAGCTGGGACAAGGTTCTCAATTTTGATGGTGAAACAGGTCCATATGTTCAGTACACACATGCAAGATGCTGCAGCGTAGTAAGAATGGCAGAAACATTTGATCCTGCTGCTCCTGTTGATTACAGTCTCATAACTGAACAGGATGCAATAGAACTTCTTAAGGAAATCAACAGATTCCCTGATGTTGTTAAAGATGCAGCTGATAAGTATGAACCATCAATTGTTGCCAGATTTGCTGTAGATGTTGCACAGGCATTTAACAAATTCTACAATTCAACAAGAATAAATGTAGATGATGCAGCTTTGAAAAATGCTCGTGTTATGCTCACATATCTTACCAAGAATACAATAAGCGAGGCTTTAAACCTCCTCGGTATTGAAGCTCCTGAGGCAATGTAATATAAATGTTTCACGTGAAACATTATTAGAACTAAAAAAGAGATAATATGTAACTAAAATTACATATTATCTCTTTTTTTACTATATATTATCTTTTCTTTTTGCTATTATACATAAATGTCCAACAGTCAGCTATAAATTTATATGTAACTCTCCTGTCTCATGTATTTTTCATTAACTCAGGTAATAAATACATAGCTTTATATTTCCACATTTAATATATTTTAATTAATTTACAATACTAAATGGTTTATGATAAAACATATTTCTTCTATATTAATATAAAAATATTATTTATATTTGATTTTCTATTGATCTTTTATTTTTCTATATAATTAGAAGATCAATCAAGCGATATCGCCTATATTCTCCAGTTGAATATTCTATCTATTAAAATATATATTTGCAAGCATGTTGGCTCACTTTCGCACATTGTATACTTTCCGCAAAATCAGCATCATTACGAGCAAACTATTTTGCATTAATTTTGTTATTTCATCTGGCAACTCAATATGATATTTATATTATGAAGACTTTTAATATTTCTAAATCTACTGCTGAAATAATCATTTTTCGCATAATATTCTATTCAAAATATTAAATGTACAAATATAATAATGTTTCACGTGAAACATTATTTTTAGCGTCTATACTTTTTTATATTACATATATCAGATTTTTAAGTATTTTGTAGAATTACTTATATATAAGTGTTATAATAAACAAGCATTATTTAATATATTGTGAGATTGTTTTACGTGAATAATGAACATTGCGACTATTGTGCTTACAAGAAACGCTATAATACGTATACCATCATTGAGCAGACAAGTGATATGAATAATGAGCATTGTGACTTACTTATGCAAACTATCATAATGCAAATGTCCTTATGAATCCAATATGTGACAAGATATAAGAGCGTAATGAGACGGTATTCTTACATGAAAGGCAATCAATGAACCAAAGCATGATAATTGCGATAGCAACAAGCATTATAAGTTCTAATCATAATATATTAAAAAATTACAGTATATATTGATAAAATATGGTTATCTGATCTATTTAAGTGCAAAATCAGATAATTTATACATAATGTTTCACGTGAAACATTATTTTTTTGTTACTAAAATAGCAAAAAGGAGTAAAAATGGGCAGAATTATTGCAATTGCTAACCAGAAAGGCGGAGTAGGTAAAACCACAACGGCAATTAATCTTGCCGCATGTCTGGCAGCTAAAGGAAAAAAAGTTCTGGCTGTTGATATGGATCCACAGGGCAATATGACAAGTGGTCTGGGCGTGGACAGAGATTCTCTGGAACTTACAGTATATGATATGCTGCGTGATGAGTGTAATATTGGAGAATGTATGTTGATAAACGTCTATCCCGGATTAAACCTTATACCTGCGAACAGAGAATTAGCTGGTGCAGAGGTTGAATTTGTTGGAATGGAAGATATGCAGCATATTCTTAAAAGCCATATCAAGAAAGTCAAAACAAAATTTGATTATATTATAATAGATTGTCCTCCAGCTCTTGGAATGCTGACTGTAAATGCTCTTACAGCAGCAAATACAGTATTAGTTCCTATACAATGTGAATTTTTTGCATTGGACGGACTTTCGCAGCTTGTATATACTATAGAACTTATTAGAAAAAAGCTGAACAGGCTGTTAACAATCGAAGGAGTCGTCTTTACTATGTTCGATTCCAGAACAAATTTGTCAGTTCAGGTTGTTGAAAACGTTAAGGATAATTTGAAGCAGCATATATATAACACTGTAATACCAAGAAATGTCAGACTTGCAGAGGCACCAAGCTATGGTATGCCAATTATAGAATATGATCCAAGATCGGCAGGCGCTGAACATTATATGATGCTTGCAGATGAAGTTATAGCAAATGATTATTACAGATAAACTGGAGGATATAATGGCACAAAAAAAAGGTTTAGGCAGAGGCTTGAATGATCTTTTAGGTACATCAGAAGCATCCAAGCCTATGAAATCACGGAAATCTGTGGATTCATCAACAGATTTCACAGAAAATCAGGTTAAAACTATCACCAAAGAAGTTGTAAAGGAGGTTGTAAAAGAAGTTGAACAAAAAATCAAGATAAATCTTATTGAACCAAACAAAACACAGCCCCGAAAACAGTTTGATGAAGAAGCTCTGAACGAATTAGCTGAATCAATCAAACAATTTGGTGTTCTTGAACCACTTATAGTAACTAAAAAAGGCGAATATTACGAAATAATTGCCGGAGAAAGACGTTGGAGAGCCGCAAGACTTGCAGGTTTGAAAGAAGTTCCAGTAGTTATTCGTGATTATACAGATAAGGAAATCATGGAGATTTCTCTTATAGAAAATATACAGAGAGAAGATCTGAACCCTATAGAGGAAGCTCAGGCATATGAAGCTCTTATTTCTGAATATAATCTCAAGCAGGAAGAAGTTGCAGAAAGGGTTTCCAAGAGCAGATCAACTATAACCAATTCTCTCCGGCTTCTCAAACTCTGTGAGGATGTCAGACAGATGGTTATGTATAACATGATATCAACAGGTCACGCCAGAGCACTTATACCAATAGAAGATCCTAAACTGCAATATGAAACTGCAGCCATTGTATACGATCAAAAGCTCAGTGTTCGTGAGACCGAAGCATATGTAAAATCTCTTCTGGAAAAGAAACCTGACAAAGAAGAGAAAAAACAGCCTGATAAAGACATGTCAGTATTTTATTCCGACATTGAAAACAAGCTTAAATCAATATTAGGAGCAAAGATAGCTATAAAAGCGTCAAATAATAACAAGGGAAAGATTGAGATAAATTACTATTCTCAGGATGAACTTGACCGAATTACTGAAATGTTATACTCAATTAACAAAGAAATGCTATAAAAAGCACAATCAAGGAAGGACATTATCACTATGGAAAGCTCCATATTACAAAAAATAGGTATTGATCCTGCTTACATACTCATAGGTATGCTGGTTCTGATAGTTGCCTTGTTTGTACTATTATTTATAACAATAGGAAATATCAAAAATAGAAACAAACAGATAAAACGGCTATTGAGTGGAACACAGGCAGGTGATCTTGAAGACATAATAATGAAGAGATTTGCAGAGATGGATGCAGTCAAAAACAATTCCAAAAGACTTACAAAAGAACATAAGGAAATACAGAGTCATCTGTCATCCTGTGTAAACAAAATAGGTCTTGTAAAATATAATGCATTTGAAGGAATGGGTGGAAATCTCAGTTTTGCACTTGCTCTTCTTGATTCCGACAATGATGGTGTGGTTCTCAACTGCATGCACACAAGGGAAGGATGCTTTAATTACGCAAAAGAGATAATAGGTGGTGAAGCCTATGTTGCGTTGTCAGAAGAAGAAAAAGAAGCTATAGAAAGAGCAAAAACTCTTGAAGAAGAGATTGCAGAAAACAAACTTTAATACTACAATATAGAGTTGTGAAAACATATATTTTCAACAAAATGGTTATATTATACACATATATGTAAAAAGGTATCATCAATCAGAATTTATCTATTTTTAATTCTGGTAATTATGTGGTAACATAATTAGTTTCTATCTAATTTAAAATACAAATTTATAATTAAACAGGAGGAATATCATGATTGATATTAAATTCTTAAGAGAAAATCCAGACATAGTAAAGCAGAACATAAAAAACAAGTTTCAGGACAGCAAACTTCCACTTGTTGATGAAGTAATAGAGCTTGATAAGCAGGCTCGTGCAGCACAGCAGGAAGCAGATACACTTCGTGCAAGCAAGAATGCAACAGCTAAACAAATAGGTGCTCTCATGGCTCAGGGTAAGAAAGAGGAAGCAGAGGAAGTTAAGAAACAGGTATCTGCGAATACTGCAAAACTTAAGGAGTTAGAATCATTAGAAACTGAACTTAAGGAAAAAGTTAAAAAGATCATGATGACCATTCCAAATATCATTGATCCATCAGTTCCTATTGGAAAAGATGATTCAGAGAACGTTGAGGTTCAGAGATATGGTGAGCCTGTGGTACCTGATTTTGAAATACCATATCATTCAGAGATCATGGAAGCTCTTGGTGGTCTTGATCTTGACTCAGCAAGAAAGGTTGCAGGAAATGGATTCTACTATCTCATGGGTGATATTGCAAGACTTCATTCTGCAATCATATCATATGCAAGAGATTTCATGATTGATCGTGGTTTCACTTACTGTATTCCTCCTTTCATGATAAGAAGCAATGTTGTAACAGGAGTTATGAGTTTTGCAGAGATGGATGCCATGATGTATAAGATTGAAGGAGAGGATCTCTATCTCATAGGTACATCAGAGCATTCAATGATTGGTAAATTTATCGACACAATTATTCCTGAAGAAGAGCTTCCAAAGACACTTACAAGCTACTCTCCTTGTTTCAGAAAGGAAAAGGGAGCACATGGAATAGAAGAACGTGGTGTATACAGAATACATCAGTTTGAGAAGCAGGAAATGATCGTTGTATGTAAGCCGGAAGACAGCAAGATGTGGTTTGATAAGCTGTGGCAGAATACAGTAGATCTGTTCAGATCAATGGATATTCCGGTAAGAACACTTGAGTGTTGTTCTGGAGATCTTGCAGACCTTAAAGTAAAATCTGTAGATGTAGAGGCATGGTCACCACGTCAGAAGAAGTATTTTGAAGTAGGAAGCTGTTCAAATCTTGGAGATGCTCAGGCAAGACGTCTCCAGATTAGAATTAAGGGTGAGGATGGCAATAAATATCTTGCTCACACACTTAATAATACAGTTGTTGCTCCACCAAGAATGCTTATAGCATTTCTTGAGAATAATCTTCAGGCTGATGGAAGAGTCAGAATACCTGAAAAGCTCCGTCCATACATGGGTGGCAAGGAATATCTTGAGAAGACAGATAAATAATTTATATTTGAGTATATAAGAACAATACAAATTATATTTTCATAAATAAAAATTACATGAGGAGGTGTCAGATGCATAGTTTTCTTCCAGCAATTGGATTTACTAACATAAAAAACAGACAACAATTGGAACCAATATACAAACAGGTGCTTCAATCACCTGACAAAAAGATAATATCAACTATGAGTTCTGACACCTGCCTTGTACAATTCAGTAAGAATTTTGGAGACGATTTTGGTATATCCCTTGTTGGAGAGATGTCTGATAATGGTTTTATCTCTATAGAATATTCATTTCCATATGTACGCTCAAAGCTGCTTACAGAAAATGAAAATATATATGTTGAGAAATATACCGACAAAACCGCTTACGCCGGAGTAAGCAATGATTACAGTCTTGGAATGACTCTCATATTCTATATAACCAATGTAGCTGAATATGAGCAATCCAAATGGATCAACAAGCCAAACAAATATATTTCAAAAACATATTTTTCCGGTCTGTCAGTCAATGGAACAGTCATTCTGGATGTAACAAAAAATTTGGAAGACAAGAGTACATTCAGCAACATAAAAAGAAACAAGCTCATAGAAGCAGCAAAAAAAGGCGATCCAACAGCTATAGAAAGTCTTACATTGGAGGATATGGATACCTACAATATGATAGGAAAAAGAACAAGAAAAGAAGATGTTCTGTCTATAGTTGAATCAAGTTTTATGCCTGTGGGTATAGAAACAGATCACTACGCTGTTATAGGCAACATAATAGCCTGCAAAGAAGCCAACAACACATACACCAATGAATCAATCTATATACTAGATATCGAATGCAATGATCTCTTATTTACCATAGCTATCAACAAAAACCATATTCTGGGGGAACCTGCTCCGGGACGACGATTCAAGGGAGATATATGGTTGCAGGGTCGTGTTGTTATATAGTCTTGACTATACACTTTTCAAGTGTTACACTACTAATTGATGTGCATCTGTAGCTCAGCAGGATAGAGCGTCCGCCTCCTAAGCGGAAGGCCGTGGGTTCGAATCCCGCCAGGTGCACTATTTTTCATCACTTGTTGACAAATGATGGATCACTATAATTTTTCTATAAAGGGACATGACTATGAATTATATTGTTATGGATCTTGAATGGAATCAAAGCTACAACGGGCATATGGGTGAACATCCACGTATGCCTTTTGAAATTATAGAAATTGGTGCTGTAAAAGTAGATAAGAATCTTAATATTATTGACGAATATTCAAGTCTTATCAAACCCAAGATTTATAAAAAGCTTCATTCAAAGATCAGGACAATTCTGAACTATGATGAGAACGATCTTAATCTCGGAAGAGGTTTTAAAGAAGTCTGTTCAGAATTTCTCGATTGGTGTGGAGATAACTACATATTCTGCACATGGGGACCTATGGATCTGACAGAACTCCAGACTAACATGGATTTCTATTATATGAACAAACTTCCAAGGCCATTAAAGTTTTTGAACCTTCAAAGCATATATGCCAATGTTACAAATACTACAGGCACTGTACAGAGTATGAGTAAACTGGAAAAAGCTGTAAGCGAGATGAATATACCGGAGACTGAACCTTTTCATACTGCTCTCAATGATGCAAGATATACAGCACTTGTCATGAAAGAGATGAAAGCAAGAAATATAAATCAATTATATAGTTTTGATCTGTATATTACTCCAAAGACAAAAGAGGAAGAAATAGAAGTATCTCATAATAACCAATATGAATATATATCCCGAAACTTCCACAACAAACACGCAGCACTTGACGATGAAAAAGTTTCACAGATAAGATGTTACAAATGTAATAAAAAGGTGAAAACCTACATTGACTGGTTTGCAAACAGCCCTTCTTCATATATGTGTGTAGGCAAATGCTGGATGCATGGTTATTTCTGTGGAAAAATTAAATTTAAATCTTCCAGTAACAACAGTTATTACGTTCAAAAAACAATCAAACCAATTGATAAACAAGGCATAGAAGCCATAAAACAAAAACAGGAAGATATCCGTGAAAAAAGAAAAGAGAAGAGACATATGAAATCTTCTAATTAAAAATAAAACAGCCTTTATAAGGCTGTTTTATTTTTATGCTATAGGCTTTTTGGCTGATCCAGGTTTTCTTGGATATTTCATATCAGTATTGCTTATTTTCTTTACAAATACGAAGCTT
Organism: Clostridiales bacterium; assembly: GCA_029338615.1. Taxonomy (GTDB): domain Bacteria; phylum Bacillota; class Clostridia; order Lachnospirales; family Lachnospiraceae; genus Coprococcus. Next base: position 51,364 of record JAQYAS010000042.1, read on the forward strand.
CTTTGATTATCAGTCTCTGGTATAGTTGTATTAAATATATTTTCAATCTGTCCACCAAGAATCCTTATTGCTTTTTTGCCTTCTCTCATCTCTTCTGGAAGTGCATTTGATTTGTATGCTATAAAATATCCGCCTGGTTTTATAAATGGCACACACCATTCAGATAAAACAGCAAGATTTGCCACTGCCCTGGACACTGCAAAATCATATTGCTCTCTATATTTTTCATTTCTTCCACCATCTTCTGCCCGGGCATGGACAGTCTCAACATTTTGAAGATTTAACTCAGATATAACCTCATTGAGAAAATTCAATCTTTTATTAAGTGAATCCATAAGAGTGATATTTATATCCGGAAAAGCAATTTTTAGTGGTATTCCAGGAAATCCTGCTCCGGTCCCCACATCAATTATTTTTACCTCTCTGTTAAAATCTGCATACTTTGACAATAACAGACTATCTGCAAAATGTTTTAATATAACATCTTCCTTTTCTGTTATTGCTGTCAGGTTCATTACCTTATTCCATTCTATGAGCATATCATAGTATATTTCAAACTGTGATAACTGTTTGTCTGTAAGATTTATTCCAAATTGAGTAGTTATGGAATTCAGTCTCTCCATATTATATATTCTCCTTCATTTTAAGGTAAACCAAAAGTACAGATATATCTGCCGGTGAAACACCTGATATTCTGGATGCCTGACCTATATTTTCAGGTCTGATAAGTGATAATTTCTGTCTGGCTTCAAGCCTGAGGTTTGATATATCATTATAATCTATATTCTCAGGAAGTCGTCTTTTTTCAAGTTTTTTGAACTGATGTACCTGTTGATTCTGTCTGTCTATATATCCCTGATATTTTATAGTGATATTGATCTGCTCGACCACATCTGCAGGGAGGTTTTCTCTTGCTTCATCAATAGACTCTATCTTTTCATATGAAAGTTCAGGTCTTCTGATAAGTTCTGCCAGAGATGCCGCTGTTTTAAGTCCTGTACTGCCCATACTTTCAAGAAATTTCTGAATAGTGGAATTAGCACCAACCATTGTATTTTCAAGTCTGTCAATTTCTTTTTCTATCTGATTTTTCTTATGAACAAATCTATTGTATCTGTCATCATCTATAAGTCCTATTCTATGTCCTGTCTCTGTAAGTCTCAGATCAGCATTGTCCTGTCTGAGAAGAAGCCTGTACTCAGCTCTGGATGTCATCATTCTATATGGTTCTGATGTCTCCTTTGTGACAAGATCATCAATAAGTACGCCTATATATGCCTGTGATCTGTCGAGGACTAAAGGTTCTTTGTTAAAAACCTTTCTTGCAGCATTAATACCTGCTATAAGTCCCTGTGCAGCAGCTTCCTCATAACCTGAACTTCCATTTATCTGTCCGGCACCAAAAAGTCCTGATATAGCCTTAAATTCAAGAGATGGTTTAAGATTGATGGCATTGATACAATCATATTCTATGGCATAAGCATTTCTTATTATCTTAGCATGCTCCAGCCCCTTCATGCTGTGGATCATATCATACTGAACATCCTCGGGAAGAGAACTGCTCATTCCACCCATATACATTTCATTTGTATATTCGCCCTCAGGTTCAATAAAAATCTGATGTCTTGTTTTATCTGGAAACTTTGTTACTTTATCCTCTATTGAAGGACAGTATCTTGGACCTGTTCCCTGTATTACTCCTGAGAAAAGTGGAGATCTGTCTATGTTCTCCCTTATTATCTCATGTGTATTTTCATTTGTATAACAAAGCCAGCATGATATCTGATTTCTTCTGATGTCCTCCTCTGTATTTGTAAATGAAAATGGTACTACCTTTTCATCGCCCTTTTGTTCTTCCATCTGTGAAAAATCAATGGTTCTCTTGTCCAGACGGGCAGGTGTACCTGTCTTAAATCTTCTCACCTCTATACCTGCATTCTTCATAGAATCAGATAAATAATTGGCAGCCATAAGCCCATTTGGTCCTGTATGATATACAACATCTCCATATATACATCTTGCCTTGAGGTATGTTCCGGTACACAGTACAACAGCCTTTGCATAATAAGTAGCACCTGAATATGTTTTTACACCTTTGACCACATTGTCATCAACAATTATCTCAGATACCTCCGCCTGTCTGAGGGTAAGATTATCTGTATTTTCAAGGGTATGCTTCATTGTCCTGGAGTAATTAGCCTTATCAGCCTGTGCTCTGAGAGAATGTACCGCTGGTCCTTTTGATGCATTCAACATCTTGGACTGAATGTATGTTTTATCTATATTCTTGCCCATCTCACCACCGAGAGCATCTATCTCTCTCACGAGATGTCCCTTTGAACTTCCCCCAACATTAGGATTACAAGGCATCATGGCTACACTGTCCATGCTCACTGTAAATATTATAGTATTAAGCCCAAGTCTGGCACTGGCAAGTGCCGCCTCACATCCGGCATGACCTGCGCCTACAACTACCACATCATATTCCTCATTTAAAACAGGCATCTGTATAATCTCCTTTCATGGGATGTTACTTTCCCATACAAAATTCCCTGAATATCTTATCGGCAAGATCATCTCTGGCCGTCTCCCCTATTATAAGTCCCAGATGTTCATACGCATCCATCAGATCTATAGAGAAGAAATCCTCCTCCATACCCATATCTATACTTTCTTTAACCTTCATCAAAGCGTTTTTGGTGCACATAAGTTCATTCTTGTGTCTTGTATTGGTGATATAAAGCTGATCATTATATGACAAATGCCCTTCAAAAAACATATTATTCAGAAGATCATATAATTCTTCACTTCCATCACCCGTAAGTGCTGATAACTGTATAATTTCAGCTTCTATATATTTTTGTATGGTTTTCTTATCTATAACAGTATTAAGATCAGATTTATTTAATATAACAACAACATTCCTATTCTTGATCCTGTCTATTATTCTCTGATCATTTTCGTCCAATTTCGTGGAACTGTCCACAACATACAATATTAAATCTGCTTTGTCCACTGATTCCAGAGCCTTATCTACTCCAATCTTCTCCACGACATCTTCTGTATATCTTATACCAGCTGTATCAACAATGTTGAGAGTTATACCTCTTATGTTGATAACTTCACTGAGAGTATCTCTTGTAGTTCCTGCCATATCAGTAACTATAGCTCTTTCCTCACCGACAAACATATTCAAAAGTGATGATTTTCCAGCGTTTGGCTTACCAATTATAACTGTATTTATACCCTCTGATAATACCCTTCCATCATCAAATGTTGTCAAAAGGTTATCCACACTATCTACAAGGTTATCCACATCATTATCTAACTTTTGTGGAAAACCATCAAGACTGTAATGTTCAGGATCATCAAGAGCAGATTCTATAAATGCCACATTATAAAGAATTTTTTCTCTCATATCTATAATTTTATCTCTCAATTTTCCCTGAAGCTGTTCAACAGAAGTTCTCGCAGCAAATTCATTTTTAGCATTTATCAGATCCATAACTGATTCTGCCTGTGAAAGGTCTATTCTTCCGCCCAGAAAGGCTCTTTTTGTAAATTCTCCAGGTTCAGCAGCCCTGGCCCCATTTCTGATAACAAGTTCCAATATTTTTCGCAGAACTACTATTCCTCCATGGCACTGTAGTTCGCACACATCCTCACATGTATAAGTATGCGGAGCTTTCATGACCAGAACTATAGCCTCATCCAATAAATTATTGCCATCATATATTCCGCCAAAGGCAGCCGTATAAGATTTCATATTTGAAGCTTTTTTATTTTTATTTGCAGCACGGAATATCTTATCAGTGATTTCACATGATTTATCCCCACTTATCCTGATTATACCCACACCGGCATTGCTCATGCCTGTAGTAATAGCTGCAATTGTGTCTTCTTTGAACATATTATCCTACACTTGCCCTTTCTTTTGATCCAAATAACTAATATCAGACTCACTTATGTAGTGTACAACATTAAACCGTTATTTTCCACATAAAAAATAGACCATGCATACACATGATCTACCTTTTTAGTTATCAAACATAAAATTGATTACTTATTCTCTTTCTTCTTAAGATATATGATAACCTTACGATATGGTTCCTCGCCCTCGCTTCTGGTTGATACATACTTATCATTCTGAAGAGTAGCATGGATTATTCTTCTCTCATATGGATTCATTGGTTCCAGAGCAAATGATCTCTTTGATCTCTTTACCTTGAATGCAATGTTCTTTGCAAGATTTTCCAGAGTTTCTTTTCTTCTTGCTCTGTAATTTTCTGTATCAAGTTTAACCCTGATATATGATTCACTCTTCTTATTAACAGCAAGGCTTATAATATACTGAAGAGCATCCAATGTCTGTCCACGCTTACCTATAAGAATACCCATTTCAGGACCCTCAAGATTGATTGACAATACATTCTCTGTCTCGTCAAACTCCATCTGAATCTCTGTCTCAATATCCATAGCCTTAAACAGGCTTTCAAGATATTCTCTTATATCATCAATAAATGTTTTTTTCTTTCTTGCCTTAATTATACAAGGCTTAGAACCTATGCCAAGGAATCCCTTAGTCTCCTCACTTATTACCTCGTACTCAAGATCAGTACTAGGCACTCCAAGCTCAACACTGGCCTGCATAAGGGCTTCATCTTTGGTCTTACCTTTGAATTCTACGAATTCCATTATTTTTTTCCTCCCTTATCATTGCTATTGTTCTGATACTGAAGCATTATATTTGCTTTTGATCCGATACTGCCTGGTTTATAGTTTACATTTGCACTGTTATTAATCTCATCTTTGTCTGTGTTGACAGAATGTGCCGGATTAACATAGCTCTTAAGTCTTGAAGAAGCCATCTTGTTGATATTCTCTGACTGACTGTTATCTGTTGATACATTGCCATTCTGAGCATCCATCATCTTTTCATAGAAAGACTTCTTATCCGGATTCTTCTTCTTTGCCTGCTTTTTGGCAGCCTTCTCAGCACACTTCGCAAGCAGCTCATCCTTGTCCTGATGATTATAATAAGCATCAACTATAAGCTGAGATATAATCATGATAACGGAACCAACTATCCAGTAAAGACCGATAGCTATAGGAAGAGTTATACAGAATATAAGTGACATGACAGGCATGTAATACATCATACCCTTCATCATGTTGTTAGCTGTCTGCTGATTGCTATCCATGTTGTTATTCTGTGATGACTTCATGGATATCTTGGTCTGTATGAACTGCAGGAGAGCAGAAGCTATAGGAACAACCAAAGCTATTGAAAGCTTCCATCCCGGTGCATCTGCAATATTCAGTCCAAACAGGAACTGATTCATGTTGTGGAACTGATCAACATAGCTTGTGAGAGTAGCATTGCCTGCAAGATCAAGATTACTTATCAGCTTATCCCAGTCGCTCTTGGCAAACTTGTCAAGAACGTCTATGATCTGATTTCTTGTAGGCTCATCTCCCATCTGTTTAAGAGCCATTGTCACAGTGCTGACCTTTGACTCTCCGGCTACATCACTTATTGCTTTGATATAATCAGTCTTTGTACTCAATATATCTACGATTTCACTGTACTTCTTTGTCATTGATGGAACATACGCAGGTATGTTCTGGATAACCCTGTACAAACCGTAGAATATAGGCAGCTGAATAAGTGAAGTCAGACATCCTGATGCCATGCTGACACCATACTTCTTCTGGATCTTCTGAGTTTCCTGCTGCTGTTTCATCATTGAGTCCTGATCAGTCTTGCCTTTATATTTCTTTGTTGCCTTGGCAATTTCAGGCTGGATGAAACTCATGATCTTGGTAGATCTCTGCTGTTTAAAATATAATGGGAACAATGCACCTCTCAGTACAAATGTGAACAATATAACACATATACTTAGATTGACATATGTGATTCCCATATGATTTCCGATAAAACCAACGAACATATATATCCAGTTGAATATCTTACCGAGAACCCAACAGACTGGTCCGAGTATCATTCCATCTTCTCTAGTTAGAAACATAATTTTCTCCTTTATGGAACTGGATCATATCCTCCTTTTGAAAAAGGATTGCATCTAAGTATCCTCCATACTGCAAGGAGACCACCTTTTAAAACTCCATACTTTTCGATAGCCTCAATTGCATACTGCGAACAAGTAGGAAAATACTTGCAGGTAGCATGTCCCTT
>JAQYAS010000043.1 GCA_029338615.1 Clostridiales bacterium
CTTGTATATATTCCAGCCGGAACCGTCATCACGTCTCTTTGCATCGATGGCAAGCACAACGCACTGACTTCCAAACTTATCCGCTGCATCTGCTATGAGTGTAGGGTTATCTATAGCTGCTGAGTTCACGGATATCTTGTCCGCACCCTCTCTGAGTATCGCCTTGAAATCATCCACTGTTCTGATTCCGCCGCCCACTGTAAATGGGATGAATATAGTCTCAGCAACACGTCTTACCATATCAACCACAATATTTCTCTGATCTGAGGAAGCTGTTATGTCAAGGAATACAAGTTCATCAGCTCCCGCTTTGTCATAGGCTGCACCAACTGCAACCGGATCTCCGGCATCTATAAGGTTTACAAAATTTACACCTTTTACAACTCTTCCGTTCTTAACATCAAGACATGGTATTATTCTCTTTGTATGCATGCTCTACACCTCCAGGTCTATAAAATTCTTCAGTATCTTAAGTCCAACCTCTGAGCTCTTCTCAGGATGGAACTGACATGCAAATACATTGCCATGCTCCACAGAGGCATGAATCTGAGTTGAATAGAATGTAGATGCTGCCACATCCTCCGGATTCTTAGCCTTCAGATAATATGAATGAACAAAGTAGACATATGGATTCTCAGGAAGTCCCTTGAAAAGTCTTGCCTTGGGATTTATCTCAAGATTGTTCCATCCTATCTGTGGTATCTTAAGCCCCGGCGCATCCGGTATACGGAGTATCTCACCATCCAGGATTCCAAGTCCTGTTGCCTCCGGCGATTCCTCGCTGGTCTTGAACAGAAGCTGAAGTCCAAGGCATATTCCAAGAAATGGTTTGTCTGCATCCACAACATCGTAGATGACGTTCTCAAGGCCATACTCCCTGATCTTATTCATGGCATCTCCGAAGCTTCCAACTCCCGGAAGTATCACCTTGTCGCTCGCCATGATCACATCTCTATCCCTTGTGATGACAGCCTCCTCACCCAGATACTGGACTGCCTTCTCAACACTCTTTATATTACCTGCATCGTAATCCAAAATTGAAATCATCTGTCCCTGTCCTTTCAAAAGTTTTCTTTAGAACCTCAGCTTACTTCCCTTGCCGCCGCGCTTACCCGGCTTAACTCTGGTGAAGATTATCTCGTTGTCGCCAACCTTGAAGGTATCCTTCGTGCTTCCCACAAATACCGACTCAAGGACATCGTCACCCTCTAAGTTGATGAGCTTGACTCCCGCTGCGCCCTTGCCCTTTTCAGGAATCTCGGAGATATCAACTCTTATGTAATATCCTTTTTCTGACTGTGCAATAATAAAATCTCCATCAGAGAATTTACCTATGTAAATTATATCATCACCGACTTTTGAAGCATTTGCAGCACGCCTTGTGGTGTCAAATGCGGAGCCGTCAACAACCTTGGCAAGGCCCTGCTTGCTGACGAACAGCAACTTGTCAGTCACAAAATGCTCTATGCAGTCCATGAACAGGATATTCTCGTCACCGTTCATGTTGCAGAACTCGAACACCTGGATTCCCTTGTCGGCAAGACGTCCTATGAGGCTTCCGCCGCCCTTCTTGCTGGTGTTCTTCTTCGCCTGAAGCTTGATGATGTCGGCGACCTTGATGGTATACACCTGATTATTGTCGGCAAATACCGCTATCCTGTCAAGATTCTGACACTTAACCGCGAATCTGTAGTCCTTCGTGATCTGCTCTATGTTCTTCTCGTATACATTTGCATCTACGACCTTGATGTAATAGAATCTATCAAGAAGTACAGCCACATCTGTAGCCACAACCTCAGCCTTCTTCACAACAACAGTTCCATAGTCATGGATCTGTGTTCTTCTAGGTATAGCATACTTGGCCTTGATCTCAAGCATGTCATCTATCATCTGCTGCTTCATGGCATCCCTGGACTCCATGAGCCTTGTATACTTCTTGATGAGCTTCTCTGCGTCTGCCAGCTCTTTCTTGAGAGCATTGATCTCCAGACCTATGAGCTTCTGAAGTCTCATGGCAAGTATCGCATCAGCCTGCTTCTCTGTGAAACACAGGAACTTTGCATCCGCCTCTGAGCCCTTAAATCTGAACTTGATATTAGATGTATCACCGTGCATGAGACACGCCTTTGCATCCGCAACCTTTGTACTTCCGCGGAGTATCTCTATGATCAGATCTATACAATCTACAGCTGTGAGGAGGCCCATCTTGATCTCCCTGATCTCCTCCTGCTGGGCAAGGAGCTTCCTGTACTTCGTATCATACAGTCCATACTTGAAATCTGTGTATACCTTCAGTATCTTCTTAAGTCCCATGACCTCCGGCTTGCCGTTGTTGATACAGTTGATATTCACGCCAAATGTATCCTCAAGGGCCGCCTTCTTATATAATATATTGATGATGTTCTGTATCTCCTCGTCAGAAGTTCCCTTCTTCACATCGATACACAGACATTCACCGTTTTTATCTCCTCTGTCTGCGATATCCACAACTGCAGGAAGCTCTCTGTTTCTAACAAGCTCTGCAACAGTGTCGAGGAACTTGGCAGTGCCTCCGATCATGGTATATGGAAGTTCTGTGACACAGATACTCTTTCTTCCGTATCCGATATCCCTTACCTCTACCTTACCACGCACCTTGATCTTGCCAAGTCCTGTGGCATACACATTGTACAATTCCTCAGGTGTAGCATTGATGATTCCTCCTGTGGCAAAATCCGGGCCCGGCATGAGTTTTAACAGATCCTCCAGCTCTATCTCGGGATCATTCAGATATGCAACTGTGGCATCTATGACCTCACCGAGATTGTGTGTAGGAATATTTGTCGCCATACCTACAGCGATACCAGTTGAACCGCTCACCAGGATATTTGGCACCTGGAATGGCAGGAAGGTCGGCTCTGTCTCCGTTCCGTCAAAGTTTGGTATGAACTGATCCTTAAAGAATGGAAGGTCCTTCATACACACATCCTCAGTGTATTTGGATATACGCGCCTCAGTATATCGCATGGCAGCCGCACCGGAGCCGTCCACCGCACCAAAGTTGCCGTGTGGGTCAACAAGTGGTATCGGCAATTTCCAGTTCTGCGCCATATTTACAAGTCCTTCATATATTGAGCTATCTCCATGTGGGTGGTATTTACCCATGGTATCTCCGACGATTCTCGCACATTTTCTGTGTGGTTTGTCGGAGCCTGCAAGGCCGTCAAGTGAGTAAAGTATTCTTCTCTGAACAGGCTTTAATCCATCCCTTACATCCGGGAGAGCTCTCTCTGTTATAACTGACATGGAATAGTCCACATAAGACTGTCCCATCTCGCTCTCATAATCTACATTTAATATCTTTTCCGACATGATCTATCCCTTTCATCATACGAACTGCGAAAACACGCTGCACAGTTTTCTCAAATATAACTTTTATATATCGAGCACAGCGTCCGCGCTGTGTGTCTCTATGTACTCTCTTCTAGGCGCAACTTCTGTTCCCATGAGCGTCTGCGTGAGCTGATTTGCCTCAACACGGCTGTTAACTGATATCTGCTTCAGAAGTCTCGTCTCCGGGTTCATGGTCGTCTCATAGAGCTGATCTGCATCCATCTCACCAAGTCCCTTGTATCTCTGTATTGTAAACTTGCTTGTATGTGTCTTTCTGTACTTTGCAAGCTCATCATCTGAGTACAGATACTTGATATTCTTGCCCTCGCCAACTCTGTAAAGAGGTGGAATAGCTATGTATATATGTCCCTCGCTGATAAGGTCAGGATAGAATCTATAGAAGAATGTCAACAAAAGCGTCGCTATATGTGCACCGTCCACATCCGCATCCGTCATGATGATTATCTTGTCATAATTCAGCTTGCTTATGTCAAAATCGTTGCCATAGCCCTGCATGAAACCACATCCAAACGCATTGATGAGCGCCTTTATCTCGGCATTCTCAAGCACTTTTGCAACAGGCTTCTTCTCCACGTTGAGTATCTTTCCTCTAAGTGGAAGTATCGCCTGATACTTTCTGTTCCTTGCGGTCTTAGCTGATCCTCCCGCAGAATCACCCTCGACTATGAATATCTCACATTGTGATGAATCTGAGGATTCCTGCTTTGCAAGCTTACCATTTCCCTCGAATGAAAACTTATTGATGTTGATCTTGGATTTCTCAAGTGCCTTCCTCTTGGAGAGCGCCACCGCCCTGTCCACTATATCCTTCAGCACATCGTAATTTCTATCAAAGTAAACTGTGAGTTGTTCCTTTACAATATCATCCACAGCCTTTGACACGTCCGTGTTGGAAAGCTTGGTCTTGGTCTGTCCCTCGAACTGTGGATCCGGATGCTTCACGGATATGATAGCCTGCATTCCGGATCTGATATCCGCACCCGTAAGGTTGGAATCCTTCTCCTTCAAAGCTCCAAGCTCATTTCTCGCATAATTATTGATAAGCTTGGCAAATGCTGACTTAAATCCCGTCACATGGGTTCCACCCTCTGGGTTCGTTATATTGTTGGTGAATCCTATGATATTCTCCTCGCCATCATCCGTCATCAGAAATACGATGTCGGCGGCGATCCCATCCTTCTCACCTGATATGGCGACAACCGGTGAGGTATGTGTGAGTCCCTGGGATATATCCTCAACAAATGCTGCAAGTCCGCCCGGCTGATGGAACACTATAGGATCCTCACCATCCCTCTTGTTCTGGAATGTGATCGTAAGATTCGGATTCAGATAAGCTGTCTCCTTGATTCTCTGCTTGATGGCATCCGCCTTGAACTTTACTGTCTCGAATATTGTATCATCAGGATAGAGAGTTACCGTAGTTCCTGTTCTCTTCTCCTTGAGTTTTGTCTTTGGAAGCATACCGTCAACCAGCTCAGTTGTCGGTATTCCCTTCTCATATGTATCGTGATAGAGGTAACCGTCCCTGGCTACATCCACTATAAGCTTGTTTGACAGTGCATTTACAACCGCAGAACCAACTCCGTGAAGTCCGCCGCTTATCTTATAGGTGGAGCTGTTGAACTTGCCACCCGCATGCAATACTGTATATACAACACGCTCCGCAGGTATCCCCTCCTGCTCATGAATATCAACAGGAACACCTCGTCCATCATCCGATACGGTTGCCGAGCCATCCTCGTTGATGCTCACCCATATGTTGTTGCAATAACCCGCCAGATGCTCATCCACCGAGTTGTCTATAAGCTCCTGTATGAGGTGGTTCAGTCCGCTTCGACCTGTGTTACCGATGTACATTCCAGGTCTCAGTCTTACTGGCTCAAGACCCTTTAACACCTCAATGTTTTTTGCACTGTATGACATAATTCTCTCCCATTTATAATATCGTTTATAATTAAATTCTGAATCCGCCTGTCATTTTCAGGTCATGAATAGACCTGGAAATTTCCCTCTAATTAAATTGTAATCTTACAACAAAAAAGAGAAGCCCCTAGAATTATATCCTAAAAGCTTCCTTTTTGCAAAGTCCTAATTATTCTGCACCTTCATCAGTCTGTTCTATAATGTCCAAGTCAAAATAAAATACAACACCATCCTCAACATTGTATACACCATAGTTCTTGTTATGGGCAGCCATGGATGCAGCCACTATGGAAAGACCTATACCGCTTCCCCCATACTCTCTTGTCCTGGCCTTATCTATTTTATAGAACTTTATGAACACCTTATCAAGTTCATCAGAAGGTATATTCGGTCCCTCATCATATACAAATACTCTGATATTGCCTGTGATAACACCATCCTCAACCGTTCTCTGATTATCGTATTCCGTTCTGGCAGTCCATATCTTAACTTTAGCTCCATCATTGCAGTAATGAAGTGCATTTGTAAAGTAGTTTGTAAATACCTGTTCGATCATGAACTCATCAGCATACACATTGCACACTTCATTCAGTTCATCAGCGATTTCCACATCTGCATGATTCTGTTCTATAAGGATAGAAGATGCTCCTACAACATTTCTAATAAGTGCATCAATATCAAATACGACCGGATGTACTCTGTCCACACCGAATTCAAGCTCATTGAGATCAAGGAGCTGTCTTACCAGTTTATTCATCTTGCCGGCCTCATCCAATATGACATCACAATAGAACTCCCTGCTCTCATCGTCATCTATGACATTATCCTTAAGGCCCTCGGCATATCCCTGTATCAGGGCTATAGGCGTCTTCAATTCATGTGACACATGTGACAGGAATTCTTTCCTCATCTCGTCTATCTGTACCTTTTCATCTATATCCGTCTGAAGTTTCTCATTTGCCTGCTGTAGTTCAGTGAGTGTATTCTTCAGCTGATACGACATCTCATTCATACTTCCGGCAAGTTCTCCTATCTCATCATTAGATGGATGATCTATCTTCACATCCAGGTCCAGCTTGGCCATCCTATTAGCCACATTCGCAATATTCTTGATAGGCTTGGCCACCAGATTGCTTATGAAATATGCCATAATAAATCCAAATAGAGACACTGCACCAAACACTATGAAGAAGAACTTAAGAGATATAATGATCGTGGAATCAACACTGGATATAGGTTTTCTTATGATCACAACAAAACCATTGTCGAGGAATCCAACTATATCATAATAGCTGTTACCGGTATTCTTATCATTTGTTATCTGTATATCATATTTGTCCGTTTTCTCTATCTGTTTTCTCTTTATCTTAGGATTATCAGGATTTTCTCCACCACTATATTGAAAATAATCGGCTATAAATGACAGGTTATTATATACTGCAGCCTCCTCATTGACAGTCGTATACACATGCATATTCTTGCTGTCAAATATAAATATCATGGCACCTGTTTTATTGGAAACATCATTTGCCAGAGCCTTTTCATCTATATCCTCGTCCTGTCCAAATAACTGATTGCATGAATCATATGTATCAAGCAGCATCTGTTCCATACCACGATAAAAGTATCTCTTGATAAATATCATGGTTATAGCACTTGACATGACCACCATAAATAATATGATTGCAACCAGATATAATGTAATCTTTGTTCGTATGGATGTCCTAGTCTTCATCACTCTACCTCGAATTTGTATCCCATGCCCCATATAGTCTTAATATATTCACCCTTATCGCCCATCTTGCTTCTAAGTTTCTTTACATGGGTATCTATGGTTCTTGCATCTCCAAAATAGTCATAATTCCATACATTATTCAGAATCTTCTCTCTGGATAATGCCACACCTTTATTCATTATAAAATACTGCAGCAACTCAAATTCCTTGAAGCTCAGTTCTATAGGTTTTCCATCGATCATTACCACATGAGCCGAAAGATCCATCTCTATTCCTCCTGCAGAAAGCTTCTCCTCGGAGGCAGCATCTGTGGTTCTTCGAAGGATAGCTGCAACCCTGGCCATAAGTATCTTCGGACTAAACGGCTTGGTGATATACTCATCCACTCCGAGATCAAATCCCTGAAGCTCATCACGTTCATCTGCCTTCGCTGTCAGCATGATAACAGGAACCTGAGAATATTTTCTGATCTCCTTGAGTGTCTCCCATCCATCCATCTTCGGCATCATAACATCCAGTATTACAAGAGAGATATTCTTGTCATTCATAAATATATCAATAGCCTGCTCACCGTCTCCGGCTTCAAGAACAATGTAACCATCTCTGGTCAGGAAATCCTTAACAAGTTTTCTCATCCTGCTCTCATCATCAACCATTAAAACCTTTATTGAATCCATATCGTACCTCCACACATTCTAATTATATCCATTTAATATCAATATAACATTGATGTTTGTATAAAATGTGAACTTACACACATTTATACCCAAAAAAGGGCGGCAGGATAATAATCCTTGCTGCCCTTTTTTATAAAGTAATACCTCTTTCTACTGTGCTGCCTCTGTTGTCTCTTCCTCGTCAGTCATTGCCTCACTTGGATCTATAGCCTCGGTATCTGCCTCGGTCGTACTGCCGGCTTCGCTTGTCGCTGTCGTTGCTATCTCACCGTTGAGTGTTACATTCTCTTTCTGGGCAAGTGCATATACGGCATCATTGTATGCTGTGTATTTGCTCTGTGCATCTGACAGCATCTTCTGGGCTTCCGTCTGAAGATCCTTATTCTTATCCTTGACCGCAGTCTCAACCTGCTGAAGAGCCTCATACTGTGTATTCATAGCATCATAGTACTGATCCTTGAGTGCCATAACTTCATCTGTTTTTACTTCTATAGACTTCACACTGTCAAGAAATGTCTTGTATTTTGGAAGCAGATTCTCTGAAAGATCCTTGAGCAATGCATCTGTATCAACACTAGTACCCTCCGCAAAATATGCGTTGTACTTGTTCATAACATCCTCCTCATCCTTCTCCACCTTCGGAATGTCCGTTCCTACAAACTGGATAAATTCATCTTTCACTTCTGATGCAGCCTCTGTGGTTGCTGTCGTCTGTTCTTCTTTCTTGCTGCCACATCCTGTAAGTGAGAATGCCAAAGCAACTGCCATCATAGTAATAAGTAATCTGCGTTTCATAATCTTTATCTCCTTGTTCTTTCAATGTACTTCCCTGCAGTCTGTTAAACGCAAGGCTATGGCAGAATCCAACATTGAATTCTGCCATAGCCCTAGTATACCACTTTAAAACCTTATGTGGCAACCTCCTATTTTCTGTGTTTTTTCTTCTCCTTAGGGGGATTTTCGGCTATGTACTTCTCATACATATCCGGCCTGTGCACCTTAGTTCTCTCTATCGACTGCTCAAGTCTCCATTCATTTATGAGTTTATGATTACCCGAAAGAAGGACGTCCGGAACTCTCCTGCCCATAAACTCCGGTGGTCTGGTATACTGTGGATATTCCAACAGATTGTTGTAAAATGTCTCTATCTCTGCACTGTCCTCGTTGTTCAGCACTCCCGGCACAAGCCTTGACACTGCATCAACTATAGCCATGGCTGGAAGTTCTCCTCCCGTCAACACAAAATCACCTATGGACATATAGTCATCTACTATCATCTCGAGAACTCTCTCATCAATTCCCTCGTAATGGCCACACAGTAGAACTATGTCCTCCTTCTCTGAGAGCTCCTGTGCAATACCCTGATTGAATGTTCTTCCCTGCGGAGTCATATATATGACCCATGGTTTTCTGCCAAGCTTCTCAACCAGTGCCGTGTATGCATTATACACAGGCTGTGCCTGCATGACCATGCCTGCTCCGCCCCCATATGGGTAATCATCCACATGATTGTGCTTATCCTGGGTGTAATCTCTTATATTTATAGCTTCTATGTGAAGTTTTCCCGACTCTATGGCCCTTCCCGTGATACTCGTTGAAAGTCCATTCATAACCATCTCGGGAAAAAGTGTCAAAATATAAAAATTCATAGTCCACTCCTAGTATATGTTAATCAGCTCACCAAACGTCTGTATACGATCAAACCTCAGCA
>JAQYAS010000044.1 GCA_029338615.1 Clostridiales bacterium
CCTCTGTTTCTTGCTGCTCCTCCACCGGCATTGGCTTCTTCGATCACCTTGATCCTGCTGTCTTTCCTGCTATACTCTTTTATTATACTTAGAGAATTATCCTTTGATCCATCGTCCACACATATTATCTCTATATCTTCCAATGATTGACCGGTTATCATATCAAGACAATGCTCTATATACTCCTCCGCATTGTATACCGGTAACACTATTGATACATCTACCATACTCATCTCCCGCTTTCAAAATCCAGTCTAATGATCACGATTTTTTCAATCTGCGCATAATTCTTTTCACCAATCGCTTAGCTGTTATAGGGATTACCATAACGACCTTGCCGACCCTGAATGTCGTAGAATGCTCATACATCTCTTTTTGATCCTGCAGCTCTTTGTCATATGACTGCCTGAGCAATTCCATATTTCGCTCAGACTCACGTCTCTGCTCTTCCAGATGAAGTCCCTGGATCCTTATATCTTCATTCTTCTCTCTTATTTCATTTTCGAGTTCCTGCACTCTCCTGGATGACCTGTCCAACTCCCCACGGATATCAAACACCTGCTTGCTGTAGATGATCTTTCCAAGATAAAACCTCTTTACAAACCCGGCATCCTCTGCAAGTACATGAAGGGCTGTTTGCTCCTCCGGGTAAAACAGAGTTTCATCCACCTCTTCCAGTTCAATACTTCTGTGAAAATCCACAGCCATTCTTTCCGCAAAGATCCATCCAACATCCTCCGTCATCCAATGGATCATCTCAAAATAGCATCTGAATCTCTGCAGTGAAAAATAATATTTCCATTTATTCCACAGATTCCAGTCCTTCATAAGTATATCCCTGATATAATCAAATCTCCTGTTAACATCAAATGCCGGCCCAGTCTCATCCATCCATACTGTATCAAGTCCCACATTGTCACACACATCTGAGTTTAAAAACAGAGCCTTATGCGAGAACACAAAAGTCTGCCATAAAATATCCAGATCCGGGAATATTGTATCCTTATTCATTCTCAGCTCTATATGATTGTTCTCCAGAAATGTCTTGCTATATACCCCTGCGCATATATTTCTTATCATTATTGACATGATTGGGTTCTCACTCAGATCTGTCTGCACATCATATTCAACATGATCCAGTGTATCAACATGTCCATGGACTATACCTATGAAATCCAGTCCTTCCTTATCTGCTCTGTCTGCAAGTTTCCTGACTGCATCCTCATTTATGTCCACGCACGGTCTGGCAAACAGCACATACCTGTCCAAATCTATTATTTCTAATTCTGTTCTTTTTACACTCACTGCTGTGCCTCCCTTTTTTACTCACATATAAATATAACTTTATTTTTCTCCCCAGTCAACTTAAAAGGATTTATGTAATCAACTGCTTGTCATATGAATTTCAGCCACATATACACAACAAGGCGTCCACCCGGAACTTCTCCGGGCAGACGCCTTTATTTCCAATTCAACTTCATTCATTACGTGCAACCAGTTCATGGCCATCATAATCCAATAATATCGCAGACTGTGTAGACACATTTCCTGCAAGGATCATCTTTGCAATAAGGGTCTCCACATTTTTCTGCAGATATCTCTTGAGAGGTCTTGCTCCGTATACCTGATCATATCCCTGATCTATAATGTGCTGCTTTGCAGTGTCTGTAAGCTTGATCGCAATCTCCCTGTCAGCCAGTCTGTTGTTGAGATCAGCCATGAGAAGATCGACAATACCACTGATATTCTCTTTGGACAATGCTCTGAATGTAATAATCTCGTCGATACGGTTCAGGAACTCAGGTCTGAATCTGCTCTTGAGCTGTGACATTACATTATTCTTCAACTCTTCCGTGATCTCACCACCGGCAGCCGCAATATCTGTACCACCAATATTGGATGTCATGATGATGATCGTATTCTTGAAATCTACAGTTCTGCCCTGCGAATCAGTGATACGGCCATCGTCAAGTACCTGAAGGAGTACGTTGAACACATCCGGATGTGCCTTTTCGATCTCATCAAAAAGAACAACCGAATATGGTTTTCTACGGACAGCCTCTGTGAGCTGACCGCCCTCATCATATCCCACATATCCTGGAGGAGCTCCTATGAGCCTTGACACACTGTGTTTCTCCATATACTCACTCATATCAATTCGCACCATGTTCTGCTCATTATCAAACAGTGCTGCCGCCAGGCTCTTTGCAAGTTCTGTCTTACCTACACCTGTAGGTCCAAGGAATATAAACGAACCTATTGGTTTGCTTGGATCCTTTATACCTGCCTTTGATCGGATTATAGCATCACTGACATAATCCACAGCCTCATCCTGGCCTACCACTCTCTTTTTGAGTTCGCTTGCAAGATTAAGAGTCTTACTCTTCTCACTCTCTGTCAACTTTGCAACCGGAATTCCAGTCCATTTCGATACAATCTTAGATATCTCATCCTCTGATACAACCTCATGAACGAGCTCTCTCTCCTTATCTGAAGCTGTTGACTCAGCCTCGGCAAGTTCCTTCTGAATTGCCGGAAGTTTTCCGTACTGCAGCTCAGCTGCCTTATTCAGATCATAACTTCTCTGTGCAGCCTGGATATCAGCTTTTACCTGTTCCATTTCTTCTTTGAGGGTTCTTATCTTTTCTACTGCTGCCTTCTCATTCTCCCATTTTGCCTTCAAAGAATTTGCTTGATCCTTGAGTTCTGCAAGTTCAGCCTGAAGGTCTGACAATCTCTGTCTTGAAAGATTATCCTCTTCTTTCTTGAGTGCTGTCTCTTCGATTTCAAGCTGCATGATCTTACGCGTGATCTCATCCACCTCAACAGGCATTGAGTCAAGCTCCGTCTTAATCATCGCACATGCCTCATCTACCAGATCAATCGCCTTATCTGGCAGAAATCTGTCAGTTATATATCTGTTTGAAAGCACAGCTGCACTCACCAAGGCTCCATCCGATATTTTGACGCCATGGAACACTTCATATCTCTCCTTGATACCTCGAAGTATTGAAATAGTATCCTCAACTGTAGGTTCATCCACCATAACCGGCTGAAAACGTCTCTCGAGAGCAGCATCCTTCTCTATATACTGTCTGTACTCATTAAGTGTCGTCGCTCCTATACAATGAAGTTCTCCTCTTGCAAGCATTGGCTTGAGCATATTGCCCGCATCCATTGCTCCATCTGTCTTACCAGCACCAACGATGGTATGGAGCTCATCAATAAACATGATCACTTCGCCCTCGGACTTCTTAACTTCATCCAGAACATTCTTAAGTCTCTCCTCAAATTCACCCCTGTACTTGGCTCCTGCCACAAGAGCTCCCATATCCAAGGCAAATATCTTCTTGTTCTTGAGTCCCTCCGGGACATCCCCCCTGAGAATTCTCTGTGCAAGTCCCTCAACTACAGCAGTCTTACCTACACCAGGCTCGCCAATAAGAACCGGATTGTTCTTAGTCTTTCTTGACAGAATCCTGATCACATTTCGTATTTCGGCATCTCGTCCAATTACAGGGTCAAGCTTCTGCTGTCTGGCCCTCTCCACAAGATCGTATCCGAACTTCTCCATTGCCTCATATGAACTTTCAGGATCATCGCTGTCAACCTTATGATTTCCCCTGATCTCAGCCAGTTCCTTGAGGAATGAATTTCTGTCTATTCCCCAATCTCTCAAAAGCTGCTTTACATCAGTATCTGCCTTGCCTACAGTACCAAGAAACAGATGTTCTACAGACACATATGTGTCGCCCATCTGCTTTGCTTCTTTCTCCGCCTGTATAAGTGCTTTAGAGAAATTATTGCCAGCGTACATATTACCGCCACTAACCTTAGGCAGCCTTGCCAGCTTATCTTCAACGGCGTTCACAGCAGCTGTAACATTTACACCCATCTTCTCAAATATCTTGGCTATCAAACTTTCATCTATCTCAAGCAAGCCAGCCAAAAGGTGCATCTGTGTCAGTTCCTGATTGTCATACTCAAGGGCTTTTTCCTTTGCCTTCTCAACTACTTCCAATGATTTACGTGTGTACTTATCCATCTCCATAGCTGTTTACCTCCTAAATCCTATTATTTAAGGGAACTGATATTCTATATCACTTCCCTTACTGATGATAATATAACACAATTGTTAGCACTCTGCAATAGTGAGTGCTAATTTTTTTGTAAAAATTTACGCTTATTCATTTTTTCCTACCGTTTGTTCACATTACCTTTTATTTTCTCCGATAATATGTATACTATTTTTTTTACAAGCTGGGCTTATATTTTAACGAAAGGGGAGACTTATTCATCCATGACCATACACATTGCCATTTGCGATACTGATATTGAGTATCCTAAACACCTGCAAAATTTGATATTAAATTACGGGGAACCTGATCATACATATGAAATATCACTGTACCACAACGATGTTCTCTTTATTGACAAATACTGCGAATGTCCTACATGCAATGTAATATTGGCCAACATGGAACTTGAGCACATGTCAGGTATCGATCTGGTAAAGGTCATCAGACAATCAATTGACGATTCAGTCATTCCTGTTTTCTATGGCGATTATCCCGAATACATGTATGACCCCATCAGCATGCATCCCTATTATTTTTTCCAGAAAACAAATAATATATCTGTCATATTGAATATACTGCACGAATTGACATCTAGATATTTTCATTACTTCAAAAATTCTAATAATAGATATGTTAAAGATCTCGATAGATACTTAAATGATGATGACATTCTGTACATAGAGCATTCTGATAAACCGCAGACAGCCACCATCATTCACACAATCTCAGACATCATAACGATATCTGGCAATACATTTCCTGTCGACTCTTTTCTCAAAAGCCCATTATTTGCCAGATGCGATGACAGGATCATTGTCAATCTGACTCATATTACAAGTTTTAATGACACCAGCATAATTTTAGATAATGCCAATATCCTAACCGTTTCCAGGGATACATCCAGAGATATCAGACACCTGTATTTACAATATGCTTTCTCGTTGAAGAAAAGACAAAATGCTATATGAACTTTCAAAAATGGGTGCACAAACACTGTGCACCCACTGTTATTATCATTACTGTTTTCTATAATTTCTCACCATTGGTAGCGATAACATTTTTGTACCAGTAATACGAATCCTTTTTATATCTGTTTAAAGTTCCGCTATTTTCATCTTCTTCCCTGTCAACATACACAAATCCATATCTCTTCTGATAGCCATTGAGCCAGCTGAGAAGATCTGTGTAAGACCATGTACAATATGCCAGTACACGGCACCCATCATCACAGGCTTTCTTAAGCTCCTCTATATGGTGCTTGAGATAATCTATTCTGTATGGATCGTGGATCTCGCCATCTTCAAACTTGTCGAATGCTCCGAGCCCGTTCTCTGATATAACTATCGGAAGATCATATCTTGATGTAATCTGTCTACAGCACATACGAAGTCCCATAGGATCGATAGTCCAGTCCCAATCGGTAGTCGGCAGGAACTCATTTGCAGGATTCTTATAAAGACCAGGGACTCCCTGAACCTTTGCTGTTCCTTTCTTACCTGTTGTATTCATCTCGTGAGTAGTTCCGACTCCATCTATAGGATTATATTCAGCAACACATGTCCTGTAATAATTTACTCCCATGAAATCAATCATCGATGCAGCTTTCTTTAATATCTCATCGTCTCCTGTCTCTATCTCCGGCATCAGGCCTTTACTCTCAAGATATGCTCTTGCCGCCCTTGGATATCTTCCATATGCATACATATCCATCCAGTAAAAATTCTCCAGGTCATCATAATCCATCTTAGCCATCGCATTCTCAGGTTTTCTGTCAAACGCATACGCCGGTGTAAATGCAAATGATGAACCAACCTTTGCATCAGGACATATCTCCTTCAATGCGATCACACTTTTTGCATGTGCCATAAACGCATGATGGTTCACCTGATAGAACATTTTCTGGTCATCAACCTTTCCAGGTGGATGCATACCCGCATTCCAGCCAAGTCCGGTGAATACGTTCTGTTCATTCATAATTATCCAGTATTTAACCCGATCACTGTATCTCTCGAAAAGAACCTTTGCATATCTTACAAAATCATCTACAATCCTACGACTTTCCCAGCCATGATACTGTTCTTCAAGAGCCTGTGGCATATCCCAGTGATATACAGTTACCATTGGTACTATATTATGCTTTACAAGCTCATCTATGAGATTGTCATAAAATTCCAGGCCTTTCTCATTAACTTCACCATTACCATCCGGTATGATTCGTGGCCATGAAATTGAAAACCTGTAAGTTTTCAATCCCATCTCAGCCATAAGTGCCACATCTTCCTTATATCTGTGATAATGATCAACAGCCTTATCACCAGTTGTCGCCTTAAATGTTTTGCCAGGAATCCTTACAAATTCATCCCAGTTAGACGGTCCCTTGCCATCTTCATTCCATGCGCCCTCAACCTGATATGCAGCTGATGCACTTCCCCATAAAAAATCCTTTGGGAAGCCCTTTGATTTCTCAAAATACATATACCAACCTCCATATACTCGTATATTTTATATTGCAGACAATACATCTCCTATCTTATCCGCAATAAGAAGATCTGCCTGACTATCTGTCTGTGTCGGTGACATATTGATCACCACCAGATGTTTTCCCCTGAAATATCTTATAAGCCCCGCAGCAGGATATACCACAAGTGAGGTTCCGCCTATTATGAGGGTATCAGCATTCGCTATATAATTTACCGCCCTGTTAAGGTTATCCTGATCAAGCGACTCTTCATACAGCACAACATCTGGTTTGACCCTGCCACCGCACTCATCACATACCGGCACTCCATCAGACTTGATGATATAACTGAGGTCATAAAATTTATTGCATCTTTCACAGTAATTTCTATGTACGGATCCGTGAAGCTCTATAACATTCCTGCTACCCGCCATCTGATGCAATCCGTCAATATTTTGGGTTATCACAGCTTTTAATTTTCCAAGTTTCTCAAGTTCAGCAAGTTTTATATGTGCTTTATTGGGTTTTGCGTCTGCAAATATCATCTTATCCTTGTAGAACCTGAAAAACTCGTCTGGATTGCGCTGGTAAAAGCTGTGACTTATTATCGTTTCTGGAGGATATTTATACTTCTGGTTATACAAGCCATCAACACTTCTGAAATCCGGTATCCCACTCTCTGTAGAAACTCCTGCCCCTCCAAAAAACACGATATAGTCCGAAGCTTCAATTATTGTGCGAAGCTCCTGTATCTTATCCATATCCATAACATCACCCCTTTTTAATCTGTGGTAACACGTACCGTGACTGTCACACTGTTATTTACAGTATAATCCTTGCCATCTGATATATCCAGAGTAATAGTGTTATCTCCATATGATAATCCGGATACATCTACATTCATATTAAGTTTCTTTGCAGTTACCTTTGAAACTGCACTTGAAAGTCCGCTTACAGTTACACTATTGTCTCCCATTACCAGCTCATACTTGTAACCGCTCTGTTTGTTCTTCAAAATTATATCACTCTTTGATATAGCTATATTTCTGGTAACGGTCTTCTCTATGGCGACTTTAACATTTATATAAGTGCTATCCTTTGTTACAACTACTCCCTCAGGAAGATACTTCGATACATCCAG
>JAQYAS010000045.1 GCA_029338615.1 Clostridiales bacterium
ATGGACAACAGAAGGATATATGTTGCACCTGCTATAGCCTCTATATTTATGGGTGTTGTAACTATCATTGTGTATGAGGGATGCAGGAAACTTCTTGGCAATTGGGTAATCGCTATGTTTGTTGCAGTGTTTGTGGCGATCGTATTCTATGCATTTGCAATACTTAAAACCGGAGGATATACGGAGGAAGAGCTTCTCAATATGCCTAAGGGAAGGCTTATCGTTAGATTTGCAAAGAAGTTCAGGCTGATAAAATGATGCTGGTGGGGACGTTCCTTTTGTAACGAAGAGTGTCCCTCTGTATTATTTTCTTCTTATATATTATAGTGCAGCTACAAAATAGCCACGCATACAAATTCTAATATACTATAACGTGGCTAAATTGTAAATGTTTAATGGGGACGTTCCTTCTGTCACGAGGAGTGTCCCCTGTATTAGTCGCGTAAGAATTTCTCTTTATTCCAGACTCTCCGCAATGCAGCCAGCCCATTCCTCCAGATCTCCCTCATGTCTGTTCTCGCCGCTCATGTAGAAACTGGCTACTATAAGTTTCTTTCCTTTTCTCATGATCGCACTCTCTGGGCCATCCCAATAAGCATCTACATCATCCAGCCCAGCTATCTTCATATCAATTTTCTCATAGTCAGACTGATGCTTTTCCCTCTGCACATAAGCCTGATAAAGTTTATCTGCCAGCCACTCATTTTTAGCCTCGTGATAGGTTATCACCAATCCACCATGACATATATTTCCATCTGTGTAAACTATATCGCCATACTCATAAACCTTATAATTTTCAGGCCACAGAATATCAGACCATTTGCTGATCGTATTCACATCATCGTCCACGTTATCTACCTTCTGAATATCACTGCATGATACCAGATCTGTTATTGTCCGAAACGGAACTTCTCCCTGATATTCGAAAAGCGGCATCTGATTTCTATCTGTGCCATCACTCAGTATAAACATACATCCAAACACTATCATTGCCACATATGCAATTATTCCAACAACGGCCTTTACTGTGTATATTCTGGCGCCTCTTCTCCAGTTTGTGCCCGAACCCAGACTATCCCCATCAAGTATTTTTTTGCGGAGCCTGTACAGACTCACAGCCTTAACCAGACCGGTCACTATAAATATGATCACACACAATACGAGGGCAATACTTATCAGGCTTCCTCTGTTTACCATCGATAGGAACGGCTGACTTGTAAAGACAAGTGCAAGATATACTATTATCCAGATGGACATCCATATTATGTTAAACCTCTGACTTCTATGCAGCGAATTCATCGCCATCGCCTGGACCTCAGGGTCTGTGTCCATCTCCCTGGCATCTATATCATCTGCTCTGTATATATGAAATACTCCATACTTTGCCACGTACTTCCATCCAAAAACACCATTCAGCTCCACCTCATCATCACTTGGTCCGTCGTTGTCATATATCACGAATCCTTTCTGAGCCGGCTGTAACCTATACCTCACCTTTTTAGGTTCGCACCTGTCAAATGCGGCTATTCCGCGGTGCACGCCACCGTTCTGCAGAATATATCCCTGCTCCGCCATATATGAGAGCCAGCACTCAACTCCGGTCACATCATAATCCGGACATGGTATGATGCGGTGCACACTTTTTGTATCTTTTTTCTCCACCATCTTTGAGTCCTCCATATAAATTTTTTGTGAATAGTCCGCACTCC
Source organism: Clostridiales bacterium (assembly GCA_029338615.1). Lineage (GTDB taxonomy): Bacteria > Bacillota > Clostridia > Lachnospirales > Lachnospiraceae > Coprococcus. The sequence continues at coordinate 1,710 of JAQYAS010000045.1, forward strand.
GCTGCAAATGAATCTCTACATTTCATCTGCTGCATCTTCAGCATCCCGCACACACATTCTAAGTCTTTCCACTTCCTGCTCATATGCAGATATACCCTTATCTGTGATGCTGTATGTTCGCTTACGGCCTTCCACCTCAATTTCCCTTATCCACTTTTCCTTCTCAAACTTTCCCAGTATGGTGTACAGAGTCGCCGGACCGATTTTTATTCTTCCACTGGTTTTCTTCTCTATATAGTTTGCCACATCTATCCCACACATTGCTCCTTTTGAAAATGCCATCAACACGTAGAACATAGATTCAGTCAGAATATCCATAGCTTTCTTTGGCATATTATCACATCTCTTTCCCAATATCGTTTATTGATATCATATAACGATATTGTATAGTGCATTATGATATTTGTCAATACAACAAATATACACTAATCCACTCTGAGCTTATTCGCCATGAATAGCATACTTTCAGCCTTGCTTACTGTTCTTTCGCTTTTTCTTCTTTCCTGACATAGCCATATAGAATATGACATTCAGCACGATACCTGCGCATGTTGCTATCGGCGCTGCAAGTCCTATATTTGTAAGGCTCGCATCCGGCTGTATACTCATGTAATAGGCAAGAGGCAGTCTAACGAGCAATGTCTGGATAAGTCCCTGTATCATGACCCATAGCGACTTCTCATGTCCATTGAAATATCCTATCATGCTGAACAGCACTGCGGTAAGTATAGTCTCAGGTGCAAAGCCCCTCAGGTACTCGAAGCCCCTCTGTATAACAGCCGCGTCAGTGGTAAAGATCGATGTCAGTTTGTCACCAAAGAACCACACGCCAATGAATACCACCACGCCGACAGAGAGTCCTATGCCCATACCGGTAAGCATCGCTTTTCTCGCTCTGTCCTCTTTTCCAGCTCCAACATTCTGCGATACAAATGAAGCCATGGACTGCATAAGCGAGCTTGGTACCAGCATGGCAAAGCTGACTATCTTGCAGGCAACGCCATATCCGGATGATGCCTCCAGGCCAAGTCTGTTGATAAATGCACACAGCGCTAGAAATGACATCTGCGTGAGAAATTCCTGCATTGCAAGCGGAAGTCCAACCGAGAGCAATCTTCTGCACTGTCTGTTTAATCTGAAATCTTTTCCTGATATCTTAAATGGAAGCTCTCCCTTCTTCAGCAGCACAAGCGCAAGGACAACACTGACCGCCTGGGCAACCACTGTTGCTATGGCTGCACCCGCAGCGTCAAGATGACAGCCCGCAACCAGGATAAGATCACCGATAACATTTACAATACATGCCACAAACACAAATATAAGAGGTGATTTGCTGTCTCCAAAGCCTCTGAATATCGCGGTGAGCACATTGTAGGCCATAATGAAAAATATTCCGCCTCCGCATATCCTCACGTACGATGATGTAAGAGTGACCGCCTCTGCCGGTGCCTGCATCAACACGGACAAAGGTCTTGCAAACGTCACCATGACAACTGCCAGCACCACCGCAAGTATAGCAAATATAGTCGTAGCGCCTCCAAGAAGCTCTCCTATCTGATCCGTGTTCTTTTCGCCTATATATCTGGCAATAAGCACTGTGACACCCATAGCAAGTGCTGTTATCACAAATGTAACCAGATTGAGCACCTGGCTGCCCGTAGATACGGCTGAAAGTCCCGCCGTCGAACCGAATCTTCCAACCACCAGCAGATCAACCGCACCGTATGCAGCCTGAAGTATCAATGCTCCAAGAATCGGTCCCATGAATGGGAGCATTTTTCTAATTATACTTCCCTGTGTAAAATCTGTTTTATCCTGTACACTCATCTTATGTCTTGACTCCTTTTGCTCATAACATCATAAATTTTTTCAATAGTCGCTATCATAATATCTGCATCTTCATCTGTGATATCGGTAAGAGACTCCCCCAGTCGTGTAAAATACTCGTCCACATATTTGCAAACCAGATCTCTGCCAGCCTGAGTGCTCCTTATATACACAATACGTCCATCCGCCTCTGAAGCCTTCTTTTCCACAAATCCGAGGCGTTCCATATCCTTTATCGTCTTTGTCACTCCCGGTCTTGGGAGTCCCAGTTCATCACTTATATCACTGACCTTTACCTCAGTCTCAGGCCTCTCAAGTCTCGTTATCACATCAAGATAATGTATATGAGTCGGTGTGACTCCATTTGGCAACTTTGGCATCATATCTCTGACTCTCTTAGCTTGATAGCAGGCATCCATCACCTGTTTTATCTTTTCCTTTGTCATAGCATTCCTTCCTGTAAATTTATCAAATATTGTTTTATTATTATTTTGTGTAATTACTTAATGTAATTATCATCGGTAAGTATATTGATATTTTTTCTTTTTGTAAAGGGGTATACAAACTCTTCATATGCCTGGTTAATACATTAGCCACCATGCATAAAAAATGCTCCACCTGATTCTCTCACAGATGAAGCATTTCATTATAAAACTTATTTCTTGCGTCTGGCAACTTTACCAAAGCTCTCGTCAAGCCCTTTTTCTAACTACCATTACTATCCCCACAACCGACTCGATCAGAACCACCGCCACAAATGGTATTCCTGCAAGTGTTATGGCGAACATCATGTATTCGATCCCATTCAGCAGATGCTCCCATCCTCCTGTAGCCTGCGGCACTATCCACATTTCATTGATAACCAGAGCACCGATCAGAAATCCCAGTATCAATCCACAGATCATCCACGCCGCACAGATTATGGCGACATCTTTCAGCCGCACAATCTGATTATCGTATATCCATTTTCTGAATATAATATACAGAATTACGCATATCAGGGGTACAGCAAATACAACGACCAGATTATAACTATCATTATATGTTTCTTCTATGTAATCAGACAGCGTCATAATGCTCCAGCATATGAGCTGTGCTATCAGACACAGTAATATTTTCTTCTTCATCTAGACCTCCTTTGGGGACGTTCTTCATGACAAAAGAAACGTCCCCACTTCACACAGCACCTGCATCGCACCGGAAAGCAGCATCACCCACACCGGATTTAGTTTGAATTTCCTGAGCAGAACAACACTCACTGCAAATATCACCACAAGATTCCACTTAGTTCCTGCGAGACTTATCATGTCGATACCAGTCCAGACCGCCGTCACGAATATCGAAACTCCCGCTGACGCGATCATAGCCACAACAGCCGGTCTTATGCCGCCGAGAATCTCCTGAAGAACATCCTGCTTTCGATATTTCAGATACAGCCTGACTATGACCGTTACAATGATACATGAAGGGAGTATACATCCGAGCGTGGCAATCGCCGCACCGGCATATCCGGCCACCCGTAGCCCCACAAATGTCGCCGAATTGACAGCTATAGGTCCCGGAGTCATCTGGGATATAGTGATCAGATCCGTGAACTCTGACATGGTCATCCACCCATGTATCTTCACTATCTGTCCCTGTATAAGCGGCATGGCGGCATAACCTCCGCCGAAACTGAAGAGTCCTATCTGGAAGAAACTTAGGAACAATTGCAAATAGATCATTATTCCATCCCCCCTTTGTCGGGATGTTTTTCAGGATTTTCGTCAGAAGTATCCTCTGTCTTTTTATGCCCACGCCCTCTTCTTTTCTCAAGCTGTCCTCTACAAACACCGACAAGTCCACAGACAATTACTATGAACACGACATTTATCTCCAATATGTAGGATGCAACAAATGCAGCTATCATGATCAATATCCCCAGATCATCCTTCTGCTTTACTATGTCTGCTCCCATATCATATGTAACCGATGCTATGACCGCAGCAACTCCGGCCTGCATTCCCTCCAGCATCTCACTGATCACCCAGTTGCTCCTGAATGCGCTGTAACAGTAAGATATGATGGATATGATAACAAATGGCGGAATGATCGTTCCGACTATAGCCACTAGCGCCCCTGCTATGCCGCACAATTTATATCCCACCGCTATCGATCCATTTACTGCGATAGGCCCAGGCGACGACTGGGCTATAGCTACAAGATCGAGCATCTCATCCTGCTCTATCCAGTGAGTTTCATCCACAAACTTTTTCTTCATAAGAGACACGATGACGTATCCACCCCCGAAGGTAAAGGTGCTCAGATATAATGTTGTTATGAATATCTTCAGAAGAGCCGTACTCTTTTTTTCTTTTTCCATAATAATCCCTAGGGGACGTTCCTTTTGTACCGGAGAGTGTCCCCACTTTACAATAATCTGAACTTCTTAGCAAACCTCACGATAAGTCCTCCCTTTGGCATATTAAGAAGTTCCTCCTCTGTATAGCCGCCAGCTTTGAGTATTGCTAACGCATAGAATATTATCGCTACAAATACAGCAACAAACATTGAGATGACCCAGTTGCCGAGAATCTTTCTGCATCCCTCATATACAATAATCGTGACAACGCCCATGAAGATAGATGCTATAGTCGGTGCAACATATATTCTCCTGTTATCCATCTTACCGGTCTTGTACTTTGTAAGTGAACGCTGGTTGAATATACATATAAGCAGTGAGTTAACTATGGATCCAAATACCAGAGCATACAATGCCAAATCCGTACAATACAACATAAGTACAAGAACTACCACATGTATCACCAGCGCAAGTGTGGCATTGATAACCGGTGCCATCACCTTGCCCATGGCCTGAAGCACACTGTTGGTGACAGTAGACTGTGCAAAGAACACGATGGATATAAATCCAAGATACATACACTTGGCCGCCATAGGATCTGCTCCCGAAAACAGGAGCTGTATGATAGGCTTAGCCAGAACACCCATTCCGACTGCACACGGTATGGTGACCAGCATGGACATACTGAGTGCCTGATTTAAAAGCTTGTTTGTCTTCTTCATGTCATCTTGCGCATAAGCGCCTGATATTCCAGGAATATATGCGATTCCTACTGAAGCTGCTATGGCAAGCGGAAGATTCGTGAGGACCGTATACTGTCCGGAATAAATACCGTACAATTTTGCCATTTCCAGTGAATCCATTCCCTTCATCTTCATGACAACGTAGAATATCTTCATGTCTATAGGTGTTAGTACGTTATATACCACAGCTGCCACGACTATAGGCGTGACTGTCGCGATGATTATTCTAAATAACTTTCCATAGGATTCTGTGTCAGGACTTGTGTCGTTCTTCACAGACTCCATGATTCCCTTTCTTCTCTTCGCATACGCAAACAGTATGAATATCAGTCCTCCAAGGACTCCGGCACCTGTACCCATGGCACTTCCGGCTGAACCATACTTGGCATGTTCAGTTGTTCCAGCGGCAAATGGTTTTGCAAGCATGTACGCAGCGACGATACTCACTACTGCATTTGCAAGCTGCTCTATGATCTGTGATATAGATGTAGGCACCATCGTATTGTATGCCTGCAGGTATCCTCTGAATATGGCAAGAAATCCCGATATAAATATGGTAGGAGCAAGAATCTTAAGGCTTAAGATAGCATTTGGCTGATCACTGACAAACCATGATGCACCAAAGTAAGTGATAAGTGCCGCCACAGCTCCGGCTATCACTACATATATAAATGTACAATAATATATTCGTCTGGCACTCTTGTACTGTCCCATAGCGATCTTTCCTGCAACCAGCTTTGATATCGCTGTTGGAATGCTATATGTGGCGATCATTATAACCATGGCGTATATGGCGTATGCAGAACCATAATATCCATTTCCCTCATCCCCAAGGATCTGGTAGAGGGGTGATCTGTAGAGAAGTCCGATGATCCTGGACACAATTCCAGCGCCAGCCAGAATTCCAGCCTGAAGTGCCAGATTGCTTCCTTTTCCTGATAGCTTTCCCTTCTTTGCCGTACCGATATTTGTACTCATATCTAACTCCTTATTGCCATTTCTAAATCACTGTTGTAAAATTCAATTTGTATTTGTGATAATATATCTGCAATATATCACAAACTATATATATACCAATTTTATGCAGCTAATTCAACCATAATATTTATAAAGAAACTTCATATTATGACCCAATATACCACAAGGAGGTACTTTATCCATGGAATACTCATCACTTCCCAAAGATCCTATGGTGCTTCTCAGCTTCATCAACACAAAGCTCAGAGATGATTATCCAAGTCTTGACGAGCTCTGCAGCTCTCTATGTGTCGATGCCGATTACATAAAGAAAACACTTGCATCCATAGACTATTCATATGACGATGAAAAGAACAGATTTGTGTAAAAGCAAATCTGTTCTTTTGTACTTATCATATGTTACACGGGAATTCAGATTCATTCCACGTATTGATATTATATTTACTTGTACGTCTCACCGTCATCGTTTGTTGGAGTTTCATTGACTTTCGACTTGTCATTGTTATCTATATCATGTTCGGGCTTTTTCCCTTCTTCCACTATATCCTTTGCCAGTTTCTCCGCATCCGCCTTGCTGGCAACAGTCCTCATGACGTGTACGAATTTGTCTATAATACTGATTGGATCATCCTCTGAATCGTCCTCACTGACTTCCTCTGATCTTGACTGCTTCGATTCCGGTTTCACATATTCATCATCTGGAAGATCAGACGGATACTGAAGCATATGCTGTTTCTGTTTGAGCTTCCTCTTATTCTCTCGCTCTTCCAGTTTCTGTTCAGGAGTCTTTTTCTTGAATCTTATATCCTCTTCCTCTTCTGTCCGGTATATCGGTTCACCCGTCTCCTCATCAATCCTCTTTATCTTCTCATACTCAGAGGTCTTGAATGCCAGATTCTTATCCTGCAGCTTTGCAGTACATGTCCTGTTGATATACATATAACAGCACGCAAATACAGGGACTCCCAGAAGCATGCCAAAGAATCCAAACAGACCTCCGCCCACAATAACTGCGGTAAGTACCCAGAAACTCGAAAGTCCTGTAGTATCTCCTATGATCTTCGGGCCAAGAATATTTCCATCAAACTGCTGCAATATGAGTATAACAAGCAACAGCACCAGACTCTTGATCGGATCGGCTATAAGTACGATAAAGAAACAAGGTATAGCTCCTATGATCGGTCCAAAGAATGGTATGACATTTGTCACTCCCACAATAACACTTATCAGCACTGCATATGGCAGATTGAGTATTGTAGAAACTATAAACATTATCAATCCAATTATAAGTGAATCAAGTATCTTGCCATTGATAAACTGTCCAAAAATCCTGTACATCTCTGAAAGTCCATCGAGGATATTATTTGCATTTTTTACCTTAAACATGGCATATATTATCTTCTTTCCCCTTGATGCCAGATATTCTTTATTTGCCATCACATAAATAGAAGCCACTATGCCAATAAGGAAATTATACAGGAACTTCAATCCGGAGAATACTCCGCTTCCTATATTCACCACAATCTTGTCCACATTTGGCATGATCTTTGTGTTCAACATGTCCTGCAACTTCAGATATGCCGTATTCATATATTTGTTCAGCTCATCCTCAGGTATATTGAGTTTCTGGAATTTCTCATTGATATTCTCCACCATATTCTGCAGGTTGTAATAATAATTGTCCATGTTGCCAACCAGCTGCTTGATACTGTCATAGAGCTGCGGCACCACAAGCCATACTACACCTGTTATGATTCCCAGAAATACTATAGTTGTGAGGATAACCGCCAGTGTCCTCGATACCTTAAACAGCTTCTTCTTATCCGTGATAACTTTGTCCTGAAATAAAGTATGAAAAAGTCTGTCAAAAAATACAAGTATCGGATTCATAAGAAACGCTATGACCGCACCAACTATAATTGGTGCAAATGCGCCTGAGATTTTATCTATTATCTCCCGAAAGCCTGCCCACTGTTCAAGTATCTTGTTAAATAAAAGTCCCACGACGATTATTCCTATAACCGCCAGGCTCATGTTTAAGATTCGTCTCTTTTTGTTATTTGCCGCCACCTTTTCTCTCCCATCCATAAGCTTGTGTACGGCTCGCCGGGTGGATCCCGACAACCGCTTTTTTTATTATATTTGTTTTTGCCGAATGGTGCAAGACAGCTTATGGATATTTAACTATACCTTTATTATTTATTATTAATAATTTTGTAATTCGTGCGTATAATGCACTTTAAGGTATTGTATATTCAGAATATTTATGTTGTTTAGTAACTATTTTTCTAGTAAAATTAGAACTAGCCAAGGGCAATGCGAGTTTTATCGCATATGAGGATTTCCTACACAAGGGAGGTGTTCTATATGAATTGGGAGATTGTAACCTGGCTTATAATATTTGCCGTATGTCTCATTGTTGAGATCATATCGCTCGGACTCACAACTATCTGGGCATGTGGTGGCGCACTGGTTGCCATGATCATCGCATTTTTCAGCGGTTCATTACCACTACAGATTGTTGTATTCCTTGTTGTAACAACCATTCTCTTTTTTACAACAAGACCTATTGCCAAGAAACATCTTGACAACAAACTGGTTAAAACCAACGTAGAGAGTCTCATCGGCAAACACGTAATCGTATCCGATGATATAGACAATCTTAAGTCTAAAGGTCAGGTTATGATTAATGGGGTTGAATGGACAGCGAGATCAAAAAGCAACAATATCATACCAACAGGTACCGAAGTTGTAATATGCGAGATATCCGGCGTAAAAGCCATTGTTGAACAGGCAGGCCTGTAACGGAGAGTTAAAGAGGCCAGCATGTCTTTGATGCACTTTATTTTATTACTTATTTACACACTATTTTAATTATTAAGGAGATTATTATGGACGGAGCAGGAGCTGCACTTATTATTATTTTATGTCTGATCGTGATTGTTGTTATATGCAGTACGATCAAAATCGTGCCACAGGCACATGCCTATGTAATTGAGAGACTTGGAACATATCAGGCAACATGGTCTGTCGGCCTTCACATGAAGATGCCTGTCATTGACAAGGTTGCAAAGAAGGTTACCCTCAAAGAGCAGGTTGTTGACTTTGCACCACAGCCGGTTATCACCAAAGATAATGTTACAATGAGAATCGACACTGTCGTATTCTTCCAGATCACAGATCCAAAGCTTTTCAGCTATGGAGTTGAGAATCCTATAATGGCCATCGAGAACCTGACAGCCACCACACTTCGTAACATCATCGGTGATCTTGAGCTTGACCAGACTCTTACATCAAGAGAGACTATCAACACCAAGATGAGAGCTACGCTTGATGAAGCTACTGATCCTTGGGGAATCAAGGTCAACAGAGTAGAGCTCAAGAACATCATTCCTCCGGCAGCTATTCAGGATGCCATGGAGAAGCAGATGAAGGCAGAGCGAGAGAGACGTGAGCAGATCCTTCGTGCTGAAGGTGAGAAGAAGTCAGCCATCCTCATCGCAGAAGGTAACAAGCAGTCGGTTATCCTTGAGGCCGAGGCTGAGAAGGCTTCACAGATCCTTCGTGCTGAAGCCAAGAAGGAGGCAACTATCAAAGAAGCTGAAGGTCAGGCACAGGCTATACTCGCTGTACAGCAGGCAAATGCAGATGGTATCAGAGCTCTTAATGAATCAATGCCATCAAATCAGGTTATCACACTCAAGAGCCTGGAAGCATTCACAAAGGCTGCAGATGGCAAGGCTACCAAGATCATCATTCCATCAGAGATACAGGGAATCGCAGGTCTCACCTCTTCTATCGTAGAAGTTGCCAAGAGCACTGAGGCTGCTGCCATATCAAAGCAGTAACAGGGCTGACTATCAAACAATAAATAAGTCATATATAAAAAAGCGTGCACGAAAGTTCATTTTGAAGAATCTTTCATGCACGCCTTTTTATATTATAGTTCTATCCATACAGACCTGACTTGTTCCCCAGAAGATGTGTCATCAAACTGATATGTGCTCTGCACCTTTCCGGTCTTTCCTTTTTCAACTGATACTACAACATAGCTATCATAATTCTTATCATCTACACCAATATAGCTCAGATTTATGATATCCTCATCAGTCATTCTTACTTACATTGTTGTACTGGAAGAAGTCGATCCTGTGATCCTTGAAATAATATTTTGCGTCACGCTCATTTACCTCTCGAACAACCTTACATGGATTGCCCACAGCCACGACATTGGATGGAATATCCGTTGCAACCATACTTCCAGCTCCTATGACAGTGTTATCACCTATTGTAACCCCCGGAAGTATCGTAACTCCTGCACCTATCCAGCAGTTCTTGCCTATCGTTATAGGTGCATTGTACTGATAACCCTGTTTTCTGAGTTCCGCATCTATCGGATGCCCCGCCGTAGCCAGTGTGACATTTGGACCAAACATCGTGTAATCACCCACATAAATATGTGTGTCATCCACCATGGTCAGGTTAAAGTTTGCATAGATATTGCTGCCCCAATGGACGAATTTGCCGCCCCAGTTTGCATGAAGTGGTGGTTCTATATAGCAATTGTCTCCTATCTCCTCGAACATCTCCTTAAGCATCTGCTGACGCTTGACCATCTCTGTTGGTCTGGTCATATTGAAATCGTATAATCTGTCCAGGCACTTTATCTGCTCTCTGGCGATGTCCTCGTCACCCGGAAGATAAAGCTCACACGTATGCATCTTTTCCATTTCTGTTTTACCCATAATTAAATACCTCCTGCATTTTATTTTTGTCTTGATAACCCCAACACGGTGCAAATTTTTTCGTCTTTGCCATTGTGTATCATCACCTCAGGAACACACAGGCTATATGAACGATAACAGGCACCACCAATCCGCGCAAGTGCGCACAATGATGATGCCTGTTATCTCGTCGTATATACATTATCTGATGAAAATATACATAATCTGCAAATGTACATACATGGCGCACACGGCACCATATATATCATTTAGTTGTACTTGTAGTAGTTGATGAGGCAGCCGTCTGTGATGATCTGTCTCTCGTCATCTGTGAGTTCTCCAAGTCTCAGCTCTATCTCAGCAAAATTCTTGTTCACAACATATGCCTTGATGACCTCTGTCTTATTCTTTACAGCATCCTTGATTCCAGGGATGAATACATAATCGTCATTGTCAAAGTCAAAATCCTTATCGATGACAAATGGAAGCATCCCCCAGTTGATAAGGTTTGATCTGTATCTCTTGGTTGCGTATTCCTTTGCAATGTTAGCCCATCCGCCGAGAACCTTCTGGCACGATGCAGCCTGCTCACGTGCTGAACCGTCACCTGGCTTAACAGCATATATGGTACTTCCAACACCTGTATTGCTTCCGCATACGTCTTCAAACTTCTCCTTGATGGCATGCATAACTTCCTTAACCTCAGGGAACGCCTTGCCCATGCATTCTCCTGCCTCACGAACCTTCTCTACAGCCTGGATAGCCTTTGCTCTTCCAACGTACTCAGGATCCTTTCTTGAAAGTGTGAACTCTGCAAGTCCAAGAGGATTTGATCTGTATGATGAAGTCTCTCCTGATGGGATGAGCTCATCTGTTGTTGTTACAGGATCATGTATAACTGATGCAACCTTGAGGAGAAGGTTATCTGTAAGAGGAACCATCTCCGGCCAGTCCTTTATGTTAGGACCAAACTTGATCTCAACCGATGGATCAGCCTTGCCGACACCATTGTATACTCTTCTGTCATATATAGCCTTGTCAAAGAAATACTTTGGATGTGTGTACTCTATATCAGCAAGGTCTGTCGCTGATGTCAGGTATCCCTTGTTGGCTGCTGTTGCTGCGATTGAACGGGCATCCATAAGTGCAACAGATGATATCTGACCATTCTGTATCTTTGATCCCTCTCTGTTAGGGAAGTTTCTTGTTGAATGTCTGATGGAGAATGCGTTGTTGGCAGGTGTATCACCGGCACCAAAGCAAGGTCCACAGAATGCTGTCTTGACGATAGAGCCTGTCTCGATGAGATCAGCCAGAACACCATTCTTAGCCAGCTGCATATATATAGGTGTGCTTGCAGGATATACTGAAAGTGTGAACTCATCTGCACCTATACTCTTGCCTCTAAGTATATCTGCTGCGTCACAGATATTCTCATATCCACCACCAGCACATCCGGCGATAATACCCTGCTCAACGTACAGTTTGCCATCTCTTACCTTATCCTTGAGTGTGAAGTCGACCTTGCCGTCAAGGCTTACAAGTGCGCGCTTCTCAACATCATCAAGTATATCCATGAGGTTGGCGTTCAGCTCATCGATTGTGTACGTGTTGCTTGGGTGGAATGGCATGGCTATCATTGGCTTAACTGTTGACAGATCTACATATACAACTCCGTCATAGTAAGCCACATCTCCAGGATTCATCTCCTTGTATGCCTCACTTCTTCCGTGAATGTCATACCAGTCCTTTATCTTGTCATCTGTCTTCCAGATGGATGACAGACAAGTAGTCTCTGTTGTCATAACGTCGATACCGATACGGAAATCTGCTGAGAGCTTGTCAACACCAGGGCCAACGAACTCCATGACCTTATTCTTGACATATCCGCAGCCAAATGTTGCTCCGATGATGGCAAGTGCCACATCCTGAGGACCAACACCCTTCTGTACCTCTCCGTCGAGATAGATTGCGATAACGCCCGGCTTTGCAACATCGTATGTCTTGCACAGGAGCTGCTTTGCAAGCTCGCCGCCGCCCTCTCCAATAGCCATAGTACCAAGAGCACCATAACGTGTATGGGAATCTGAACCGAGGATCATGGCGCCACACTCTGCCAGCATCTCTCTCGCAAACTGGTGGATGACTGCCTGATGAGGTGGTACATATACACCGCCGTACTTCTTCGCACATGAGAGACCAAACATATGGTCATCCTCATTGATGGTTCCACCTACAGCACACAGTGAGTTGTGGCAATTGGTAAGTACATATGGTATAGGGAATTCCTTGAGACCTGACGCTCTTGCTGTCTGGATGATTCCAACAAATGTTATATCATGTGAAGTCATCTTATCGAATTTGATCTTAAGATTCTCCATATTATCAGATGTGTTATGCTTCGCCAATATTCCGTAAGCAAGTGTGTTCTTTGATGCCTCTTCCTTCGATGGAGCACTTCCAAGCTTGGATGCAAGAACTGCAGCTGCCTCGGCATTATCCTCAACCAGCTCTGTACCATGTAACAGATAAGCACCGTTGTCAAATAATTTAATCATTCTCTTCCTCCTGGTAATAGCTTTGTCGTTTATGGTTTTCCTTACATTGCATGTACAAAATCCCATATTTCCTTACATCATATCATATTATCTTTTATTTTTAAATACTATTCTGCCGCTATAAGCCACCAAAATTCCAGATACAGGCACAAAAAACTGTCATAGATATGATCCCCATATCTATGACAGTACATCTAGGCCAGCAAAATATCCAATATACATAATTCTTCACTACGCATGTGATGAATACATCCTGACTATATATTGATAATCTCCCCTCGCAGCCTGTTAATGCTTGTTATAAATTGTATCATTTTGTATGAATTATTCCAATATTTACGCCATAAATCGTCATGAACGACGTGTTTAGCGACATGAACGACATATTTCTTATTGTAGAATATATCACTGTTATGTTAAAATCATAGAGAATTATATTACTTTATCAGGAGAATAAAATCTATGAATATTTTTATTGTTGAAGATGATACAATTCAAATAAACGGACTAAAACATATAATCGAGGATGCATATGATGATCCACATGTGTTCACAGCTTCAACATATGATCAGGCACTCTCTGTTATTGACTCCCATAATAATATAGACCTATTTCTACTTGACATTAACCTGGGCACTGGCAAAACCGGGCTGGACGTCTGTAGTTATATACGTACAAGTAAGATATACGATCAGGCACCTGTTATATTCATCACTGATATAACCGTACCAAATCTGGATGTCATCAACAAATATCATTGCAGTTATTATTTTTCCAAGCCATACGATCGTAATGATGTACTGTCAGCTATAAATAAGGTGATGCATCCTGCTTCAGAAAACAAATATAAGATTAAACTGCGCGATATTCAGGGTATATACTTTCACATAACCCCGGACAGTATCATGTATGTATGTGCTTCCGGCCATCACAAGCACCTTTTTACAGATTGTGGAGACTTCATTGTCACCAATTCTGTTTTTGACACTCTTCTTGACAACGAGCATACGTCGATCATCAGATGTCATAAAGGTTACTATATCAATCCTTCATTTGTAAAAAGCTATGACAAATCCAATTCCATTCTTCATCTGAGCGGAGCTGACACTGTCATCCCTGTCGGAAGGAAATACAAAACAGCTATTGAACAGAGTCTGGAGGATATTAAATGCTGAATTTCCTTGATATACTTGCAAAACTTTTTCTCGACTCCATTCTTTTTGCTGTTACATACGCAGCAATTTTGAATGTTAAACTGTCAAGCATCACCAAAAGGATTCCATATGTTATCCTGTGTATGCTGAGCACAGCGGGTATATCCATGCTCGACGACTCATCTTTCTGGCAAACAATTGTAGCCTGGATATACGCATTTATCTATCTGATGCTGCTTTATGGGCTGCCTCCTCAGAAAAATCTGTATACATTTGCATTTACACATATAATCTGTTCTTTGATCCAACTATCAATGGTTCTGGTAACATTGCCATTTACAGATATGCCATTCACCAGATACAGTGCATATATCGCAGATCCAATAAATATTCTTATCATGTTTCTTATATACAGATTTGCACATCTGAATAAAGCATACGATACATTGGTAATTAAAAATTCAACATCAAGATATATTATACTTAGCGTATTTATGTTTTTGTTGTTGATGACTGCTTATCAGCGTCTGTCACCAACAGACTTTATAAGGGGGCTTATGACCATCGTAATCGTACTGATAGTAATTCTTATCCTGTATACTGGGATGTATAAAAACTACATGTGTCTCAGGGAATCACAGAAGCAGCTCCAATCCTATGAACAGTATCTTCCTATTATAGAGGATCTTATAAACCAGGTGCGCATGAGACAGCACGATTACAACAACGAACTTCAGGCAATCAGTATGCTGCCCATCAGCTATACTGATTATGACGCTCTCACTGCTGCGCTTACCAGAGAGCTGAATGCTTCCTATGCT
The DNA here is from genome assembly GCA_029338615.1 of Clostridiales bacterium. GTDB lineage: Bacteria > Bacillota > Clostridia > Lachnospirales > Lachnospiraceae > Coprococcus. Next base: position 16,857 of record JAQYAS010000045.1, read on the forward strand.
GATAATGTCATAAAGAATTCTCACCTCCTGAAGATCAACATGAAACTGATCGCAGGATTTCTGTTCAGCAAGATGAATCTTGCCCAGGAACGTAATATAGATCTGGACATAGATGTGAAAAATTCCACCCTCACATCCAAGGCTGCAGAATTTGAACTTCTTGATGTCATGAGCATTCTGGTAGATAACGCATTTGACGCAACCGGAGATAGCGGACGAATTAGAGTCATCATAGATTCTGACGGAGAAACAACCACCATAGAAACCTTTAATGCCGGGCCGCATCTCACCGCCGAAATGCGAAAGGATTTCTTCGCCAAGGGATACTCCACAAAGCCACTGAAAGACGGCGCCTATTCCAGAGGAATCGGACTTTACAAGTTGAAACAGCTCACATCAAAGTATCACGGTGATATACTGCTGGACAATCAGATAATCGACGGACAGAACTGCATTCACTTTGCCGTCAGAATATAAAATATAACATTTTCTGTCAGCATGGCTGATATATATATCTTTAATGACTCTACGCTCTACAGAATTCAATATTTTTAGGTATTTCAGTCGATATGCGTTAATATTTTTTGTTCATCGTCATATATCCTTAATTTTATTCTTTACTTATTATTTATAAATGGTATAATCAAAAGGATTATTTTTCCTATTAAATGGAACTTAATGAGAAATTTTTGACAGGAGATGTAAAAGTGAAAGATACTATCGAAATCAGATGGCACGGACGTGGTGGTCAGGGTGCCAAGACTGCTGCCCTGCTCCTCGCAGATGTGGCATTCAAAACAGGTAAATATGTTCAGGGATTTCCTGAGTATGGTCCAGAGAGAATGGGCGCACCTATCACTGCTTACAACAGGATCAGCAGTGAACCTATCAGAGTACATTCTAACATTTACGAGCCACAGTATGTGGTTGTTGTAGACGAATCTCTGATCGAACCTGTACACGTGACTGCAGGTCTCGCCGAGGATGGTGCCATCATCATAAATACCCCTAAGACTCCGGACGAGGTTCGTCCACTGCTCAAGGGTTACAAGGGTAGGGTATACACACTTGATGCCAAAGAGATCTCCATGAAGACTCTCGGCAAGAATTTCCCTAACTCTCCTATGCTTGCAGCCATCGTTGCTGTCAGCGGAATCATGGAGGAGGGACCTTTCCTCGAAGATATGAGACAGTCATATCAGCACAAATTTGCCAAGAAACCAGAGGTTATCGAGGGCAACATGGAAGCATTAAAGCTCGCCTTCAGGGAGGTAATGAAGTAATGAGAACAGATATAAGCAAGATACATGACAACAGCAAATGGACAGAACTCACACCTGGAAACCACGTATACGGCGGCGGCACTTCCAAGGCTTTTAACACAGGTGAGTGGAGAACTTCAACCCCTGTCCTCGATGAGAGCAAATGCGTACACTGTCTTCTGTGCGCACCTGTCTGCCCGGATTCATGCATTCCGGTAGTATCAGGCAAACGTCTCGCATTTGACCTGGATCACTGCAAGGGCTGCGGTATATGCGCATACCAGTGCAAATTCGGAGCTATAACTATGAAGGAGGGCAAATAAATGGCTATAAGAGAACGTCTTTCAGGAAATGAGGCTGTGGCACACGCTATAAAGCAGATCAATCCGGATGTTATGCCTGCATTCCCTATAACACCTTCAACTGAGATACCTCAGTTCGTTTCAACATTTATCTCCAATGGAGAGATCGATACAGAATTTATCCCGGTAGAGAGTGAGCACAGTGCCATGAGTGCAGCGATCGGTGCAGAGGCTGCCGGCTGTCGTACACTCACAGCCACATCATCATGTGGTATGGCTCTCATGTGGGAGGAGCTCTATGTGGCAGCGTCCAATCGTCTTCCACTTGCCCTCGCACTTGTAAACAGAGCACTCTCCGGCCCTATCAACATCAACTGTGACCACTCAGACAGTATGGGAGCACGTGATACAGGCTGGCTTCAGATATACGCAGAGAACAACCAGGAGGCATATGACAACTTTGTTCAGGCATACAGAATATCTGAGCACAAGGATGTCAGACTTCCTATCATGATATGTCAGGATGGCTTCATCACAAGCCATGCCGTTGAGAACATCACCCTCATAGAGGATGATCTCGTAAAGAAGTTTGTAGGTGAATACACCCCTGAGCAGTATCTGTTAAATCCTGAGATGCCTATGGCTGTCGGTCCTTACGCCACATCTCCTTACTATATGGAGACTAAGATGGCTCAGAACACTGCCATGAAGAATGCAAAGCAGGTTATTCTGGACGTTGCAAAGGAATTCGAGGAGATGACAGGCCGTCACTACGGATTCTTTGAGGAGTACAGACTTGACGACGCTGACTACGCCATCGTTATGATCGGTTCTGCTGCCGGAACAACAAAGGAAGCTATAGATGAGCTGAGAAACGAAGGCAAGAAGGTCGGACTTCTCAAGATCAGAGTGTTCAGACCATTCCCTGGCGAGGAGATTGCAAAGGCTCTCGCCCACACCAAGGCTGTGGCAATTCTTGACAGATCGGAAGGATTCAGAGCAGGCGGCGGACCTCTCTCAGCAGAGGTTAAGGAGCACCTGTATGACATTCAGGCAACCACAAAGGCTGTCAGCTACATCTACGGTCTCGGCGGTCGTGACTACACTGTGGAGAGCGCAAGAGGCGTATTTGCACAGCTTGAGGACATGATCGAGAACGGTGCTGAGATCCCTCAGTATCAGTACATAGGACTTAGACAGTAGGAGGTAAGATGAAATGGCATATAATTTTAAAGAAGTAATGAACAAGCCTGAGCGTCTTGCTCCAGGTCATAGAATGTGTGCAGGCTGCGGTGGTACTATCACTGTCAGAACTGTACTCCGCGCCCTTCACGAGGGCGACAAGGCGGTCATCGGAAACGCCACAGGATGTCTTGAGGTTTCAACCTTCATGTATCCTTACACAGCATACGAGGACAGCTACATACACAATGCCTTTGAGAACGCAGGCGCTACCCTCTCCGGTGTTGAGACAGCGTATAACGTTCTGAAGAAAAAAGGCAAGATAGATGACACATACAAATTCATCACATTTGGCGGTGATGGCGGAACTTATGACATCGGACTTCAGTCACTGTCAGGTGCCATGGAGCGTGGACATGACATGGTATATGTGTGCTACGACAATGGCGCATACATGAACACTGGTATCCAGCGTTCATCAGCTACTCCTATGTATGCTGACACAACAACCACACCAGTAGGCTCACAGTCAAATGGTAAGATGCAGAACAGAAAGGATCTCGCCCAGGTCATGGCTGCACACGACATCCCATATGTTGGACAGTCTACTCTTCTCGGCAACATGCGTGATCTCTACGAGAAGGCTGAGAAGGCTATCTACACACCTGGCGCAGCTTTCCTCAACGTCATGTCTCCATGTCCTAGAGGATGGAGATACCCTACAGAGAAGATCATGGACATCTGCAAGCTGGCAGTTGAGACATGCTACTGGCCTCTGTTCGAGGTTATCGAAGGCAAATGGATCCTCTCCTACGCTCCTAAGAAGAAGCTTCCTATCGAGGACTTTCTGAGAACGCAGGGCAGGTTCAAGCACCTGTTCAAGCCTGAGAACGAGCACCTTCTCGTTCAGTATCAGCAGGAGGTTGACCGACGTTGGGAGGATCTGCTGTATAGATGTTCTAAGAATTAATTTGTTTGACGGACGAAAGAAAGCCCACCCGGGGTATATAATCGATCACGTTTGTCTTCCTTCGTTTCAGCTTGTTTCTATCTGCATGCGGCTACGCACGCGATAAGGGCGTTGCGCGCTTCGCCTTAGCAAGAAACGCTGAAACTCAGTCGACTGCACTACCGATCGCTGTATATACCCCGGGTGGGCTTTCTTTCTGTTCTTGTTTTAATATAAAATAATTCTTTATACAACTAATTCTCTTACTTTTATTTGTCTGCATATTGCTGTGTTATTTTTTCTGTGTTTCGTCACATCTCACTATATTTGTTTATAAATGCTCTATGCTTTTCGATATTTTAATTCTTAGTGTACCTAATCTTTTTCTTTAATTATTGACCATCGTCAATTTGCTTATCTGAATGGCACTTCGTATAAGTCTTCGATGGTGTATGTGCTGCCCTCGCATTTTGATGTTTTTTGAAACAGCAGACTCTCTACCTGATCTACGTCCAATATTCGGTCTGTCGAAAATAGAATCTGATATGTTCCATTTTTTAATAAACTGCCGGTTCCGGCATCTGTAATATGCGTGAGGATAGTTCCATCTTTTAATTTTACGCCTGAAAGAACTGCATATAACTCGTCATTCTTTATATGTTTTGCATTACTTATGTCAATTACCGCTCTGATTGAAATCGGGGAAATTTCGCATTCTGTGACTACCGCTCCTGTATTTTCAAGAACTGTATGGACCTTTCGGATCACGGATGTACTGTCTCCGCTAAGCGTCCATTCAAATTTCCATGTTCCTTCGTTCTCAGTCTGTATTCCCAGGCTATCATCATACACTCCCAGATTTCCCAGTTCTATCGATATCTTTTTGCCACCTAGAAATCCTTTTGTTCCTTCTGAATCCAAAAGAATGTGATACTCCATACTGCCATCTTCAAGCTCATAGTTCTGTATCAGTTCGCCATCTCTTGTTGCTACCTTGCCGGTTTCATCAAGAACCTTCTCCGAATAAAAGCTGCTAAAGCTCCCTATTGATTTTCCATTTAAGGTACAGGTATGTATGCCAAATCCGGGAGTCTGTCCATCCTCTATGGCAAAGCCTTCAACCTTAAGCGCCACATAGGCAAAGTAATTATCCACTATGGTCTGTGCCACGGATATCGTTACTCCATCTTGTGTAACTGCATTTACATCGGAGTCTTCCCCCGGAAAACTCGCCAGTCCGGACTGTTCATATTTTTCTGTGTCTCCCGATGATATCTGGTATTTGTCTCTTATTCCATCGCTCCATCTGTGATATAATGCGCTGGCGCCAACGCCTATCGTACCCAGTGAGATAACACACACTATGATTATTACCGCAGCTTTACCATATACTGATATGTGCAGCCTTTTCCCTGATTTTACTTTCATCTCTTTATGTATATTATTCATATCCATTCCTTTCAAATCCACAATCATCTCCTTTGTTGCTTCCTTGAAGAAATCCTTTTCGTTCATAATCGCACCTCCATACCTGACACGCTCTTTGATATCATATCCAATTTATGCATCATCTCAATGAATCCCTTATTAATTTTCTTGTCCGGAATAACCTGTTCTTCACGGTCTGTGGTTTCATGTGCAGCAGTCCGGATATCTCTGTTACAGAAAGTTCCATTGAGTAATACAGATAAAAAATCTTCTGTACACAGTCTGGCTGCCGTTTCAATATCTCTTTAACATCATGCAGCATTTCCTCCCTGTAAAAATCATCCTCCACACTACTCTCCTCTTCATAAACGCTTTGTTCATTCAGTTCAGATTCAGCCGATATATCTATCGATGTCCGGTTTGCTATTCTGTCCCAGAATGAATAATATGATGAAAGTTTCTTTTTGCAAAGCGAGATCAGAAATGGTTCCTCATCCCTGACATAAGCTATCCCTTTCTTCTGTAATATTCTAAAATACTCCATATACACTTCCTGCAGTACATCGTTTACATCATCGAAACTTTTACATCTTGAAATCAGGAACAGTGTCACACTGCGTTTGGTTTTTTCATAGATTTCTTCAAAATGCTCTTTTACATTGCTGCTATGCTGACCGGTCAAATCTCTTACCTCCTTTCACTAAAGTAGTGGGATTACTGTCAAAAACGGTTTCATAATATATTATTTTTTTGCACAAATAAGGGCTATCCAGTCTTCATTGAATAGCCCCATAACTTTATCACAGATAATATACATTATATTATAGTCTTTCACTTTTTAAAAACAATCTCGACTATAAAGTTCCCATCTTGGATAGTTATCTCTCCTGTAAGGTCTGACAACCCCATTATCTTTCTGACTATCGAAAGTCCAAGTCCATTTCCAGTGTGTCCTGTTCTCGCTGTGTTTCCTTTCTTTAACGGTTCCCAGAGTTCTGACGGCTCACAGTCTATAGCACAAGCCATTTTATTTGAAAATACGATCTGGTCATCGTCTATCTCAATGCTCGCATGGCTGTCATCAGCGGCATATTTTGCCATATTCATCACAAGATTATCAATAAGCAGCTCAATAAGTCGTAAATCCGCCTGAATAACTGCATGTCCTTTTACCTCACACTCTATATTTCTGTTTTCAAAATCCACCATATATCTGTCTGTCACCTGACTTACTAACTTATCCAATTCCACGTTTTCTTTTTTTTATAGTCATGGTATTTTCAAGTCTCATATACGACAGCATTCCTGTTATCATCTCATTTATATATGCTACATTGTCCAAAATGGAATCTGTGTAATGTCTGGACTCGGAATCCTTTGCTATCTGCTGCAGATTTTCCGCATATCCCGATATAGCTGTGACCGGACCTCTGACATCATGAGCAATGGCTGCTATCAGGTTTCTGCGGCTCTCGTCAGCTATTATCTCTTTTTTCTTTTTTCTGTATGATATCATAAGTACTACCACACAGCAGATAAAAAACATTGGAGATACATACATAAGAATTTTTAGCAACTTCATATCCGGATCTGTAAACGGATTCTCATACATTGCTGATACAACGTAATAATCATTTTCTCCTACTGTCAGCGTTCTCCCTCTGTAGAAGTAGCCTCTCCACAAGATACTTTCTTCGTGATCGGTGGCATTATTCATACCCTCCCGTTCAAATACGCTGTCAAGATACTCTCTGGAACACTCATACTGTTTGTCAATATTCGCATAGTCTACATCGTCATATCCCATCGCAACATAGTCACGGTATACCTCCTCAGCAGATCTTACATCCTCATATATATATTCATCTGACTTCACTTTCACAGCGGTTATTCCTTCATCCGTGGATGCCCATTCGTAGGTTATTCCATTTTCCACAAATGTATCACCAGGCTTTATATCTTCCTCCCGGTCTGTCAATGAGCTATCCTGTGCCACCTCTGATTCTGGCACATTTTCCGTCATTTCACCATCAGCTCCAGACATATCATCCGCCTGCTCTTCATCTTCAAAATCTGTTTCATCCTCAAACTTTGCATCATAGCCCGACAGCTCCACACCATTGTCGTATCTGTACACCTTCGATACGAAACCCGGTGTATTACATTTGGCAAGTATATCTTCTATGTCTTCACGTATTTGCTGATCACCCTCACCACTTTTTATCAATCGGTACATTCCATTACACACAGAACTCACATTGCTGTCAAATTCTGACCTCTGATTATAATTTACTATAATCAATAATCCTAGTGCTGCTATGGTCATCAGCATAACCATAACTACAGCAACCAGAAAACTCTGCCAAAGTTTTCGCCTCACTATTCGCTTAAGCTCGCGTCTTACTGCCGGTGTATATTTCTTATTTTTATTCTTTTTATCAGTCATATCGTTTTTCTCCCTTTTTGCATTCTAATCCAGGCTTTCTAATACAGACATTTTTATCACCATTTCTTGCCTGATATAAACCTGATATAAATTATATTTCTTTCACCTGATACCCCTTGCCTATCACAGTCTTTATCTGCTTTCCTGCACTGCCTATACCTGCCCGGAGCTTTCTTACATGATTATCCACGCATCTGTCGCTTCCCTCATAATCATAACCCCAGATATCAACGAGCAGTCTTTCTCTTGTGATAACCTTTCCCTTATTCTCAAGAAGTATCTTCAGAAGAGCAAACTCCTTTGGTGCAAGATCGACCTCCACGCCATTTACCTTCGTCATATATCTTGACGGATTCATGCTTATCGCTCCACATACCAGCTCTCCATTGCTGTCAGTCCCCTTGGATCTCTTGATAAGCGCCTTGCACTTGGCATACAGAGTTGCAAGTGAAAATGGTTTCACTATGTAGTCATCACAGCCCAGATCATAGCCCAGCATAATATCCCGTTCGGAATCTCTAGCCGTCAGAAATAATATCGGAACCATACTGTTCCTGCGCATCTCACGACACACCGCAAAACCATCCATCCCTGGCAGCATGATATCAAGCAGCACAAGATCAAATGTCTCCATCATGAAACTGTCCAATCCGTCATCGCCATTATACGCCACCTCGACATACATCTGACCTCCACTCTCTCTGACAAAGTAGTCATGTATGACCTCACTTATGTGTATATCATCCTCCACCAACAATATCTTGTTCAGAGCGAACATTTCCTTTCTTGAAGTCTCCGAATTATTTTCTGCATATGTGGCATTTATTGACGCCTCTATGTCGTTTCTCTCCACATCATCACCTCCTTGACCTGCATATTAACAAACCGATATGACTTTCATATGTCCATTATAACAATTTACTACAAATATGTGCTATAGTGATATACATACATTACATGGAGGTAGAAAACCATTTGAATTGGACCGAAGGACTTATTAACGCAATTGATTATATTGAGACTCACCTTATTGACGGTGAAGTATTAGACCAAAATACAATAGCCAGGCAGGCTTACTCTTCTCCTGACAACTTCAGAAAAGTATTTCATCTAATCACAGGATATACTATAGGGGAATATATCAGAAACCGCCGGCTTTCCCTGGCTGGAGAAGAACTCATTTCATCCAACCGCACGGTGACTGACATTGCACTTGAATATGGATATGATACACCCGAGAGCTTCACGAAGGCTTTCACACGCTTTCATGGAAACTCTCCATCTTATGTTCGAAATAACAAGTCCGGCCTCCATAATTTCACCCGAATTGTATTAAGGGTCACAGCAGATGGGGGATCTATGCTTAATTACAGAATCGTTAAGATCAACAGCATGTGTATTGCAGGTTATTCCAGGGTTTTCAAAAGCCTCGATACTGTGAAAAATAATGTTCTGATTCCAATGTTTACAAGAGAATGCTGCAGTAAAAGCTGGGATAAACTGATGGAAATTAAATCCAATAATGAAAAACCAAATAACTGCTTATTCGGTTACAGATCAAATGATTTTATAAATATTGATAAGTTCAATAATGAAATTTCATGCTTTAATTACACATTTGGACGAATGATCACAAAACAAGAAATTTCCGGATTAAATATATCCGATTATTCGATAACAAACATTCCTGACGGCGAATGGATCTGTTTTGACTGTTCAGATACTACTCCTGCCGGACAACAGTCACTTTGGTATAAAATTTACACAGAATTTCTACCATTTTCTCATTATAACATAGTACCTGACGTAACCTTAGAGTGTAGCAATGTAGCATTAGAAAAGGAACAAAATTACCTTCTCCTACAAATCCATCCCGACAAAGTTTAACCATTGCTGACAGGTCATAATGCAACTCCTGTGATATTGTTTTTATAGTATTTCTCATTTATATGATAATTACTAAATACAATCAAAGGAGGCCTTTATGAAAAAGGAATTAACAATTTTGACCACATTCAGCATAGCCATTATATTAGTTGTCACCGGGTGTCAACACTCGTCAGCATCTAAGAATGACTCTACTGTCACCAAATCGGTCACCAGCTATTCTTCATCCGAAGATACGGCAATCGAAGAAGCAACAACAAACGAAACCTCTGTCAAAGAAATCACAACTGAGGAAATTACTACAGAAGAAATTACAACTGAGGAGATTACTACAGAAGCAACAACTCCAACAGGTTTACTTCCAGAGGAACGCGCCAGCATAACCATGGGAAAACTCTCTCCCGATCACATGTATTATAACGAGGTGACCACGCTTGATCCCGCCTGTGCAGACTATATCAACGAATTATCCATTTATGATGCTGAGATAGATGACACTTTTGTTGTACATATATCTCTTCCACCTGATTATAACGAAGCAAGCACATATCCGATGGTTGTTATGACCGATGGAGTCTGGAGACTCAGTGATCACCCTGAACTCAGGCCTCTTATGACATCTAGCCAGATACAGGATGTTATACTTGTCAGCATAGGATATCCAAACTCTTACAATTATGATGTCATCCGGAAAAGAGATCTCCAGACTAACCCTGATTCATTCTTGCATTTTATTGTAGATAACCTAATCCCTTATCTGGAAGAAATATACTCTGTAAACCCGGAAAATATGACTCTCACAGGACATTCCCTTGGCGGATACTGGGCTTACTACGCTCTGTTTCATAATGACACTATAGGAAAAAATACATTTACAAATTATTATATTGGCAGTCCTTCCATGTGGGCAAATACTGGCGGCAAATTTATGTCTACGTACGAAGATGAATATTACAGCAGAACACAGACTCTGAATGCTAATGTCTATGTAACCGTAGGTGCAGATGAAGATAAAAATTTCATTTTTTCTATTGAGGATTTCTACAACGATTTACAGGAGAGAAATTATTCCGGTTTAAACCTAACCTACGAAAAAATAGAAGGCTATGACCATAACACAGTCTTTAAGCCTTCTATCAAAAATACTCTTCTTAAGTTCTATAAAAAAGATTCCGAATAACTATCTGTAAAACCACCAGCATCCATATCTAGGCATTACTGCTCCCAGCTCACGGAGAGTCTTGCCTGATATGAGGTCTGTATATATGTCCGCCTGATCCTCCGGCATGGTCCAGATGAGCTGATCCATATTGCTGAAGTTGAAGAATGCCCTCAGCTCATGTCCTGCATATTCCCTCACTATTCCGAGGACGCTTGCACATCCTGTCTCTATGGTGTAGACATTTGCATTACATGAAAATACATCATGTGATGCCCTAATCTCCTCCATGTGGCGCAGCGCGTCAAATATCTTCATGGCAATCGGATCCTTCTTCTCAACCTTGTCCCATGGGAAGTTTCCTCTGTGCAGGTATCTGCTGTCCGCACATTTATCCGGATCATTCTTATAAGTATAATCGTTTGTCTGTCCTATCTCATCACCGCTGTACAGAACCGGAATTCCACTCTGTGCCAGCAGGTATCCATGAAGCATGAGATCACAGGCAACAGCCTGGTCGATCTTGTCTACATTTGCCTCGTACTGTCCAGCCTCAAGTCCTGACAGGGACGCTGTCGTTCCACACAGACGGGCATCTCCAAGTCTAGGATCATCGTTGTAGAGCTCACCTCTGGAATCACTGTTGTATCCCCTTCCTGTGAAATAGTCGTTCAGGAACTTCTTGTGTGCCACCTCATCTATGCCGAACTGTGCCAGCCAGTCATAGTCGAGTCCCCAGCCGATATCGTCATGACATCTGAGATAATTCAGGAACACATAATCCTTTGGAAGTGCACACACCTGATCCATCTGGCGCTTTAAGAGTCCCACATCCTTTGTGGCTATTGTGTTCCATGTAGACGCCATCGTGGTTACGTTGTAGAGCATATGGCACTCAGGCTTGTCAACTGTTCCAAAGTACGGAACTACCTTTGAAGGCTCCATGACAACCTCTCCGAGAAGGAGAACTCCAGGACATACTATCTCGCTGATTATCCTCATCATGCGCACAAGAGTGTGAACCTGCGGCAGGTTACGGCAGTTTGTTCCGATCTGTTTCCATATATACGGAACTGCATCTAGTCTGATGACATCTATGCCACGGTTAGCCATGTACAGCATGTTACCCACCATGTCGTTAAACACCATAGGATTTGCATAGTTGAGATCCCACTGATATGGGTAAAATGTGGTCATGACCACCTGATTACAGTCATTTATCCATGTAAAGTTTCCCGGTGCTGTAGTTGGGAATACCTCAGGCACAGTCTCCTCGTATATGTTTGGAACGAACCAGTCATCATAAAAGAAATATCTGGCTCTCGCAACAGGATCGCCCTTTCTCGCCGCCTTTGCCCACTCATGATCCTCGCTTGTATGATTCATTACAAAATCCAGACAACAGCTTATTCCCTGTCTATGGCACTCTGCAGTGAGGTCCTCCAGATCCTCCATAGTTCCAAGCTCAGGCTTTACCTTTCTGAAATCTGCAACGGCATATCCTCCATCATCCCTGCCCTTCGGGCTCTCAAGCAACGGCATAAAATGAAGATAATTCACACCGCAGGATTTCACATAAGGAAGCTTTTCTTTCACACCCTTGAGCGTTCCCGCAAATGCATTTGTGTACATCATCATTCCAAGCAAGTCATTCTGCTTATACCAGTCCGGATTCTTGACACGTTTCCTGTCCAGTTTCTTAAGCTCAGTGTTTCGCTCCTGATAATAGCCATACAGTGAGTCACACAGCCAGTCAAATGCCTCCATATTGTTGTTATAGAGCTCGCAGTAGAGCCACTTGAGTTCGTCATATCTCTCATCAAATCTCTTAGTATATTCTGCAGTCTTTTTCACTGTCTTTGAACCTGCCATTTATCTTCTCCTTTTCTGACTATAGTCAATTAACTTATCATTCTCATTTTATTTACATAATCTGTATCATTACCGTACATAACTAGTTTTAATCTGTTGCCGTCTTTTTATCCATTACTGTCTCTCGGCAATGAGCTTCTCAACCTCGGATCTCTCCGGCATAACCTTGAGTGCTCCCTTGCGTGTTGTGATGATCGATGCAGCAGCATTTGCGAATACAAGCATCTCTGTAAGCTTATCAGTGTCAAGATCTTCAAGTCCATTATCAAGTACATAATTCAGCACGCATGCACAGAAAGTGTCCCCAGCCCCCGTGGTCTCTATAGTGTTCTCCTGGATAAACGGCTTTGCCTCAGCGACTACATCCCCGTAATATGCACGGCTTCCATCTCTTCCAATGGAGAGAAGTATCAAAGGTATATTGTATGTGTCCTGAAGTATCTTTATACCCTCGTCAAAATCCTCTCTGCCTGTGAACCACTGTATTTCATTGTCCGATATCTTGAGCACATCACACTGTCTCATACCCCAGTCGATCTGATCATGGGCCTCGTCCAGCGTCTTCCACAGAGGCTCCCTGAGATTCGGGTCAAATGTGACGATGCATCCAGCCTCCTTTGCAGCAGCAACAGCCTTCTGTGTTGCAGCACGTGACACTTCATATGTAAGTGAGAGTGATCCGAAATGGAACAGTCTGGCATCCTTTATGATACTCTCATCCACCTCATCTGCACTTAACATGATATCCGCTCCCGGATTCCTGTAAAATGAAAAGTCTCTGTCTCCGTCCTCGTAGGTATGCACAAATGCAAGTGTTGTGTGTACATCACTGTCATATTTCAGGTTGTCAGTATTGATCCCGGCATCAGCCACAACCCCGGAAAGCATCTTTCCAAGGAAGTCATCTCCAACTTTTCCCATAAATGCTGTTTTCTTGCCAAGCTTCTGCAACATTGCAAGAACATTGCACGGTGCTCCGCCTGGATTGGCCTCCATCATCATATTGCCCTGTCCGCTGAGTCCGTTCTGCGTAAAGTCTATGAGCAGTTCTCCAAGCGCCACAACATCAAATCTTTTCATGGTACATATCCCCCTTATTTTGTAATAATAAAGCAGACGCATATAAATGTGCTTCGCGCAGCGTCTGCATATTTCTCATATGCCGCCGGCATTTAATGAAACATGTTTCACTGTATATGTATTCTACATTTTATCATCACTTTACGTCAAGATGATTTTTATATCTGTTATTATAATTTTATCAATCAAACGCTTTTTGCATATGGTGATATCTATAATGTTTTTGTATTTATCACATACTTTTTTTCTGACTGCCAGCAAAAAGGACATCCTCAAGTCATCATTATTGATGGCTTGAGGATGTCCTCTCAAATTTCTATATCCTATTTTGTTGCATACAACAGATGTTTACAACTTCAATACGGAGCTTACAGCTTTGTCACGTTTGCTGCCTGCGGACCCTTTTCTCCATCCACAACCTCATACTCTACTGTATCGCCCTCTTCAAGAACCTTGAAGCCCTCCATATTCAGTGCTGAGAAATGTACAAATACATCTGCGCCATTATCATCACATATAAAGCCGTAGCCCTTCTTTGCATTGAACCATTTTACTTTTCCTGTCTTCATAATACTACTTCCTCCTTAAAAACTACCTGGATAATAGAAAAAGGGCACAGAACGATATCGTTCTGTGCCCCTTTGCACTTACAATGACATTATATGTCCTGTTTCTCCATATTGCAAGTTTATTTTTTATGTGCCTTTATATCTTTCTTCAACTCGGCTGACTTCTTCTCTACCTCTTTCTTCAGCTCGACTGCTTTTTTCTCTACTTCTTTTTTGACCTCTTCCGCCTTCTGCTGCGCTGCAGTAGCCTTTTTCTTTGCCGCGTCCACACGCTTCTTTGCAGCAGCCTTGGCTTCCGCTTCCTTCTTCTCAAGCTCAGGGGACATATCCGTGTAATCGTACTCAAACACAACTGTCGAGAGCGGCGGAACCGTGATGTCTATGCTATAAGAAGTTCTGGCATTTTTCTTATCCAATGCCTTGACCGGCTTGCTGTTGAGCCTGCCTTTTCCACCGAACTGAACATCATCTGAGTTGAGTATCTCCTTATATGTCGTATAACAAGGAACCGGTATACTGTAATTATCTCTC
>JAQYAS010000046.1 GCA_029338615.1 Clostridiales bacterium
TATCGTACAGTCTGGCATTGTAATCCTTTTTCTCAGTTTCATACTCTGCTCTGTATTCGCCTACAATAAGGGCCAGTTCTTCTTCATTAAGACCTACCAGTGGAGATCTGAGAACAGCCGCCATATCATAATCCACATACGAATTATCTATTACAGACAGCATACTTATGAGACAGCTTATCTCCGCCGCATCAAAGTAGCCTTTCTCACTTTCTATATACAGTGGAATTCCCGCATCCGCAAAAACTCTTTCAAAATCAGCCGCAGCTGTAGACACGCTTCTCAAGAGAATAACTATGTCCCTGTACTCTGCCTTTCTCCTGTCTTCTCCATGGCCCACATACAAAGGCGACTCTCCGTTCACGATCTCATCTATCCTGGATGCTATATATACGGCCTCCACCTGAGGATTCGTGTAACTTCCATATGGGTCAAGATCCTTTACTTTATTCTCTATAAGAATGTACTCAGACTCCGGTCCCTGTTCACACTCACTATCACCCGGCTCGTACAGCCCTCCATTCTCTCCGTCCACTGCAAACCTTGAATTCAGCTTTGCAGCATCGTCATACTCTATACCGCCCACACTATCCATCATGAGCTGTGAAAATATAATATTGACTGTACGCAGTACATTTATTTCACTTCTGAAATTTCTTGTCAGCAGTATACAACTTCCATTCTCCTCAGGGTCTGCCTCATCATCACATGAAAGTCTCCGGTATGAGTCATATTTACCGATAAAAAGATCCGGTCTTGCCATTCTGAATCCATATATGCTCTGTTTTACATCACCAACCATGAACATATTCCGAATTCCGGTACCATGTCCTGCCACGCTTCCAAGTATATACTCCTGAAGGAAATTGCTGTCCTGATACTCATCCACAAGGATCTCTCTGTATCTTCCTGCGACCTGCAGGCCTATCTCTGACGGAACCGGCCTTGAACCTTCTATCTTGTCACACAGTATCTGGAATGCGAACTCCTCAATGTCGTGGAACTCGAACAGATTCTTGTCCATCTTCACTTTCATAAGTTCCCGCATGTAAAGTTCTGTCAGATCTATAAGAGATATTATAGCCGGAGCCATCATATGCGCCTGTTCTATGATAGATCTGGCATCATCTATAATATCCATGATCTCCATAACCATATCTCTGTATATAGTCCTTCTGTTCACCACAAGATCCTTGAGTTCCGGATCCGGCTTCTTATAATTTCTTCCAAGCGTATCAAATGCATAGTATAACTTATTGCCGCATTCATCCTCATCCGGGCTAATATTCTTCTGCCGCACAGACTTCTCATATATATCCTTCAGTTCAAACAGGTCAACCGTATCCTGTGAATTACAGATTTTTGACATATGCATGAGCATCTCAACATCCCTGTCTATCCTGAGCCCATATGACTCCATCTGATATGCTTCATTTGTATATTCCTGTATCTCCCTTGCCATATTCAGGGCACTGTATATGATCTGCTTTACCTCATCTGCAAATGCGGCAACCATATCAATCCCCATTATATATTTCCGTCTGCACGCATCCTCCGTCTCTGCCCACTGCGGTACAGCCACCGCATCTCTCGCATTTTGAAGCCACTTGTACGGTTCAGGATAACTGGATACTATCCTCACCAGCTTCTCCACAAGCTCAGTCACCGCACCGTCCTTCTCCTTGCGCGCAAATGTCTTCACAAGCTGTCGGAATCCCGGAATAAGCTGATCATCTGCGTAACACATCTCCATGACATTATCAAGCACATCCTTCCTGATAATCTCCATCTCCGCATTATCAGCTATGTCAAAAGCCGCATCCAGCTGTACTCTGGAGAAATATTCCTTGACGATTCTCAGACAGAAACTGTCTATCGTACATATCTCTGCATGATTGATAAGTGTCATCTGTCTTATCAGATGATCATCATATTCTCCCGCAGCAGACATTTCGTCTATCTTTTTCTGCAGTGCCTTTCCAACCTTTTCTTTCATCTGAGCAGCCGCTGCGTTTGTAAATGTAACCACAAGAAGCTCATCCACATCCACCGGATCCACGTCCCCAACACGTTCTCCATGTGTGTTTGTTCCCGTGACCATCTCTATGATTCTCTCTACAAGTACAGCTGTTTTACCAGATCCCGCAGCAGCAGATACAAGAAGATTTCCTTTTCTTGTATTGATTACATGGGCCTGCTCATCTGTCCACTGTATTGTATCTTTGTTTTTTTCTTCCATGCCCTATCCTCACTGTCCATCTGCATATGATCAATTCGGTATCGACAGTCCGAGCTCCTCCGCCCTGCTTGCCAGCCTGTCTCTGTTCTCCTCTGTCTTTCTGAGTTCATCCTCGGTCTGAACCACCAGCTTTTCCGCTTCGGTTAGTGCCTCTCTCTGTTTCGCCGTAGCCTTGTCGCCCCGTTCGTTCACCTTGTCAAATGCTGTCTTGTACTTCTTTTTTGCACTGTCATACTTTTTACCTGCTGATGCAAGCTGCTTATCAAGCATCTTCAAATCCGCATACAGCTGCTCTATCTCAGCCAGCTGTGTCTCGTACTCCTTCTTCTGGCCTGTATATATATGAGAGTAGCTGTTTCCTGAATATTTATTGTCAAATGCACACACCTTACGGTAGCTGCAGTATTTACATGCATCCACATCGTCCTCAAGGACAGGATTGATTGCAATCTTTCCATTGGATATATCTGTTGCAAGCCTGTTGATATTGTTGCGGTTGGCTTCCATAAGCTTTTGGAGCATTATTTCCTCTATTCCATCCGTTTTTCTGACAGTCGACATATCAGGGTCCATCACCTCTGGATTCAACCCACTCTGATTGTACATTCCGACAAATCGGGAATTCTTCAGCAATTTCTCCTCCAGCAGATCCACCGACATCCCTCCGACCATCTTCTTATCATCGGAGGCAAATCCATGTTCCGTCAGTTCCACATCACCCGTTATATCTCCCACGTCAACATATGGATTGTCAAAAGTATAATAAAGCATACCTGACATGTGCACATTCTTATCTGTCTTTGCCCGTCGCTTTTCAAGCTCATAAGCTATCGCTCCGTACGTGACCAGCTGTAGCTGCAGTCCTCCAAGTATAAGCTTCTCATCCAGCGCATTTGCAGACGATTTGTAATCAACTATCTTGAAATATATGTCATTATCCGTAATATACTCATCTATTCTATCTATAGTTCCCTTAAGATTCATGGTCATACCGTTTGCAAGTTTAAATATATAATCGTCAATGCCGTCACGGCCCATGGACGTATCGAATTTTCGTTCAAACCCCGCCGGTTGCATCTTTCCACACCTGACAAATGTTCCAAGTGTTCTGACGGTTCTCACCGCAACATCCGCAATGAGTTCCTTCATATATGCTGCCCTGTGCGAATCTTCAAAATACTCTCCTGCTTCTTCATCAGCCGATATCCCGGCAAATTCCACCGCCCGTTCACGAAGTTCATCCATGTTCAGGTGCTCCCAGTCGTTGTCTCTGAATTTCTGTACAAACGAGAACATTTTCTCCATGGTCTCATGCAGTATATTACCTATATTCGCCGCATTTACCTCACAGGTCTCACGCTCCTGCAGACCCAGGCCATATGTGAGGAAATATTTGAACTGACACTGTGCATACTTTTCCAGCTTGGACACGCTCTCCACGAGGTTTGTTCCATATAACATGCGTACAGTATCAGGGGTGAGCGTGCATACATCATTTGTATACTCCTCCCCATCTGATATAGCATGCAGTTTCCCCTCACAGCCGCGGTCTACAAGCAGTTCTCCAAGTTTCTCAACAATTCCGCTTCCCACAGTATTAGCTGACTCTCTTATTATATATCTGAGTATCGAATCAGATGTCTCAGGGATCTGCATATCTATATCATAGTCGGTCTCCATGATGTCCGGATATATACCTTTTATCCTGTCCACAAGATAAGATGGATCCGCAGGTCTTAAGTCTTCTCCAAGCTTTCTATATATAATATATACTCTGTCCGAAGCCTTAGTCAGGTTGGTGTATATATAAAACTGTTCTATATAAGCATTTGTCTTATCGGACGGTGCAAGGGTTACACCACAATCCTCAAGGGTCTGCCGGTCACTATTTGACAGGATCTTGCCTTTCTTGGCCGGCTTTGGAATAATCCCCTCATTGACTCCCGTAAAGAACAATACCCTGACATGGTTAAGTCTTGATCTTGTCATATCTCCCACCACTACACGATCCACAGTTGGCGGCACTATTCCTATCTCCATATCCGCCAGTCCGGCATCCAGTATTCCTATATACTCCTTCACAGTCATACGCTCATCGCCCAGCAGCGTAACCAGCTTGTCAAAAAGGGCCACCAGCTTGTCAAATATCCTTCCGTAGGCGTCTCCCTCATCCCATCGCTCGGCCTCATACAACTGCTTCTTTCTGTTTTCCAGCCTGCCACACACATCAAGCTGATCCAGGAATCTGTAAAGCTGTTCTGTATATGATTTCACAGTATTTTTTGAATTTGGACTGGACGGTTTGAACACATCTATACAGTCATCTGTGAACATCGCCATGATCTGCTGCCTTATGGAATCCATGTCCTCCGCCAGCACAGGGTCACGGTCATCACTGATCTGTCTGGTCCACATTTTATATCCCCGGATATTCCTTTTGAGTACATAATTCTCCATGCGCTCAACATCATCCGAATCCACATCTGTCATTCCTGATTTCAGCAGTCTGAACACACTGTCCACTGAAAAATTCTCGCTCATAACTGCAAGGAATGCCCTGACAGTGTCAGAACACGGATCGCCCGCCAGAGCTATATTGGCATCTATAAACACTGGTATATTGTACTCATCCATCGCATGGCGGTAATATCTGGACACATCCTGAAGGTCTCCAGCCACCACCGCTATATCTCTGTATCGATATCCCTCATTCTTCACCAGATCTCTGATCCGGGATGCCACATATACAGCCTCATCTCTGGCTCTGTCAGCCCTGATCAATCTTATATTTTCCGGATTGCCACTTACCTTTCCATGAGGATATCTGAACAGATTTCTCTGTAGTTCTGCCAGTTCACGATTCTCTCTGAATCTATACGGAACATCCTCATCCATCACTATATTGTCAGATATATCCACATGCTCCTCCACAGCAGCATTGCACAGCGATATCATTGTTTCCCTGGTAAGCCTGAACAATTCATATTCTTTAGGCTTTGCCATGCTTATGGATGACTTGTCTATAGCAAATGCAAATGTGACGCTCCTGGCACATCTCATAAGCTTCCTGATAAGCTTCATCTGTACAGGTGTAAATCCGGTAAAACCATCAAAATACAGATGACTGTCCGCTAATATATGGGATCGTTCCACATTGTCAGCAAGCAGCTCTGACAACTGCTCCGCAACAATATATCTGTCATTTCTGTTATATTCTTCAAATCTGTCATATATGAGTCTCACATCGTGAAGCTTTCTATATACAGAACTGTCTCTATCCATCTGATCCATGGCATCTGATATTGCTGTCTCATCCACAGCATACTGAAAAAGCTCCGAGATCATGGACTTCATCTCATCAACGAACCCCATCTTCCCGAGATAACTTCCATATACCAGAAGATTATCTTTCTCCTCCATAAGGATCTTCTGAACGAGCATGCTCTTGCCAAAATCCTCCATAACCTGTCCTGGATTGACCGACAATTCGTCAAATATGCGATATGCCAGTCTGTTGAGTCCTATGGCATCTATATTCATGGAACCATGCCTTGGATGCATGGTCACTATATCTCTCTGAGCCTCCATGGTAAACTGCTCCGGCACAATATAAAAATAGTTCAGATCCGGATTCTCCATAGAACCTTTTATCAAATTATTAAGCAGATATTCTGTTTTTCCGGACCCCGCCGGTCCCAATACGAACTGAATCGGCATGCTAATTCTCCTTTACAATCTGTATAAGTCATAAAATATATGACCAATGAATAAAATATAATAAAAAACAGGGGAGATCAATCTATGTCATCAACTAAACTGATAGTATTAAAATCTAAAGAACTTATATATACTGCCATTCTTCTGGCACTCATAATCATATTTGTCATAATAATGATCAATATGTTCAAAGACAGGGAATCCTCTTCAGACTCTGCCAGGACAGTTAAGACTTCGGCCCCGGCTGACGCTGTGACCGATGAAACCAGATATACACCCGGAACCTATTCATCACAGCTGACTCTCGGAGACAACACTCTGTCTGTCATGGTCACTGTAGACGAACATTACATAACCGAAGTTGCTTTCAAGCAGATGGATGAAGCCGTGACAACAATGTATCCGCTCCTGGAAACTGCTCTGGAAGATATCAATACCCAGCTCCACTATATGTCATCTGTAGATGACATAACACCTTCAGGAGACAGCAGTTACACGACCCGTCTTATACTCGACTCTATCAAAACGGCTCTCAAGGATGCAGTTGTCAATTGACACCAAAGCAGATATACAGGTGTATTTTACACATGCATATCTGCCTTGTACTGTCCGCAAGCATTACTGCTTTGCAACTATATTATCTTTGTCTTTGAAAATACTTCCTCCCGGAATATATCCTCTGACCCTTGATACCGGATATATATTGCTGAACTTTCCGATCACTGTTCCAGGATTGAGCACACTGTTGCATCCTACCTCTACATTATCGCCAAGCATGGCACCGAACTTCTTGAGTCCTGTAGCTATGTCAAATGTCTGTCCTTCTGCAGTTCCCTTTACATGAACCAGTGTCTTATCAGACTTTACATTGGACGTGATACTTCCCGCCCCCATATGTGACTTGTATCCAAGCACTGAATCTCCTACATAATTATAATGCGGAACCTGAACGTTATTGAATATAATAACGTTCTTGAGTTCTGTAGAATTACCGATCACGCAGTTTTCTCCCACCAGTACATTTCCCCTGATAAAAGCTCCAGGTCTTACCTCTGTGCCTGCACCTATTATAGTCGGTCCAAGTATGGTCGCTGTTCCATACACTTTACAGCTCTTGTGGATCCACACATTCTCATCCACCTCGTTGTACTCATCCTTATCCAGACTCTTTCCAAGCTCCAGCACAAAGTCTTTGATAAGAGGAAGTGCCTCCCATGGATAAGTAATCTTCTCAAGAAGAGGTTTTGCCATAGTCTGATCAAGACTGTAAAGTTCCTTTATTGTTACAACTGACTGTATATCTTCCATAATAAATAGTCTCCTTTTCTATCACTTACAACTGATATATATGTTATACACCTTTGTATACGCAGGTGCAATCACTGAGTATCTGCACTCTTCTCCACCTTTGTTCCTGTTCTGGAAGATGCCTTAGTTTCCTTCCTTGATGAAGCTCCGCTCCTAGTATAGAACACTTTTGTTTTGTCGAATACACCTGTTATTCCATCCTGATTCTGTATCTGTTTCACAAGATTGGTATATTTCGTGACAAATGTTGTCATCTTGTCCGTGTATTCCTGTTTGGATATCTGACCTTCTGCCACACCTTCCAGCCCCTTTTCCCAGCTGGCTGTCAGATCCGCCCTTAACAAGCCATTTATCGAGTAAAATACTATATCGTATATTATCTCACCAAGAAATGTCGGTGTCACGATCTGTGTTTTCTTGTTTAATGATATATATTTGTTCTTCTCAAGCTTCGTAATAATGCCATCTCTTGTGGCACTTGTTCCGATCCCGGCACCTTTGATCTGCTCTCTAAGCGCCTCATCCTCGATAAACTGTCCCGCATTCTCCATTGTCAGGATCAGTGATCCAGAGTTGTATCTCTTAGGCGGAGAGGTTTCTCCCTCCTTTATATCGATTCCCTGTACGCTCAGCCTGTCACCCTTTTTTATCTTTGCCAGTCTTGCTATAAATTCTGGACTGTACTTCACGTCATCCTTCTTTTTTGCAAAGCTGTTGGCAGCCACCTTAAGATAGCCATCGTCTATCAGATATTTGAAGTTTGCAAACAACTTCTCTCCATTCTTGGAGAGCGTCATGGCCACTTTCTGGTACTCAGCAGCAGGGTAGAATATGCTGAGGAATCTCCTGCATATGATCTCATATACCTTGAGAGCTGTAGGCGCCAGACTTCTCAGTGCACCAAAGCCCTGTCCTGTAGGTATGATGGCGTAGTGGTCGGTGATCTGCTTGTCATTCACATACTTTGTCTTTGCAATGCCCTTATATGTGCCACTCTCCATAGCTCCCTGTGCCCATGCCGCCACAGGCTGGAAATTCTTAAGCCCTGATATATTCCGTCCTATCTCCTTCGCAACCGCCGTGGACAGAACTCTTGCATCAGTTCTCGGATATGTCACAAGCTTCTTCTCGTAAAGCTCCTGAACTATCTTGAGGGTATCCGACGGACTGATCTTAAAAAGTGATGAACAGTCGTTCTGAAGCTCCGCCAGATTGTACAGCATAGGCGGCTGCTTTTTTTCTTTCTTGCGCTCTATGCCCTCAACTACAGCCTCCGGCTCTCCCACTTTCAATTCCTCAAGAAGTTTCTCCGCATCAGCCCGCTCTTTGAAACCATTCTCCTTATAAAGAAGTGACGACTCAAAATACTTCGTTCCCTTTACAGCTTTCCACTCTGCATCAAAAGTCTGCCCCTCTTCACCGATATCTGCTACAAGCCTGTAGAACGGTGTCTTGACGAACTCTCTTATCTCACGCTCTCTCTTCACTATAATACCAAGGACACAGGTCATGACACGGCCCACCGCTATGACACATCTATCCATACCGAGATATCTCTGCACCACATTGGAAAACTTCAGTGACAGGGCCCTCGAAAAATTGATACCCATAAGGTAATCCTCCTGAGCCCTTAAATATGCTGCATCGCTGAGACTGTCATACTCTGAGAGCGGCTTTGCCTCACGGATGCCTCTGAGTATCTCCTCCTCGGTCTGGGAGTCGATCCACACTCTCCTTTTCTCCTTGCCTGTTACATGTGCCATAGAATCAACCAGGCGATATATGTACTCTCCTTCACGTCCTGAATCTGTAGCCACATATATACAACCCACATCATCTCTGTTCAGCAGTCCAGCCACTATATTAAACTGTTTCTTTGTATCTGGCAGAACCTCATATTTATACTCTGATGGAATAAATGGAATCGTAGAAAGACTCCATTTCTTTAGATTTGGGTCATAGACATCCGGATAACTCATGGTGATCAGATGACCGACACACCACGTAACTACCGCTGTATCAGATTCCAGATAGCCATTTCCTGCATTGCCCTTTACGCCTAGTACATCCGCAAACTGTCTTGCAACGCTGGGTTTCTCCGCTATATATAAATTCTTCAAATTATGCTCCTCTTCTTATGGCATTTGCCCTAAATCATCACAACACATCATATTATAATAGCAGAATTTGAAGGAAGGAGCAAGCCGCCATATGAATTGCTTCGCTCTTCGTGCTCCCGCAATTCTACGCGGCATTCACACTCCGGCCTATCGGCCTTCCTTCTCTCGCGCATTGCGCGTTAATACCGAATTGCTCCGCACTTCGTGCTCCCGCAATTCTACGCGGCATTCACACTCCGGCCTATCGGCCTTCGTGTTCATGTCGCGTCATCCCGTCAAATGCGCTACATGCCGCGAGCAAGCTCTCGCATGTGCGCGCTTGACGGGATTTTAACGCGCAAAAGCACCCCGCCTGCGACATGCGCAGACAGGATGCCTCTAAACTGATTTATATTGAATTTAGTAGGATTAGCAAACTCAATCTATGTCTTACTGCTCGAATAACAGCTGCTCGTATGTTGGGAATGGCCAAGCTGTCTTTGGAAGTTCCTTCTCAAGCTCATCAGCTGGCTTTCTCACTGAATCAAATGCCGCAAATACTGTGTTGTGGAAGTACTTAGCCCAAGCCTCTGTATCTCCCTCGTAGTCTGCTGCCTTTGCAACAAGCTCCTCAAGGGCTACTGTAGCACTCTTGAGCTCTGTGAGCTTCTCTGAGATAGTGTTCAAAAGTGATACCTGAACTGTAGGATCGATTCCGAGAGCCTTGATCTCTGCGGCACCCTTTGCAAGCTCTGCCTGATATTCCATAACTGCAGGAATGATCTCCTCATTGGACATCTCAATCATGGTGAGTGCCTCGATGTTGATCTTCTTCGCATAGTTCTCAAGCATTACATCAGCTCTCGCCTCAAGCTCTGCCTTGTTCATGACGCCAAGTCCCTCAAAGATCTTGACGCTCTTGTCTGCTGCAAGATATGGAACAGCGTCAACCATACACTTGATATTTGGAAGACCACGCTTTGCTGCCTCCTCAACCCACTCATCTGAGTAACCGTTGCCGTTGAAGATGATCCTCTGATGTGCTGTGAGCTCTCTTCTGATGAGTGCCTTACAAGCTGTCTCGAAGTCGTCTGCGCCCTCAAGCTCATCTGTCATCTTCTTGATCTGATCTGCAACTATTGTATTAAGTACCATCATAGGGAATGCGATGGACTGTGTTGAACCAACCATTCTGAACTCGAACTTGTTACCTGTGAATGCAAATGGTGATGTTCTGTTTCTATCTGTGGCATCCATTGTAAATGTAGGAAGTGTTGATGCACCTGATACATATGTCTTGCCCTTTGGTGACTCTGTAGCTTCACCCTTCTCGATGATCTGCTCAACGATCGACTGGAGCTGTTCTCCAAGGAATGCTGAGATGATTGCCGGAGGTGCCTCGTTAGCTCCAAGTCTGTGATCATTTCCTGCTGATGAAGCGGAAAGTCTCAGAAGCTCAGCATTGTTATCTACTGCTGCCAGAACCGCTGCAAGGAAGAACTGGAACTGGAGATTTGTCTCAGGATGCTTACCTGGATCGATGAGATTCTCGCCCTCGTCTGTCGAGATTGACCAGTTGTTGTGCTTACCTGAACCATTTACCCCAGCAAATGGCTTCTCATGAAGTACACACTCAAGGTCATGCTTTGCAGCGATCTTCTTCATGGTTGCCATAACCAGATGGTTCTGATCTGTGGCGATGTTGGTTGTCGAGAAGATTGGTGCAAGCTCATGCTGTGCAGGTGCAACCTCATTGTGCTGTGTCTTTGCAAGGATGCCGTATTTCCACAGCTCCTCGTTCAACTCTGTCATGTATGATGCGATCTTATCCTTGATCGCTGCGAAATACTGATCATCAAGCTCCTGTCCCTTTGGAGGCATTGCTCCGAAAAGTGTACGTCCACAGAGCTTAAGATCTGTTCTCTTTGCAAATTTCTTCTTATCTATCAGGAAGTACTCCTGCTCAGGACCAACTGATGAAGTAACCTTCTTGGCTGTTGTGTTGCCGAACATTGCAAGAGCCTTAAGGGCTTCCTTGCTGATGGCATCCATTGAACGTAGAAGAGGTGTCTTATAGTCAAGTGACTCTCCTGTATATGATGTGAATGCTGCCGGGATACAGAGGATACATGTTCCCTCATCTGTTGTCTTTACAAATGCTGGTGATGTACAATCCCATGCTGTATATCCTCTTGCTGCGCATGTCTCACGAAGACCGCCTGAAGGGAATGATGAAGCATCCGGCTCTGACTTGATGAGCTCCTTGCCTGTGAACTGAAGGATAACGCCGCCATCACCGACTGTGCTTACGAATGAATCGTGCTTCTCTGCTGTTGTCTCTGTAAGTGGCTGGAACCAATGTGTATAATGTGTTGCACCAAGCTCCATTGCCCATTCCTTCATGGCTGCTGCAACTGAATCTGCGATTGATGTATCGAGAGGCTCGCCCTTGTCAATAGTCGCCTTGAGTGACTTGTAAACTGCTTTTGGAAGTCTCTCTCTCATGACCTGATCTGAGAATACGTGTGAGCCAAATACGGCCGAAATTTTGTTCATCATAATTACTACTCCTTT
>JAQYAS010000047.1 GCA_029338615.1 Clostridiales bacterium
AAGATATCCTGCAAGGACTATAAGATCTGCACCAGTCTCTTTGAGCTTTGCGAGAAGTGCCTTGTTGAATTCTGCGCGGTCTGCGTAATCCTTAGGACTCACGACCTCCGCTGTTATCCCCGCCTTCTTCGCTCTCTCAAGTGCAAATGCACTCCTGTTGTTGCTTATGACTGCAACTATCTCTGTATCTGTTATGACTTTATTCTCTATGGCATCTATAATGGCCTGAAGATTGGTTCCGCCACCTGATACCAGAACTGCAACCTTTAGCATAAGTCTACTCCCTTTTCACCTGCTACAACTGTACCGAGAACAAATGCCTTATCTCCGGCGTCTTCTATAGCTGCTATTGTCTTATCTGCATCTGCGGGATCTATAGCAAGGCACATACCAACACCCATGTTGTATGTGTTGTACATCATATGCTCATCTATATCACCCTTCTTTGCAAGAAGTTTGAATATAGCCGGCACCTCATACGAATCCTTCTTCACCTGTGCGCGCACCCCATCCGGAAGCATTCTTGGGATATTCTCGTAGAATCCACCACCTGTGATGTGGCTGCATCCCTTGATTGTAACGCCTGCATCCTTCACTGACTTCAGAGCCTTTACATAGATTCTTGTAGGCTCAATAAGTGCCTCACCCAGTGTCTTGCCAAGCTCATCATAATATGTACCAAGAGACTCCTTCGTCATCTCAAATACCTTTCTTACGAGTGAGAAACCATTGCTGTGCACACCGCTTGACGCGATACCTATAAGTGTATCGCCAGGCTTGATATCCTCTCCTGTGATAAGATCCTTCTTCTCAACAACGCCTACTGCAAATCCTGCAAGGTCGTACTCATCCTCCGGCATAAGTCCCGGATGCTCTGCTGTCTCACCACCAACGAGTGCAGCACCTGACTGATTACATCCCTCTGCAACACCGCTTACTATGGTAGCGATCTTCTCAGGGTAATTCTTACCACATGCTATATAATCGAGGAAGAAAAGTGGCTCTCCACCAGAACATGCGATATCATTCACACACATTGCAACTGCATCGATTCCGATCGTATCATGCTTATCCATAATATAAGCCAGCTGAACCTTTGTTCCACATCCGTCTGTTCCAGACAGAAGTATAGGCTCTTCCATATCCTTGATCTTGGCAAGGCTGAATGCACCTGCGAATCCACCGATTCCACCAAGCACCTCTGGTCTCATGGTAGTTTTGATATGCTTCTTCATAAGCTCCACTGACTTGTATCCTGCTTCAATATCTACTCCGGCATTCTTGTAATCCAATTTCTTTTCCTCCTATTTGTCCGTTATGAACTATATCTGCTACAGACGGCGGACAACATCTATGCTCTTTATGAATAAAGGTTCTCATCCACTGTCCAATTTCAAATATTCCAATAAATTATAGTTTATATCCGATGCTTTGTAAAGAATCATTCTGTCTAAATAATCATTACAAATTGTAAATATATTTTACTTATGATATAATTTTAATATATTTTTTACTTGGAGTTCCATATTGTGTATTATAGTGATTTCTATGGACATTATAGTTATATAAAAGGAGTAACCGCATGACTAACAACAGACTGAATATCGGTATCTTTACATGTCATATAGATAACGACTACACCAACGAAGTATGCAAAGGAGCTGAGATTGCAGCCAAAGAACTCGACTGCAATCTTATCGTATTTCCAGGAATGTTTCTAAATGCATCATTTTACGATCCTGTAAACCAACTCTATGACTACCAGTATAACTCCATATTCTACTATGCCAATGCGGAATGCCTTGATGCTCTGATCGTATCTGTAGGAGCTATATCTTCTTTCTTATCAGAAAAAAATATCATGGATTTTCTGTCCCATTTTGACAACATCCCCATCATAACTATAGAGGAAAAATTGCCGGGATATCCATGTATCAAAACTGATAACACCTCTGGAATGCACGAAGCCATGGAACATCTTATCATCCACCACAACTGTAAACGTATATGTTTTATGGCCGGTAAGACCAACAATGCTGACAGCAACCAGAGACTGAATATATACAGAGACGCCCTCTCCGCCCATGGAATCGAATATGAAGAGCGGCGTATCGGACATGGTGATTTCTCTGAATACTGCCGTGATGAAATCGGCCAATTAATTGACTCTAACCCGGATATGGATGCTATTGTGTTTGCCAATGATCAGATGGCGATCGGTGGCTACAGTGAGCTCAAATCAAGAGGAATACGCGTTGGAGAAACTTTACCTGTGATCGGTTTTGATGATTCACCATCAGCCGTCAATATGGATCCACCTCTCACTACCGTGAATATCAATTCCTGTGATCTCGGATACAGGGCTGTATATGGAGCCGTCAGGCTGGCACAGACCGGAAGTATAAAATCACAAACTCTCAGTTCACATTTTGTCAGAAGAATGTCCTGTTGCTGCAAGCTGCCTACAGAGAAAAGTCTCATAACAGGTGACTCTCCTCTGCTGGATCACAGCGTTGATGATATTCTAAGCATCCTGGATCAGCAGCTGTTTGGAGAGATCAGCGACTCATTCTTTGCCACAAGAGTTACAACCGAATTTAACGGGATTTTTGGCAAGATACTATCCGTAATCAAATCACCTGACGATGTGGAGTTTTCACAGTGTTCGATCGTTGACAAAATAAAGATACTCATGGACTCTGATCTCATGGATTTCTATTCCGTACAAAAGACAGCTTATGTATTCAGGGAATTAGCATCCATTATATCAAGCTGCCCAATGAGCGCTGAAAAGAGACTCCAATTCAACAGACTTAACGCCAATATCACTAATACCATCTCTTTGTTCATATCAAACAAATTATATAGCCAGATGCGTAGCAACAAAATGATGGACTGGTCATCAATATACATAACCAGAGATACTCTCACGTACGGCAATGATCTCAATAAGACATATATGTCAACATTGAACAAGTTACAGTCTCTCAACTATAACGGAGTCTATCTGTATACATATGACGATGATATCCGCATTACCGATACAGGCAGCTGGATCGTCCCAAATTCGCTGTTTCTGCAGGCATTTTACAATTCCAACAACTGCCAGGTGTTATTTGGTGAGTCACGGCGTATACCTTCCAGCGAGATATTTGACAACGAGTACACATACTATGACAAACGTTTCACATCTGTTATAGTCCCGATATTCACAAACGAAGATCACCATGGTGTGTTCATCTGCAATACGGATGTGAGCAACTTCAATAGCATATACTCTACCAGCCTGCAGCTTGGCGCGGCATTAAAATATATGACTTTGCTCAAGGAGCAGAATATCACGCAGGAACAGCTCAAGATGTCCCTGAATGAGATCCACGAAAAGAACGAATTGCTCAACCAGCTCTCAACATTGGATGAGCTTACCGGTATATATAACAGACGAGGATTTATGGAGAAAGTGGAATATTATATCAACATGCCGTCCAATCGCGGTATGAAAGCATTTCTGCTTTTTGCTGATATGGACTCACTTAAGGTTGTAAATGATAAGTTTGGACACAAAGACGGCGATTATGCTCTCAAGAATATAGCCAGTATTCTGTCGCAGAGTTTCGGTCCACATGATGTAATAGGCCGAATCGGCGGCGATGAATTTGTATGCTTTGCATTCATTGACAGTTCAGACTACATCAACCAGGTACAGGCCAGGATCAAGGAATTGTCAGCCGACCTCAATGCCACCTGTGGCAAACCTTATTTTATAGAGATGAGTGTAGGTGTCACGGAATTTATATGTAACGGCAATCAGAAAATTGAAGATCTTCTGTCTCAGGCTGACACGGCACTGTACTCAAATAAGCGATATAAGAGAATATCCATATTAAAATAATACATAAAAAAAGAGCTGGCACACAATGTTCTCACGCATTGCATGTCAGCTCTTTTTTATGAATTACCGAACGCTTCGTTTAGCTTCTCTGTTCCCGGCAATACAAACCTTCCATTCGTGATGATAGCTACTTCTGTTCCATCTTCATGTACAGAATATATTTCCCCTATCTCATCATAAGGTATTGTAATATCCGTATGGCAATTGAAATATGCCTTCGAAATATCACTGTTTCTGAGAACAGAACACTCATTTTCCTTTGCAACAATCTCTTTGCCATCCGGATTATAAAGTCTGTTATCTTCGCTCCAACTATAGCAGGTATCACCAACCGCAAAATGAGGTCCCATTTTCTCAACTATGAGAATCGGCAGTTTATACACTATATCATATTTATTGGCCACAACATATGCTGTGGTATTTGTTCCTATTGCGAATTCTCCTATAGGAAGTGTATCTCTTCCCCCAAGAAGATTCTCCTTTATATATGTTCTGTCCGCATCTTCATCCCCATAATTGCTGCAGGTATAATCCGTTATCATTCCATCGACAAATGTAATCCTGAGGTCTTTATATTTGAGTCCTCCCAGATATACCTCACTGACATTGAGCACTCCATGCGTTCCCGTGAGCTTAGGTGATGTAAATACCTCACCCACCGGTATGTTGACATCTGCTACGCAATTCTCAAAATTAGTCTCATGTGCAGGATCAGCCAGATCGTGCATCATGACTGTCATATCGGTCACATTCACGCCAGTACCCTTCACACGAACATACTTAGCCTTATCCAGTTCATCAATAATATGCTGATGTATTCCTCTGAACAAATCATTATCCATCGTGTTGATCCTGACTGTTGCACGGAAAATATCTCTGTAATTATCCCCTATTTCAGGAATAGGATATGCGATTATTGTGAAACTGCACTTATCCTGTGATATATATTCATTTATTATCTGAGCGCTTGCTGTCTGATATGACACTCCCAGCTCCTGCTGTCTTTCATCCAGAACAGGGTTCTCTTTTCTGCTCTCCGGAGTAAATGGATTCTCACCAAATACCTCTATGACCGCAGGACCTGCATATACCGATGCCTCATGCGCCATATTTTTGTATGCCTGTCTGAGTACCTCCAGTTTTCGCTCCATGAGCTTCTTGTCCATAAACAGAGCTTCATCCATCCTGTGATCGTATTCCAGCTGTTTATTTGGCACACTTGAGGAATATCCCACTCTTCCCATGAGTCTCCGATTGATCCTTGCCGATGCATATCGATAGCATATAGGTCTGAGTCCCATCTGTTCAAATTGATTTATTGCAGCCTTTACCATTCTCTCCTGTCCAAGGAAATATCTTATGTTAACTGTTTTCTTTTTGGAAAGATCTATTCCGGCAGCCTCAAATCCCAGTCTGTATCCCTCTGTAAAAGTATGCGCCATTGCCTCTATCTCTGAATCTGACATAGAACCGAGGAATATTGCAGTATCTATCTCATTTGAACTGACATATTCTCCGTATTTATACAGATAAGATATATCCTGCAGATCACTGTTCATGATTATATCAGTTGCAAATGTGAGATCCGGGTCAAGCTGCTCTCTCACCCTGTACGACATAAAAAACTCTGCATAATCATTCTCAAAATAATAAACTACTGATTCAACATCCTTGACGCTGCATGAATCCTGAAACATAAAATAAAGTTCTACAAACAGCTCACACAAAAGTGTTATGTCAACTATCCTTCCCTCAAAAGCATATACAGTCATGCCTCTTATCTCGTTATAAACAAAACACAGCAGCTGGGCTATCCTGTGAACATCATCTTCACTATGTCCCTTGTCCACGCCAAACTTTCTCTCTATATAACTGTAGTTGGCATAGCTGTTCAGATAGCTGTCTCCAAGTATATCACTGTAAAGGCCATGGTTCATCGCCTGCAGTTCAGGCAGACCTCTGTCAGTCAGCCCATCTGTTCTGACAAGTTCAAGCACATCCCCTATCTTGGATATAAATGAAGCAACATGCGCAAAATAATCTCTGTATGGTTCTGCCACCACAGTCTCATGCTTTATCTGTCTTATTCTTTCGATCACAAGCTCATATCGCTCTTCAATATCATCAAATTCCTCTATCTGATTCCTGTAATAATTCATCGCAAGACCTCTCTATAACCCTAATAATAAAAATATAACAGCCGATATAAGAACCACAACATTCAGAATAATAGCCATTTTCTTGTTAGTGATTCCTCCGTTATCTGCCCTGTATCCTATCGCAGAAAAAACTATCCCTGTGAAGGCCATAAGAAGAGCACTCACCATAAGCACTCCATATACACGCTGAACCTTTCCCTGCGTGATTATAGATTTTATTATTGACAAAATAACAAACAATGCACCAAATGTTCCAAGAAAATATCCAATTATCGTATCCGTCGGAAGTCCCGGTGCCGACACCTTAAATTCCTTGCTTCTTTGCATGATATCTCCTCAATATTTTTGCAGTAATATAGTATATACAATAACCTATGATTCCACCAAGTGTATTTAATATTATATCATCTATATCAAACACGCCTAATTTGGTTATGTATTGAGCCGTCTCGATCAACAGCGTAAATCCCAGTGAATAGGCCAGTGCATTCCAGAATGTTGTATTCTTATTGCGGGCCCATCTGAGAAGCATTCCAAAAGGAACAAATGCAATTATATTTCCATACAGGTTCAAAAACACACTGTAACCCGACATCTGATCCCTGTAAATAATAAATCTCTCTATCTCCTGCAACGGGTGAAGATTGTACCTCCGGGTATCGTATCCGCCACCCCTTCCAAACATATCACTGAATATAAGGAAATAGACAATACATATTATAT
The DNA here is from genome assembly GCA_029338615.1 of Clostridiales bacterium. GTDB lineage: Bacteria > Bacillota > Clostridia > Lachnospirales > Lachnospiraceae > Coprococcus. Next base: position 6,775 of record JAQYAS010000047.1, read on the forward strand.
AAAGCACAAACAGTACAGAAGATACTGCCCTGACTTTCTTTCTATCAATCTGTTTCAAAATACTACTCCTATTATGACTGATCAGCCTTGCGCATCTCCATAATCCTGTCAAGGAGCTTATCTGCGCAATCCTCCTTTGACATCATTGGTAATTCACTGATCCCGTCCTTTGTAATAAGAGTGAGAACATTGGTATCCACGCCAAATCCCGCTCCGGCAACCTTTAAGTTATTTGCGGCTATCATATCTATATGCTTTGAATCTATTTTCTTTCTGGAATTCTCTATCAAATCCCTGGTCTCCATAGAAAATCCACATATAATCTGATTCTGTATATCTTCTTCAATCCTCTGGTTTCCAAGCGCAAGAAGAATATCCTTTGTTCTTGACAGCTTGATGCTCATATCCCCTTCATTTTTCTTGATCTTATGTTCTGCAACCTCCGCAGGTTTATAATCTGCCACTGCCGCAGCCTTTACGATGACATCCTGCTCTCTGCTTCTGGCCATCACTTCATCATACATATCCTGAGCTGATGTTATGTCAACCACATTTACGAACATAGGGGGAGCAATCTCCACTTTACCTGTTACCAGTGTCACATCTGCACCTCTTAACATAGCCTGTTTTGCTATGGCATACCCCATCTTTCCTGTTGAATGATTGGTTATATATCGTACAGGGTCAATGGCTTCCCTTGTAGGGCCTGCTGTCACCAGAATCTTCACGCCCTTCATATCCTTTTCCCTGGCAATCGCCTTCAGGATATATGCCTCCAGAACCTCCGAATCCGGAAGTTTTCCTTTACCTGTATCTCCACATGCAAGATATCCCGTAGCAGACTCCACTATCTCATAGCCATAAGACTGCAGTTTTGCTATATTATCCTGCACTATAGGGTTCTCTATCATACCGGTGTTCATGGCCGGTGCTATAATCTTGGGACATTTGGCTGGCATGATAGTCGTACTCAGCATATCATCTGCTATACCACCTGCGATTTTACCTATGATATTCGCCGAAGCAGGTGCGACCATGAACACATCCGCTCTCTTTGCAAGAGCCACATGCTCCACATTAAACTGAAAATTTCTGTCAAATGTATCCACCAGACATTTATTGCCTGTTAATGTCTCAAAAGTGATGGGATTTATAAAATTCGTCGCATTACGTGTCATGATCACATGAACATCTGCATGCTTCTTTACAAGCATACTAGCAAGATTTGCTATCTTGTAAGCAGCGATACTTCCTGTCACTCCCAGCACTACCGTCTTTCCTTTTAACATACCGATCCTAACAATCCTTTCTGTGATTACAACACAGACACGGTATACGGACTCAAATATTCCTTACACCGTGTCTGCTTTCAACCACTGAAATATCTGTCTATTATAATTCAGCTATAAAGTTATCTATAAGTCTTGCCTTACCAAACTTAACAGCCATTGCACAAAGCACATGTCCCTCCGCTGTATCTATGGACTGCATTGTGTCCATATTGACCATCTCTACATAATCTATAGTAGCGAGTGGTTCTGCAGATATAAGCTTCTTCATCTCTGAAACGATCTTTGCAGCATCTCTCTCTCCATCTTCTATCATCTTCTGACCAAGCTTTACCGCCTTGCTGAGAACTACAGCTGCTTTTCTCTCTTCAGGAGTGAGGTATATATTTCTTGAACTCTTTGCCAGTCCATCTGCCTCTCTTACTATTGGACATCCAACTATCTCTATATCAAAATTCAGATCCTTGACCATTCTCATGATGATCGCCAGCTGCTGCGCATCCTTCTGTCCAAAGTATGCTCTGTCCGGTGTAACTATGTTGAAAAGTTTACCCACAACAGTACATACGCCCTTAAAATGAATAGGACGTGTAAGACCACACAACGCATTTGGAAGACCTGTCATATTGATAAATGATACAAATCCATCTGCATACATCTCCTCTGGCTCAGGATTAAATATTATATCTGCGCCTGTGCTTTCACAGAGTCTTGCATCAGCTTCAAGATCTCTCGGATAACTCTCCAGATCTTCATTTGGTCCAAACTGGATAGGATTTACAAATACACTTACAACTGTCCTGTCATTCTGCTCTACTGACTTCTTGATAAGGCTCTGATGTCCTTCATGAAGATATCCCATAGTAGGAACCAGTCCAACTGTAAGTCCCTGCTTCTTCCATTCCTTTACCTGTGCTCTGACTTCTTCTATCTTCTTTAAAATTACCATGATTATCTCTCTCCTGTACTTTTAGTATAACTTCTCTATAACTTCATCATCTATCTTGTATGTGTGCTCAGGGCCCGGGAATGTTCCCGCATTGATCTCGTCAATATATGCCTTAACAGCACCTCTCATAGCATCTCCAACATTTGCAAACTGCTTTACAAATTTAGGTACAAAGTCTGAAAACATACCAAACATATCCTGGTTAACAAGAACCTGTCCGTCACAATATCTGCCAGCACCTATTCCTATAGTCGGTATACTTACGGTCTCTGTAACGATCTTTGCCAGTTTCTCCGGAACACACTCCATGACAAGCATAAAAGCTCCTGCCGCTTCTACGGCCTTTGCGTCTTCTATAAGCTTCTTGGCAGCTGCCTCTGTCTTACCCTGAACCTTAAATCCACCAAATGCATTGATAGACTGAGGTGTAAGTCCTAGGTGTGCACACACTGGGATACTTGCCTTAACTATCGCACTGATCTGAGGGCACATATCCTGTCCTCCCTCAAGCTTGACAGCACCAGCACGGCCTTCCTTCATAAGCCTTCCAGCATTGACAACAGCATCATATACGCTGGTCTGATATGACATAAATGGCATATCTGTAACTACCAGTGCATTCTTTGCTCCCCTTGCAACTGCAGCACTGTGATGGATCATATCATCCACTGTCACCGAGATCGTATCCTCATATCCAAGGATCGTGTTGCCAAGTGAATCGCCCACCAAAATCGTGTTGACTCCCGATTCATCAAGAATCTTTGCTGTGGTGTAGTCATACGCAGTTATCATGGAAATCTTCTTATCGGTTCCCTTCATCTGCATAAGTGTTGTCGTCGTGTTCTTCATAATTATAATTCTCCTATTCCGTCCAATACCTGTATCAAATCCGTATAGTCCTTGTCCGGATGCTTTCTGGATGCCACATTTACCAGGCATCTGGATACGGCTTTATATGCTGCGAGTTCTTTACCCGTGAGCACAGACATGTGCTTTTGCACAGTACCTGTATCACATCTCTCTATCGGTCCAGTCAGACTTTCAACCGGTCCTTTTGCAGCAGCCGCCCTGGCATTGCCAAGGAACAACGGTTCTATAGCCCGTCCTGCCTCTTCATACGTGAATCCGCACTGAGTTAAAAGATCCTGAGATACAGCCAGCAGTCCCGTGACAAGATTGCTTGCAAATACAGAAGCAGCATGATACTTTACCTTGTCTGTCCCCTGTATCCTCACACAATCGTTGCCCAGTGCATTTATCACTTTGCATATACTGTCAGCATATCTGTCGTGCCCCTCCACAGTGAAGAAAGCCCTGTCCAATTCTTTAAAGGATTCGTACTTTGAACTAATTGCATACATAGGATGAATCGAATAACCAAAGGCACCAGCCTCTGTTATACCTGAGAATATGTCTGATGTCATCGCACCACTGGCGTGACAAATGATCCTGCCATATATGTCAAGATCCCTTATGTTCTTCCACACTTCCGCTATCTGTCCATCAGGAACAGTGAGAAAGACAACATCACTACCCTTACACAGTTCATCAAGGCTGCCATACACACAGGTATCGGTAAACTCTGCCGCCAGCTCTGCGCTCTCTCTGCTGGAACTGTAGTAACCTCCAACATCAAGCTCTATACCGCCGTCCGTATTCATCTGCACAAGTTCTCTCCTGTCCTTGATATACCTGCCAAATGTAAAACCGACCTTTCCGGCGCCAATAAATCCAATCCTCATACTTTCACCTGCTTATTTCTGTCTAAGTCATAGTATATACACCCATCAGGGTGTGTTAATTCAGGTACAGCTTCTTTCGAATACCATCCAACCAACATACTAACATTCCACTTTTTAAATGTAAAGTGAATGTCATATTATTTATACTTCTCCATAACTTCTTCATTTGCCTTCATTGCAGCCTTCTCCATATCCTTTCTCTCTTCCTGGAGTTTAAGCTTTACTGACTCATTGTTTATACCAATTATCTGAAGGGCAAGGTATGCTGCGTTCTTGCTGCCGTTGATAGCAACTGTTGCAACAGGGATTCCTGAAGGCATCTGTACTATTGACAGAAGTGCATCCATTCCGTCAAGTGTCGCACCTGAAAGAGGCACTCCTATTACAGGGAGAACTGTCTGGGATGCAACCACACCAGGAAGTGCTGCTGCCATACCTGCTGCCGCAATGATAACCTCTGTCCCGTTGTTGTTGGCCTCCTCAATGAATTCTGAAAGTCCTGCATGTGCCCTATGTGCTGACAGACATCTCACGTCAACCTCAACGCCATAATTCTTTAATATCGCAACTGCTGGCTCTACCTTTGGAAGATCGCTTGTTGATCCCATAATAATTGCTACTCTCATTTTTCATTTTCCTCTTTTCTTTTATTTTTCACGGCCCCGCCGAAGCAGAGCCGTATTTTATCATTATATAGAATTCAGATACTGATCTATCATCTCGCTTGATGTCTGATAATCCCCTGAACTCACATAATCCTTGAGCGCAGTCAGGAATTCTGTATCTATATCACCATACGAATATCTGTCAATATCACGGATCAGACTTTCCACCGGGGCTCTGTCATTTGCCCTTAAGAACGCCCTGAGTTCCTTGAGCTTTCCCTTGTTGATCGCATCTCTGAATTCCTTTTCATCGGTTTCAGCTACATGATTGATCCTTGACATATACTTATCTATCTGCTTAAAGAAATCATTCATCATGGCCATGAAATCTCTCGTATTATCCCTGGCATACTGCTGATTACCAATATTTATCGCAGATTCAAGATTAGCTGCCTTGCGCTCAATTCCATATGCTCCGATATTGGCACTGCTGCTCTTGATATCATGTATGATATTTCTGTATTTTCTCACATCATCATCGACATAAGTCTTGAGCATCTGCACTTCACCCTGATATTCATCTCTGTAATTCTTAATAAAGGTGTTAAATGTACGGAAACTTCCTCCCATGGCCCTAACCGAATCTTCAACTGCAACAAAACGGGCCAGCAGAACTGCTTCTTCCATATAATTTATATCATCATCGGTCTGTGACAGATCATTGTCCTTTTCCTTGATCTTGTCCTTTGATATATATGTTCTGAGCATAGCCTCCGCCTGATCAAGCTCTATCGGCTTGACCATGATCTCATTGAAACCGGATGTAAGTATTTCTTCTCTCGACGTCTCAACCGTGTTGGCAGACAACGCGATTACAGGTATTTTCTTGAATTCTTCACCGTCAAGGTTTCTGATCTCTCTGACAGTATCTATACCGTCCATAACAGGCATTACTGTATCTATGAATACCATATCATAATGATTTACCATAACCTTATCCAGCGCATCAAACCCTGACATTGCAACATCCGTCGTCAGATCATATGTGTCAAACAGCGTCTTTTCTACCTTTAATGCGATATCTGAATCATCTACTATCAGTATCTTTACATCCGGCAGCCACAGATGGGAATTGGCATTTCTTCTTGCCATCTCCTTACGTTTTCTCTGATTATAGTTGACATAACTATAATCAAATACCGACTGCTTTATTGTAAACCTGACTGTAGTTCCAGCGCCATATACGCTCTCCGCTGTTATAGTTCCGTCAAGCATACGCACGAGTTCCTTCGCAATTGCCAGTCCCAGGCTCACCCTGAACATTCCTATATCTGATCTCTCATATGAATCGTCAAGGTCAAACAGCGTTCCAAGTCTGTCCTCTTTGACTCCTATACCCGTATCGGAAATTTTGAAATCCAGATATATCTCATCATGGTCATTTTCAAACAGTCTCTCTATATCCGAATCCGTATCATCCATAACAGCCTCTATATCCGCTATCTCCTGTATATCCATCCCATCATCGATAGGATCATCGGCTGTACGTGCCACACGCCAGTCAACATCTATACTTATATAGCCTTCTTTTGTAGTGCTCGCGGACCAGGCAAATATATTGGATATTATCTCTTTCACAGCATTGCTGTCTCCTATAAGGCCATTAGGTATATCGTCCTCTATACTGACCTTCATATCTATCAGCTCCCTGTTGACAACAGAGTCAACCATAACCGACAGATCCTCTATAATATCGGATACAAAATACTGTTTATATGCAGGCTCTATCATATCATCTTTAAGATTGGACAGTTTGGATATTCCATCTGACATATTCAGTATCTCTCTGCCAGCAGCATACATTGTGCTGTACTGTGCATATTCTTCACTCTGTGTATCCTGGCAGTTTCTCATAGCCAGCTCTGATATGGAAATGATATTGTTGAGCGGAGTTCTTATCTCATGGTTGAGATAGTTTACATAATCATTTTTTGCCTGATTGGACTTTTCTGCCTCTTCGCTCTTCTTGCTGAGTTCCTCCACCTGCTCATTCTTGGTTCTGAGGGTTCTGAATATACTTCTTGATACAGCCGCTATTATCAACAGTAAAATGAGTACGGATAATGCAATCAGCATCTTCGCCAGATTTGTCTCAAAGAATCCAAGTTCCTTCTCTATTGTAAATGTAAGCGGATTCTCACATTCAACTCCATCAGCATTTTTTGCCGACAACACAAATCTGTACACACCACCTTCAAGGTTGGTATACTCGACTTCCATGTTATCAGTTCCTGCCAGATTCCTCTTTTTATCCTCAAAACCTTCCAGATAATAATCAACTGCTATTTCTGAGCGGTTGACATAACTTAATACAGAGAATTTGATGGTTATTCTGTTGGTATTTCTTGGAACATCAACCTGTCCATCAGTTTCCGCAAATGGATACTCCTTACCATCCACCTCTATCGAGGCTATCCTTACCTTAGGAGCCACCTGATTGGTGTATTCATTATCTGTGTCAAGTCTGCAGAGTCCTTCATCACAGCACACATATATAACACCACTTTCGGATATATAGTTCGTAGATTTCTCTGTTATTCCGGATACCAGTCCATCATTTTTGGTGTATGTAGTGCACTCAGGTTCTGCACTGCTCAGAATATCCTTCTCATTATATCTGTATATTCCCCTTGAACCGAACACCCACAGATATCCTTTGTTGTCCAGTATCATATCATATATACTGTTAGTAGAGTCCACTGTATTAATCTGTCTTACAGTTCCCTCACGATAATACAGACCATTGTCCGTTCCTATCCAGATTCCATTGCTTCCCTTAATGATGCTTGAGACAACACTCATTTTCTGGCTGTCATCCATTATCATCCGACGCACAGCATAGTTCTGATCTATTATATATATTCCGGCACCATTTGAACCGGCATACAGTTCACCGTCATCAGTATAAAAAAGGCTTATTATATCCGGTGTATCAAAGCCATCAGATCTTGAAAAGCTCCTGATCACCTCATCTCCTCTTATCACTGACACTCCATTCTCAGTACCAACCGCAATATCGCCTGTTCCCATCTCTGTGATACAGTTGACGGAGTTGCTCACCAGCGACGATTCACTTCTGTTAAACAGCTTGTACTTCCAATTAGGTTCCACACGTATAACTCCATATATTTTATATGTAGCTATCCATAATTTTCCCGATGAATCAATATACAGATCTCTGATACTTATTCCCGACAGTTTAACCAGCAGTTCATTGTCCTTAGCCATTACAAGCTTGCCATTGGAGCCCACGATATACAATCCCTCATCAGTTCCTATCACAAGACTGTCATTATATTTCATGACGCAGTTTACTATAGAACTGTCTATTCCATATTTCATTGTCAGATTCTGAAATTTGCTCTGTTCCAGGAACAACAGGCCTTTTCTGTACGATGTAAACCAGTAATTACCCTCAAAATCCCTGATCATATCACTCATAGACTCATTGAAATTAAGATTGCTTACCGTTACGATCTTATCCTTTGCCGATATATAGCCCAGGCCGTCATCTGCCAGAACCCAGGTCTTTGTCCCATCGGAATATATCTTGTTAATTCCATGCAGCCCTGATGTATTTATTATAGTGTAAATACCTGCCTGTGTGATTCTGAGAATACTGTATCCTGCAGATCCATAATATCTGTTGCCCTCCTCATCTATGTACAATGAGTTGATATCATCTATGCCATACTCAGATTTTGCGGTTATGGTCACTTCCTTATCCGCATTGACCGTGAGCAGCAGATCGTTGTTGGCGATGGCATATATATGTCCATCAAATCCGGATATGGTACCTATATTTAATCCCTTTGCACCATCATCATCAATCACCTCTGCGCCATTGTCGGTCAGATAATACATACCAGAAGTTGTGGCCAGCCACAGTATATGGTCATCATCCTCGTACATTCCATTGATCGTAACTATTCCAAGATTGTATGTGGATGACACCCTGTGAAATGTACCGCTGTCATAAACAAACAGTCCATAATTCTCTGTTCCAACATACAGAACATCATCGCTTGTCAGATATATACAATTGATGTCATACATGCTCGCATCAGTATCCCCGTCCAGGGTAAACAATGTAAAATCACTGCCATCATATCTATACAGTCCATTGTCTGTTCCTATCCATATATATCCACTTGTCGACTGGCATATACAGTTGGCCTCACCACTGTCAAATCCGTCATCATCCACAAATGTTCTCTGAGTATATTCCGATGTGAAATTCTCGTCAGCACGCACGTCAAGCCGTGGCCATAACACCATGACCACAGCTATGAATATGATATACATTCTGATCTTATCAATATGATTTTTCATTTTCTCCTCCAGGCGAAAGCATCCGGCGTCTGATCAGGCCTCAAGCAGGAATGCCACATATCCCTTCTTAGTCTCATATATATCGGCCTTGGATGTGATCTCCCATGGTGCATGCATATTGAGCACTGCCACACCACAGTCTATAACCTCCATACCATACAGAGAAAGAATATATGCTATAGTTCCACCGCCACCTACATCTACCTTTCCAAGTTCCGCTGTTTGATAACTTATCTCAGCATCATCCATGATCTTCCTGATAGCCGCCATATATTCTGCATTTGCATCATTTGAACCGGACTTGCCTCTGGCTCCGGTAAATTTGTTAAATACCATACCCTCGCCAAATATAGCAGCATTCTTCTTGTCAAATGCTGAATCAAATGAAGGATCATAGCCCGCTGATACATCTGATGACAGCATCCTTGACGAAGCAAGACATCTTCTCAGTGAGAGCTCCGAAAATCCTCCCATTGCATTCATTATCTCAGCAACTGTGTTCTCAAAGAAATGTGACTGCATTCCTGTAGCTCCGACACTTCCTATTTCCTCCTTGTCAGTCAGGAGACAGCATGTTGTCTTCTCAGGTGTTTCAGCCTCAAACATAGCAACCATGGAAGTATATGCACATACTCTGTCATCCTGTCCATATGCCATGATCATGCTCTCATCAATTCCACAATTTCTCGCTTTTCCGGCTGGCACTATCTCAAGCTCTGCTGACAGGAAATCCTCCTCCTTCATATCATACTTCTTCTCCAGAAGTGAAAGTACATATGACTTTACCGCATCCTTTTCTTTGCCCTCTACAGGCCTGCTGGCAAACAGAATATCAAGCTGCTCTCCCTCGATAACAACATCAGCTCTCTTCTTCATCTGCTCCTGTGACAGATGTATAAGAAGATCAGTCACACAGAATACAGGATCGTTCTTGTCATCGCCTATATTTACATTTACCACTTCTCCATTTGTCTTTGCCACTACTCCGTGGACAGCAAGTGGAAGGGTCACCCACTGATATTTCTTGATTCCACCATAGTAATGGGTATCAAGATACGCAAATCCACCTTTCTCATAAAGAGGATTCTGCTTCACGTCCATCCTTGGTGAATCAATATGTGCACCCAGAATATTCATACCCTTCTCCAGCTTCTTCTTACCAATATTGAACATGGCCACCGTCTTATTCATCCACACTGCATATACTCTGTCGCCACTTTCAAGTTTCTCTTTATTCTTTATTACCTTTCTGAGATCTCTGTAGCCGTTGTCCTCAGCCTGCTTCACTATCTCTTTTACACATTCTCTCTCTGTCTTTCCATTGTCGAGGAAATCTCTGTAATTCTTACACAGAAGCTCGAGCTCCTTGATGTCTTCCTTTTTGTACTTACTCCATGCATTTTTCTGCGTCATCTTACTAACCTCCTGTTGTTGAACATTGATTGACACCCACTACTCACTGTACACATCAGTGTCAATATTTCTGGCCCCCATTATCATTGTATCTCTGCGCAGGATAATGAGCACCGCACCTAAAACCATAAAATATACTATATATACTGCATATGACGGAAATCTTGTAAATTTGAAGAACACATATCCCGCTATGCATAAAACAATTGCTATAACAATTGCTATTGCCATGTTGAAAAAAGCATTGAGGTTACCTCTGAGAGCTCCATATTCATCCTCCCAGTCAAGCTTTGGATGAACAGAATCCAGAAGTATTCCTGTATATGTGCATATGCCTGTTGATATTATCCCCAATGCAACATAATATACGCTGTCAAGTATACTGCAATCCATAAGTACACACAATACTATCGTACTGATAACAACAGTTACCCCGCTAAATACCATGCTCACCCATACCTTTACACGTATCTGCATCCTGTAGTCAACAGGAATATGTTTTACAAATGATATATGCTTTCCTTCTCTTGTAAACGATGTGGCGGCTATACTGTTCATGGCAGTTGCAAAGAATGCAATTACAATGACTGCCATAAGCACTATGACGTCTGCAAGGAAATATCTTCTTCCAAATAAAACCTTAAACGATTGTATGGCATCTGCTGTCATTGGAAGCCTGAATAGTGCTGCAACAAGTATCGGCCATATCACATTGACGACTACACAATATTTCCTGTAAGCAGGTGTTCTTGTGAGCGTCCAGACCTCTTTGTCAAAGTAAGACCTGAACGGAGTCTTCACCGCATAGCAGTCTCTGCCCTTCCCTCTGTGCTTTTTGATAGTTCTGCCACCTGTAGATGATACAAGATGTACACCTCTGAGATACAGGCTGTTACCAAGCAGAAGAAGAATTATTATACATGCTGCATTTATCAGTATGAACAGTAACATATACCCAAGGCTTCCATCTCTGAGTGCCTTCAGAAATACCGGAACGGTAAAGAATACGCTGTTCATTATATTGATAAATATATTATCGCCATTTTTCAGAGTATCTATGTAATTTGTTATGTTGATGGAATCCATCTGGGCAAATGACCACAGAAACAATCCTGCAAATACAAGAGTGAAAAGTCCCACCATGAAATCAACGCTTCTAAGCAGTTTCATCCTGCTGAAAAACGCCATCACTATAAGTGCAAAAATTCCGCAATACACAAGCGGCAATACCGGGAGCAGAAACACACCGATCAGTGATGTGAGCAGTGATACCGGATTCAGTCCGATTGCAACAAAGTATCCTATAAATCCACAGAACAGCACCATGAATTCCATAACACTTTCCGCAAAATACGCATGGGTAAACTTGGCCGCGACAAGCTCGGCTGGTTTGACCGGAAGTGGAAGCAGATGATCCAGATCTGTCGAAAAATACAGCAGATTGAATATAACCATTATGCTGAAAATGACGCCAAATACCGACATAAGCTGTATCACAAGGTTCAGTCCCTCCACATCCCCCTGTGCCTCCATGAGTGCGGCAGTCATTATGTAAACTATATATCCCACGATGAGACAGCACGGAATCATGATACAGCACATGGCTATGATACCCATTATTTTGTATGACCTGGCTTTCTCACCATGTTCAGGCATATCCATCTCATTATTTTTGCTTATCATCTTCAGCAAAATTTTAAAGTTCTTCATGCGTCATCTCCACAAATATATCTTCCAACGACTTATTCTTATGCTGCTCCACAAGGTCCTCAAGAGTACCCTGGTATATATCTTTCCCCTTTTTGATCATTATGATCTTGTCGCACAGTTTCTCTGCCACCTCGAGAACATGTGTTGAAAAGAACACACAGTTTCCTGCTTCCGCATGTTCTCTCATCATCTTCTTAAGCTCATATGCCGCATTCGGATCCAGTCCCGTCATCGGCTCATCAAGAATCCATACCGGCGGGTTATGGACAAGTGCTGCGATAACCATCATTTTCTGCCTCATACCATGGGAATAACTGACCATCTGTTTATCGAGGCTGTCCTCCATGCCAAATCTCTGTGCCATCTGGCCTATGCGCTCTTTTCTGTCAAGTTCTGATACTCCATATATATCTGCTATAAAATTGGCATATTCACGTCCAGTAAGCCTGAGAAAGATATCAGGATTATCAGCTATATATCCTATCGATTTCTTGGCTTCCATAGGCTGCTGCTTCATATCGTACCCATTTATGACTACATGTCCTTCGGTCGGCATGAGTATCCCTGTCAGCATCTTGATAGTGGTTGTTTTACCGGCACCGTTCTGTCCAACAAAACCGGTGATTTCTCCCTTGTTCACCTGAAAACTCAGATCATCCACTGACACAAAATCTCCACCATATACTTTCTTCAGTCCATCTGCTTTTATCATCCTGTTATCCTTTCTGTTACTATGCATACATAAAATAATTATACCAATTAGGCATACTCTTTACAAGTTCACAGTAGTGTCCAGACAGAATGAATATATGGTTTTTTCTCTCACTTTCATACCCGTAAGCTGTTCAAGTACTTCCGCATATTTATCTAGCTGTACTCTGTATTTCTGCACAAGTTCATCTGTTTTCCTGACAGTATCTGTTTTGTAGTCCATGAGGATGATCTCGCCATTTTCCACAAAATATGCATCTATGATTCCCTGTATCACTATTGTCTCTTCGCCGTCACCTGAATAACCCTTCAGTATCTCGTCAGGAGTCATCATCATATAAAACTGTTTCTCCCTGAACAATTCGCCAGCCTCATCTGCAGCCGCCATACGTCTTCCAAGGCTGCTGTGGATCATGGAATATACTTTATCCGGATTTATCTTTGACCTGTACACCTCATCGAAAAGCCCCAATTCAAATACCCTGTTAACATCCATTTCTGCGCTTTCCCGTGTATCAGCCTGGAAATCCGCCATTTCCATTATTTTATGGTATATAGTTCCAATCTCATTGCCTTGAAACACAGTCTCATTTCTCATAAACCCAGGGACCGGAACTTTGCTTCTCTCAATGTATGCATGCTGATCCATTATGCTCTCTGTTTCCTGTTCTTCCCCCTGTGATTGAAGCTTCTTTATCTCTGTTATTGACATTTTACTTTTAAGTCCCGAATATCTGTGTGGATATACATATTCAAGACCGGCTCTGGCTTCCTCATACACCTTCATCTGATCAGTCAGGCCGTCTTCATTCTGTCCATCCTCACATGCAGGTTCTGCTTCTTCTGTCTTTTTCATGTCTCTTACAGTCTTAATCTCTCCATCTTCAGCCGACAGAATAAAATCGCTTGTTCTGACCTTCTTAACCTCCACAACATCTCTATGTTCTGCATACGCCAGAGCTGTGTATATCCAGTCTGAATAGCAATCTGCATTCATGACCGCTGTAAAATCCATACGCTCATGATCCCTGCATACCCATATTTCTCTGTTCTCAACATATTTGTCCAGGTCTCCGAAACACGCTGTCATATAAAGTTTTTCCTTTGCTCTTGTCAGTGCAACATAAAGGATCCTCATCTCCTCGGCATACGTCTCAGATATGATTCTTCTGGCCATAACTTTCTTATAGAATGATTTTCTCCGGCCACGGCTTACCGGATCAATAAGATCACTTGCTATAAAAAAATCCTGATGCATCAACACACTGGTTCTTGCGTCAAGTTTGTTAAATCCTCTGCCAAGATTTGACACAAATACCACAGGAAATTCCAGTCCCTTACTCTTGTGCATGGTCATAACCCTGACCACATTCTCATTTTCGCTCACAACGTCAGCCTCAGCGAAATCAAGATCATGAACTCTGAGCTTATCAACATACCTTATAAAATTAAATACACCCTTGCTGTTCTTCTCGAAATCATCAGCACGTTTTATAAGCATGTCTATATTGGCCTGTCTTCTCTTACCCATAGGCCTTGCTCCCGCAAACCAATAATAACCGGTTTCGTCCAGCACATACCTGAGAATATCACTTATAGACATGTAATTTTTGTTGTCCTTCAGATATATAAGCATATCCAAAAACTTCCTGAGTGCATGTACAAGATGAGTGTCATCATCCGCATGGCTGTCCATGTAAGCTCCAAGCTTATCGTACAGTCTGGCATTGTAATCCTTTTTCTCAGTCTCATACTCTGCTCTGTATTCACCTACAATAAGGGCCAGTTCTTCTTCATTTAGACCTACCAGTGGAGATCTGAGAACAGCTGCCATATCATAATCCACATATGAATTATCTATTACAGACAGCATACTTATAAGACAGCTTATCTCCGCCGCATCAAAGTATCCTTTCTCACTTTCTATATACAGTGGAATACCTGCATCCGCAAAAACTCTCTCAAAATCAGCCGCAGCTGTAGACACGCTTCTCAGGAGAATAACTATATCCCTGTACTCCGCCTTTCTCCTGTCCTCTCCATGTCCGACATACAAAGGCGACTCTCCATTCACGATCTCATCTATCCTGGACGCTATATACACGGCTTCCACCTGAGGATTCGTATAGCTTCCATACGGGTCAAGATCCTTTACTTTATTCTCTATAAGAATATACTCCGACTGCGGTCCCTGATCACACTCACTCTCATCAGGCTCGTACAGTCGTCCATTCTCTCCGTCCACCGCAAACCTTGAATTCAGCTTTGCAGCATCGTAATACTCT
>JAQYAS010000048.1 GCA_029338615.1 Clostridiales bacterium
GTACAATTTCAGTATTGAGGTAAGTTACATGAAATATTTTATAATGATTGTTGCAGCACTTTGCATTATCACTTTTATTAACGTGATAATAGAGAGTTACAAAGAAAATAGAAGAATATCATTTTCAAATTATAAGTTGAAAGATAAAAGAATTTCAAAAAAAGCAAGAATAGTTATGATATCTGATCTTCATAATGCGGAATTTGGTCACAACAACGATAAGCTTATCCGCAGTATTGAAAAAATCAATCCGGATTTTATTCTTGTTGCAGGAGATGTGATTGTAGGCAAACCGGGTGTAACTGTTGATATTGGAATTACATTTCTAAATGAACTTGGACGCAGATTTCCTGTATATGTAGGTAAGGGAAATCATGAGATGAGAACATCTGTATATGACAAATATGGTGATATGTGGGATAGGTTATATGAAGGAACCAAAGATCATGTGACGTGGCTGATAAACAGTTGTATACACCTTAGTGAATATAATGTCACTATATATGGCCTCGATATGGAGAAAAAATATTACCAGAGATTTAAAAAACTGTATATGGATAAAGAATATCTGTCGGGTACACTTTCTGTACCGGACAGATCATCATACAATATACTCATCGGACACAATCCTGATTATTTTGAGGAGTACGCAGAGTGGGGTGCTGATCTTACGGTGTCAGGGCATGTACATGGTGGCCTGATAATTCTTCCATATCTGGGAGGATTTTTATCGCCTATGATAAAATTTTTCCCAAAGTACTACAAGGGCATGTATGAACACAAAGGGAAAAAAATGATAGTCAGTGCAGGACTCGGACTGCATACAATCCGAATCAGGGTAAATAATGAGCCAGATCTTGTGACAATTAATTTGTCAAGATGAACATAACGTGATATTTAAACATAATTAAGAGTTGCAATCTGACTGTGTGATATATAATATTATGTATGTTGGATCAACAGATCCATACACGATCAGGCGTGAAGGGGAATGATGAGATTCTATGACAAATAATACAGATAATACAGATAGCAATACAGATAATAATATAGATGACGACATTGAAAATAAGAAACTTGATACCGCCTTTGATGTGGTGACTGAAGACGGATCTATACCCGTTTCTGACGATATTTCCGGGAATGAAACAAAAACGCATTCCGATGATTCTGGTGATGATGGAGAATCTGCTGCTATTTTCGATGAGCCTGTTGGTGCCAGAGAATCTGCTGCTATTTTCGATGAGACTGTTGGTGTCAGAGAATCTGCTACGATTTTTGATGATGCCACTGATGAAAATGAAGCTGATCCGTCAATAAAAGCAGAAACTGTATCAAAGAAATCTGAGACAAAACGGACCAGAAAAAAGTATAAAGCTTTAAAGATTGTGATGGCTGTGCTTGGCGCAATTATTATCTGCACATATCTTACAGTATCTGTATGGTTCATGTTCCACTATAATTATAAGACATATATCAACGGTATAGATTATTCTTTTTATTCTCTTGACGATGTGGATGAGTACATAGAAAGCTATATCATGGATTATTCGCTCACCCTAAAGATGCGTGGGGGCGATGAATATGTTATAAAACCTGAGCAGATATCGCTTGATATCAAGCCGAATATAACGGCAAAAAAAATAATCAAAGAGCAGAACGGGTTTCTGTGGCCATACTACATGTGTATAAAAAAGAATTATGATCTTTATTACTCTGCATCATATAACAAAGATACACTGGCAGATTTACTCCACAGTTTTGACAGCCTCAAAGAGTCAAATATGAGTAAACCAACTGATGCATATGTGACCATTGACAAAGGTCAGGCGACAATTATTCCTGAAACTGATGGAAATTATCTTGATTTTGACAAATTATGCAGTATAATAGATGAAGCTATTGTCAAAGGTGAGTCTATTCTGGATGTGTCTGAGACAGATGCATATCTGAAGCCGGAACTTACCTCAGAGAGTGAAGAGATCATCAAAGAACAGAAGGAACTTTCCAAGATACTTGACATGACAATCACCTATGAAATTGACCAGATCTCATGGACTCTCACAAGTGATGAGTACGGCGACTGGATCAGCAATGGTAATGGCAAATGGACATTCTCTGAGGATAAAGTCCGTGGATATGTCCAGGATATCGCTTCCAAATATGATACATATGGTGTTCCAAGGAATTTCAGGACACATGATGACAGAGTTATAACTCTTGCAGATTCATGGTATGGATGGATGATTGATGTATCCGGTGAGACAGAAGAGCTTATGGAACTGCTTGAAGCAGGCGAATCCGTTAAGCATACTCCTCCATTTGACTGTTATGCAGCAGTTTATCACGACGGTGGAGATGATATCGGTGATTCGTACATAGAATGTGATTTTGGTCAGCAGCATGTGTATGCTTATATTGATGGTGAGCTCGTATGGGATTCTGAATGTGTATCGGGAAGCCTTGCCAACAACAACAAATACAGAACCCCTGAGGGAGTGTATACGATATTATATACCAAGTCACCTGCAACACTTATAGGAGAAGATTATGAAACTCCTGTAAAATACTGGATGCCGTTTATCGGCGAACTCGGAATTGGTTTTCACGATGCATCGTGGAGAAGTTCATTTGGCGGAGATATCTACAAGAGCAGTGGATCACATGGATGTGTCAATCTACCTGTATCCGCCGCAGAAAAATTGTTTAATATAGCATATGACGGAATGCCTGTTATCTGCTATTATTAAAGTATAATTGGAGATGTACCCAAGAGGTTGAAGGGTCCGCACTCGAAATGCGGTAGGTCGGGCAACCGGCGCGAGGGTTCAAATCCCTCCATCTCCGTTACTGCTTATACATTTATCCTGGTCAGGAATAACATCCTGACCTCGTTTTGTGTTATGGGAGAATAATATATGATAACTTACGAACAACTGACAGAAGCTGCTGAATATATAAGGCACATAATATGTGGCATTCCGGATCTTGGGATTGTACTTGGAAGCGGTCTTGGACATATGGCTGATGCCATAACAGATCCTGTATATATAGATTACAAAGATATTCCTAATTTCCCGGTATCTACTGTGCAGGGACACAATGGACGCTTTGTGTACGGAAAACTTTACGGCAGGAAAATACTTATCATGCAGGGAAGAGTTCATTTCTATGAAGGGTATGATATGAGTCAGGTTGTTATGCCGGTCAGAGTTATGGGAATTCTTGGGATCGATAAACTGCTTCTCACAAATGCAGCCGGTGGAATATCCAGTGAACTTGAACCGGGCGATATTATGATGATACATGACCACATATCATCATTTGCACCATCCCCACTTATATGCAATTACTACGATAAACTGGGAGTAAGATTTCCGGATATGACCCATGTATATGATCCTGAACTTTGCGATCATATAAGGGCTGCCTATGAAGAGAATAATATTTCTTTTAAGTCTGGAGTATATCTGCAGGTTGCTGGTCCGCAGTATGAAACACCGGCAGAGATCAGGATGTTTTCTGCGATGGGAGCCGATGCAGTCGGTATGAGCACCGTATGTGAGGCTGTTGCCGCAAGGCATATGGGCATGAAGATTGCCGCATTATCTTCTATATGCAATAAAGCAGCCGGGCTCGGTGGAGAACTATCCCACGAAGAGATCATAGCCGCAGGAGATGAAGCATCAGGCAGGCTTGCCCTCATTATCGGGTCATTTATTCAGAAAATATAATAATTACAATGGAAACTATCATAATATGGAGATATAAAATATGGATGTGATACTTTATACTGATGGGGCTGCCAGAGGCAATCCCAATGGTCCTGGAGGTTATGGTGCTGTTCTCAGTTATACCGATTCAAAAGGACAGGTACATGAAAGAGAATACAGTCAGGGATATATCAGGACAACAAACAACAGAATGGAGCTAATGGCTGCAATAGTCGGACTTGAAGCACTTATCAAGCCGTGTAATGTGAAACTATATTCTGATTCCCAGTATCTGTGCAACGCATTTAATAATCACTGGATAGATGGATGGATCAAAAAAGGATGGAAACGTGGCAAGAACGAAGCTGTTAAGAATCGTGATCTGTGGGAGAGGCTTCTTGCTGCAAAAGCTCCGCATAATGTTGAGTTTGTGTGGGTTAAAGGACATGCTGGCAATCCAGGAAACGAGAGATGTGATATGTTAGCAACTGCTGCGGCAGACGGCGATTCCAAAATTGTGGATGAAGGTCTTGAATAAACAGATATACGAGGAGAATTGATATGAACAAGCAGGATTTTCGCAAACTATTTGATGAAAAAATACTGATACTTGATGGAGCTACCGGAACGAATCTCATGGCTGCTGGAATGCCACTTGGAGTGTGTCCTGAAAAATGGATATTGGAGCACGAGCAGGTTATGTTGGATCTTCAGACCGCATATCTTGAATCCGGTACAGATATACTTTATGCTCCAACATTTACATGTAACAGAATAAAACTCAATGAATATGGACTTGCAGATGATCTTGAGGATATGAACAGAAGACTTGTACAGCTGTCAAAACGTGCGGTTGAAGCTGCCGGACACGGCCTAGTTGCCGGAGACATCACAATGACAGGTGAAATGCTTTATCCTATGGGCAAATTACAGTTTGAGGAACTTGTTGACGTATATAAGGAACAGATAAAAGTATTGGATGACAACGGATGTGATCTGTTGGTTGTTGAGACTATGATGAGCCTTGCTGAAACAAGAGCTGCAGTTATTGCTGCAAACGAAGTGTCAGATCTTCCTATTATAGCAAGTCTGACTTTCAATGAGGATGGACGCACTTTATATGGAACCGATCCTGTAACTGCTGTCAATGTTCTTCAGAACCTCGGTGTGGCTGCAATCGGTGTCAATTGTTCCACAGGTCCTGACAAGATGGTAGATCTCGTCAGACAAATGAAGAAGATTGCATTTATACCTGTGTTTGCAAAGCCAAATGCCGGGATGCCGGAGCTTATAGACGATAAGAGCGTATATCGTATGACACCGGAAGAATTTGCACTGGATATGAAGATGATCATTGAGGCTGGAGCCAATATGGTTGGCGGCTGCTGCGGTACAAGACCAGAACATATCAGAGCTCTTGCAGATATGGCCGCACAGATGCCTGTATCGGAGATCGGCAACGAACATGTGAGATGTATTTCGTCTGAGCGTTCATCACTTATCATTGACCTGGATGCTCCATTCAAAGTAGTCGGAGAAAGAATCAATCCAACCGGCAAAAAGAAACTGCAGGCTGAACTCAGGGAAGGTTCTCTGGAACTTGTAATGAATATGGCTGAAGAACAGGTAGAGAAGGGGGCATCGATACTTGATATCAATGTCGGTATGAATGGTATAGATGAGCGTGAAATGATGCTTAAGGTGGTATATCAGGTATCTCAGGCAGTCAACCTTCCTCTGTGTCTTGATTCAAGTTCGCCGGAAGTCCTTGAAGCCGCTCTGAGGATATATCCGGGCAGGGCGCTGGTTAACTCGGTATCTCTTGAAAAAGTCAAGATGGAGGAAATACTTCCGCTTGTCAGAAAATATGGTGCGATGTTCATACTTCTTCCTCTGTCTGACGAGGGGCTTCCCAAAAATACAAAGGAAAAGGAGAATATCATTGGCACTGTGTTAAAAGCTGCCTGTGATATGGGCTTTACCAAGAATGATGTTGTAGTAGACGGACTTGTAGCTACAGTTGGCGCGCAGAAGGACGCCGCAGTCAACTGTCTCAAGACCATCAACTATTGTTATAATAATGGACTTGCAACCATATGCGGACTCTCAAATATTTCATTTGGTCTGCCTGAGAGAATGTTTGTAAACACTGCATTTCTCACTATGGCCATTGAACGTGGACTCACAATGGCCATTGCAAACCCATCACAGACCATGCTTATGAATGCAGCATTTGCATCTGATATGCTCCTCTTCAAGGATGATAGTGACGTAAGATATATAGAGAATGTCAAGCCTCTTGACATAGCAGCTCCCGGAACAGGAACTTCCGGAGCCAAAGCGGGGGCTGATCTCGACGGCAAAAGCCAGATATACATAGATGTCCTTAAGGGGAATAAGAGAGCTATTCTTGATGACGTCAATTCTGCGCTGGCAGGAGGTACTGACCCACAATCGATCATAGATAATGATCTGATAGGTGCAATCAATGAGGTTGGAAAATTGTTTGAGAAGAAAAAATATTTTCTTCCGCAGCTGATCTCAAGTGCGGAAACCATGGAGATGGCCATAGGAATTATAAGTCCCCTGATTATGGGTGGCAAAGACAGCTCTAACATGCCTACCATCGTTATTGCTACTGTTGAAGGGGATATACACGACATAGGCAAAAATCTTGTCGTTCTTATGCTCAGAAATTATGGGTTTAATGTGATTGATCTTGGTAAGGATGTTCCATGTGATGTTATCATACAGTCAGCTATTGATAATAACGCAAGCATTATAGGACTTTCAGCTCTTATGACAACAACCATGGTAAAGATGAAGGATGTCGTGGAAGCTGTGAAAGATAACGGACTTTCATGCAAAGTGGTAATCGGAGGCGCAGTTATAACAGAGAGCTATGCGGAGGAGATAGGAGCAGACGGTTATTCAGAAGATGCCGCCAATTGTGTGGTCGTTGTCAAAAAACTTTTGGGTCTGGAATAAAAATAACAATAAAATTAACGTTATAAATTGACATTAAAGAAGATTATAACTATAATGATTTAGAACATTTTAAAGAGACAAGTTGAAAGGTGGTACTTATAGATGGGTAATATCGTTTTGTCGCTGCTGGTTGACAACACATCAGGAGTTTTGAGCAGAGTGTCAGGACTGTTCAGTAGAAGAGGTTATAACATTGACAGTGTGACAGTGGGAGAAACCGAGAATCCTGCTTATTCCAGAATGACTGTTGCTGCAAGTGGTGATGAAGCAAGCCTTATTCAGATCAAGAAGCAGCTTAATAAGCTGGAGGACGTTGTAAGTATTGTTGAATTGGAATCCGGGAAATCGGTGTGCAGAGAGCTTGTTCTCGTAAAGGTTAAGGCATCTCCGTCCGAGAGAAAGGATATCATCTCCGTTGCGGATATATTCAGAGCCAATATAGTTGATGTTTCCAAGGATTCAGTTATAATTGAGCTTACTGGAACAACGACCAAGTGTGAGGCGTTCCTCAGATTATTGGATGGACATGAGATAGTAGAACTTGTAAGAACCGGACTCACTGGTCTTATAAGAGGTTAAGTAAGTATTTAATTATCCGTAGTGGTAGTTAATATATAAGTCATTTTATACAAATTTAGGAGGATAAAAAAATGGCAGAAGCAAAGATTTATTATCAGCAGGATTGTAATCTCTCATTACTTGATGGAAAGACAATCGCAATCATTGGATATGGTAGTCAGGGTCATGCACATGCCCTTAATGCTAAAGAGTCAGGATGCAATGTCATCATTGGTCTTTACGAAGGAAGTAAGTCATGGGCTAAGGCTGAGGCACAGGGATTTAAGGTATATACAGCTGCAGAGGCTGCAAAGCAGGCTGATATTATTATGATTCTTATCAACGATGAGTTACAGGCAGATATGTACAAGAAGGATATCGAGCCAAACCTTGAGCCAGGCAATATGCTTATGTTTGCTCATGGTTTCAACATTCACTTTGGCTGTATCAAGCCACCTAAGGATGTTGATGTAACAATGATCGCACCTAAGGCACCTGGACACACAGTACGTTCAGAGTATCAGGCTGGAAAGGGTACACCTTGTCTTGTAGCAGTAGAGCAGGATGCAACAGGAAAGGCACTTGACATCGCACTTGCATATGCACTTGCAATCGGTGGAGCAAGAGCTGGTGTTCTTGAGACTACATTCAGAACAGAGACAGAGACAGACCTCTTCGGTGAGCAGGCAGTTCTTTGCGGTGGTGTTTGTGCACTTATGCAGGCTGGTTTTGAGACACTCTGCGAGGCTGGTTATGATCCAAGAAATGCATATTTTGAGTGCATCCATGAGATGAAGCTCATCGTAGACCTTATTTACCAGTCAGGCTTCGCTGGAATGAGATATTCAATCTCAAACACAGCTGAGTATGGTGATTATGTAACAGGTCCTAAGATCGTTACAGCTGAGAC
The DNA here is from genome assembly GCA_029338615.1 of Clostridiales bacterium. Lineage (GTDB taxonomy): Bacteria > Bacillota > Clostridia > Lachnospirales > Lachnospiraceae > Coprococcus. The sequence continues at coordinate 8,170 of JAQYAS010000048.1, forward strand.
AAAGAAGGCTATGAAGCAGATCCTTAAGGACATCCAGGATGGTACATTTGCTAAGGAGTTCCTCCTTGACATGTCACCAGCAGGACGTCAGGTTCACTTCAAGGCTATGAGAAAGCTTGCTTCTGAGCATCCATCAGAGAAGGTTGGAGAGCAGATCAGAGCTCTTTATAGCTGGAACAATGAGTCAGACAAGCTCATCAACAACTAATTCTGACTTACTATAATTTAGAATAAACAATCCCGGTCATAAACTTTGTTATCACAGTTATGACCGGGATTTTTATATTCAATAATCTGACTGAAAGATATGCTGGTGCTAATTTTACTTTGGCAGATTTTTGTGATAGTATATAGAAAGCATTGTATTGGAATTTGCTCTGATTTATATGGGAGGCATATGTATTATGGGAAAACAGTTGACCAGAAAAGATATTGAAAAGATGGAGCAGGAGATTGAATATAGAAAATGTGTAGTACGAAAAGAGAAACTTGAAGCCGTGAAAGAGGCAAGGGCACAGGGAGATCTCAGTGAGAATTTTGAGTATTATGCAGCAAAAAAAGATAAAAACGCCAATGAAAGACGTATAAGATATCTGGACAGACTTGTCAGAACAGCAGATGTTATAGAGGATACCTCTGCAGATGATGAGGTTGGAATAGATAATACTGTAACTTTATTTTTTGAAGATGACGATGAGGAAGAGACATATCGTGTAGTTACAAGTGTAAGAGCTGATGTGCTTGACGGACGTGTCAGTAATGTATCCCCTATTGGGAAAGCAATCATGGGACACAAAGTCGGAGACAGGGTACAGGTTATTCCTGAAAAGGGAGATCCTTATTATGTTGTAATCAGGAAAATCGAGAACACTCAGGATGATGGATCGTTTGAGATTAACTAGGTGGATCATATGAATTGTTTGGAAGCACAGTCAAAGATAATGGCATTTATTGAAAATAAACTCCCTGATGATGAACTCAGAGAGTTTATTAAGCATGTCAGATCTTGTAAAAACTGTTATGAAGAGCTGGAAATATATTATACACTTATTGTTGGAATGAAACAGCTGGATGAAGAGGATAATATATCAACAGATTTTGAGAATGCGCTGGATAAAAAGCTTGAAGAGGAAATGAACAGACTGACAACTGTTAAAAGAATTGCCAATTCTACTATCCTTGTTGTCATAGCTGCAGTCGTAGCCGGTCTTATATGGCTTTATAATGGAGCACTTGACAAAGTCTATAATTATGAACAGAATTCCAAACTTAACGAGCAGACTCAATATTACTATGCCGATTTTTTTTCCTCAAGGCTGTTGGGGGATGAAAAGTACGATGCAGGTGATATTGAAAAGTATTATAAGTCTCAGAACATCAATCCTGATTCCACAGAATTATTCTTTGAGAAGATACAGAGGTATAACGAGAACCACAAAGGAATGGATTAAACATATATTTGCTGGAGGATTATTATAATATGGCAGACAAAAAGATTTTGATCGTTGATGGACACAGTATTCTTAACAGGGCATTTTACGGGTTGCCTGAACTGACCAATTATGAAGGACTTCATACCAATGCGGTTCTTGGTTTCTTGAATATAATTTTCAAAATAATAGATGAAGAAAAACCTACTAATATGTGCGTAGCTTTTGATGTGAAACAACCTACATTCAGACATCTTATGTTCAAAGAGTATAAGGGTACAAGAAAACCTATGCCCGATGAACTTCGTGAACAGGTACCTCTCATCAAAGAGGTACTTACATCTATGAACATAACTATTCTGGAAAAGGGTGGTTATGAGGCTGATGATATAATAGGAACTCTTTCAAGGATAGCTGACGCTTCCGGTTATAAGGTTGTGATCGTGTCAGGTGACAGGGATCTTCTTCAGCTGGCCACAGACAATATTTTGATCAGAATCCCAAAAACCAAAGCAGGAGGTACGACTGTAGAGAATTACTATGCAGATGATGTGAAGACTCTATATGGGGTTACACCAATTCAGTTTATTGATATGAAGGGATTGATGGGGGATACCTCTGACAATATCCCGGGAGTTCCAGGTATCGGAGAAAAGACTGCATCCAAGATTATACAGGAGTGGGGATCTGTTGAAAACGCGATAGCACATATCGATCAGATAAAACCGCCAAAGGCGCAGAAAAATCTTGCAGAGTTTTCAGATCAGGCAATGATGTCCAGAGAACTTGCAGCAATAAAACTCGACTGCGAACTGGATTTCAGTATTGATGATACAAATATTGACAATGTGTTCAACGAGAATTCATATAATATATTCAAGAGACTTGGATTTAAAAGCCTGCTGAATAAATTTGATAATATCAATGCAGGTGCACCCAAAAGCTTAAAGCCCGATATAACTGTAGTAAATGATCCATCCGATATGGATAACATAGTGCAGCGGGCAATTGACTGTGGTCGTATCGGCCTATACATTGTCTCATCTGAAGACAGTATCCTCGGCGCTTCTATAGCATGCAGCGAATCAGAAGTATATGTGATAAATACATCGTCTGGAATTGATTTCGATGATATGTCTAATATGCTTGTAAATATCAAAGAACATGGTGTAAAAATATGTGTTCTTGATCTGAAAAGGACTCTCAGATATATACATTTTATTGAACAGGATACAGGCGTGCTTGATATAGGAGTCGCAGCATATCTGTTAAACCCTATGGAAGATTCATATGACTATGATGATATATCCAAGGAGTATCTGGATATGATACTTCCATCCGAAAAGGAGCTGATAAATAAAGATGAACTTAATGTATTTACATTTATAAGTGACAATTTTCTTGAATTATTTGCCTATAACGCGCTGATTCCAGTGCTTGCATATGATACATTGTTTGACAGGCTTAAAAAAGCTGGTATGTACGACCTGTATTTTAACATCGAGCTTCCAACTGTATATACATTGTTCGATATGGAACGGAGAGGTATACGTGTAGACAGAAATGCACTGGAAGAATATAGTCAGAAGCTTCAGGGCCGTATACAGGAACTGCATGATTCCATCATCGCATACGCCGGAAAGGAATTTAATATTAATTCGCCTAAGCAGCTCGGCCCAATATTGTTTGAGGATCTTGGAATACCTGGCGGCAAAAAGACCAAAACAGGATATTCAACCAGTGTTGATGTGCTTGAGAAGGTTAAAAATGAGCATCCTATAATAAATGATATCCTTGAATACCGTCAGCTTACAAAACTTAATTCCACCTATGCGGTGGGACTTGTAAACTATATTTCAGACGATGGAAGAATTCACGGAACATTCAACCAGACAATAACTGCAACGGGCAGGATCAGTTCGACAGAGCCAAATTTACAGAATATTCCTATGAAGCTTGAACTGGGAAGACTTATAAGAAAAGCATTCATACCGAAGGATGGATTTGTTTTTGTTGATGCAGATTATTCTCAGGTCGAACTTAGGGTTCTTGCACATTTGTCCGGAGATGATGTTATGAAAAATGCCTTTCTTAACAATGTGGATATACATGCGACAACTGCATCCGAAGTATTTGAAGTACCGATAGATGCGGTTACTCCATTGCAGAGAAGACATGCAAAGGCTGTCAATTTCGGAATCGTTTATGGTATAAGTGCATTTGGTCTCAGTGAGGATCTTGGAATATCAAGAAAAGAAGCATCTGATTTTATAGCTAAGTATTATGACACCTACAAAAGCATAAAAACCTATCTTGATGAGCAGGTCACACACGCAAAGGAAAATGGGTATGTCACCACGATGTTTGGAAGGATCAGGCCGATACCTGAACTCAAATCATCCAATTTCATGCAGAGAAGCTTTGGTGAGAGAGTTGCTATGAACTCACCAATACAGGGAACTGCCGCCGATATAATTAAGATAGCAATGATACGTGTTAATATGAAGCTTAAAGAACTTGGACTCAAATCCCAGCTTATTCTTCAGATACACGATGAACTTCTCATCGAGACCGCCGAGGACGAGGTAGACACAGTGAAGAAAATTCTTGTAGATGAGATGATGCATGCAGCAGACATGTCTGTACCGCTTGAGGTAGGGGTTGCTTCCGGAACAAACTGGTATGAAGCCAAATAAAAGGAGTAATGAATGAAGATTATAGGTATAACCGGAGGAATAGGTTCAGGTAAAACCGCTGTGTTAAACATTCTGCACGACGAATATGGCGCATTTATCATGGAGGCCGATTCCCTTGCGCACAGACTGATGGAACCTGGTCAACAGTCTTACAATGATATTGTTGCACATTTTGGAGATGAAATTCTTGGAGAAAACAAAAATATAGACAGGGCAAAGCTCTCCGCAATTGTTTTCGGCGATCAGGATAAACTCAAATTACTTAACTCGATCACACATCCGAATGTAAAAAAAGCAATTCTTCAGTCTATTGAAGATCAGCGTACCAATGGATGTAAGCTTTATGTTCTGGAAGCTGCATTGCTTATCCAGGATGGCTATCTGGATATATGCAATGAAATGTGGTTTGTATATGCAGATATATCCAGGCGCATAGAGCGTCTGTGTAATTATCGTGGATTTACCGAAGAAAAAGCCCGAAAAGTTATAAATTCACAGGAACCTGACAGCTATTACGAGACAAATTGTGTGAAAAAAATAGACAATTCAGGCGATTTAAAAAAATTGAGAGATCAGCTTAGGTCTGCAATGGAAATTGAGTGATATATTTTTTAGTTATTATCACGGATTGTACGGATAAAAAGACAATTTTTTTGGCTATTTCTATTGAGAATAATGGGGCAATGAGTTAAACTTTAAATATGTGTGTTTTCATTATTTCAAAGGGGGAAATAAACATGAAGTTTATTGATCAGTTAAAAGAAAAAGCCAAACAGAATAAGAAAACGATCGTACTGCCTGAGACATCAGACATGAGAACTATCGAGGCAGCCGGTAAGGTATTGGCAGAGGGCATTGCGAACATTATCCTGGTTGGAGACAAGGAAGATATCATGAGCAGAGCTGGTGATATCGATCTCAGCGGAGCATCATTTGTTGACCCTAAGAATTATGAGAAATTTGATGAATACGTGGATGCTTTTGTAGAGATGAGAAGAAAAAAAGGCATGACTGAGGCCAGGGCTAAGGAATTGCTTTTAACAAATCCATTATATTTTGGATGTATGATGGTTAAGCAGGATGATGCAGACGGAATGGTTGCCGGTGCGATCAACGCTTCAGCAGATGTACTCCGTGCAGCACTTCAGACACTGAAGACTGCTCCGGGAACAAGAATTGTATCAGCATTCTTCCTGGTTGTGGTCCCAGACTGTCAGTATGGTGCCAACGGAACTTTTGTATTTGCAGATGCAGGACTAAATCAGAGCCCATCAGCGTCAGAACTTGCAGATATTGCAGAGCAGTCAGCCAAGTCATTTGAGCTTCTGGTTGATGAGACCCCTGTTGTGGCCATGCTGTCACATTCTACAAAGGGCAGTGCTAAACATCCTGATGTTGACAAGGTTATCGAGGCTACAGAGATCGTCAACGCAGAGTTCCCGGATCTTCTGTGTGACGGTGAACTACAGTCAGATGCAGCACTCGTTCCTGAAGTCGCAGCATCCAAGGCTTCAGGAAGCAAGGTTGCTGGACATGCCAATGTTCTTGTGTTCCCAGATCTCGATGCAGCAAATATCGGATACAAGCTTGTACAGAGACTTGCTAAGGCTGATGCATACGGTCCTGTTACACAGGGTATAGCGAAGCCTGTAAATGATCTGTCAAGAGGATGTGTTGCCGATGATATCGTTGGAGTTGTTGCCATAACAGCTATCCAGGCTCAGGCTCAGGAAGATGGCAGAATGAAGGTAACTCCAAAAGAGAGATAATAAAAATAATTGTTAAAGATGATTTATTTACACATAAGTTGTGCAGGAGGATTGAAATGAAGGTTCTTGTAATTAATTGTGGTAGTTCATCACTGAAGTATCAGCTTATAGATTCTGATACAGAGGCTGTTATAGCAAAGGGATTATGTGAGAGAATTGGGATTGATGGAAAACTGACACATCAGACCATGGGAAAGGATAAATACACAGTGGATGCTGCTATGCCGGATCACAACGCTGCTGTAAAGTTTGTCCTTGATGCTCTTCTTGATCAGGATAAGGGGGCAATTGCTTCTCTGTCTGAGATCGATGCTGTTGGACACAGAATCGTTCACGGCGGAGAGAAGTTTGCAAAATCAGTGGTTATAACAGACGAGGTCATGGCAGCCATAGAAGAGTGCAATGATCTTGCGCCGCTTCATAATCCTGCAAACCTCATTGGAATCAGAGCATGTCAGGAACATATGCTAGGAGTACCTATGGTTGCAGTATTTGATACCGCATTTCATCAGACTATGCCTGACAAGGCATATACATATGCTATACCTTATGAGTATTATAAGAATTACAAGATAAGAAGATACGGTTTCCATGGAACAAGCCACAGCTTTGTATCCAGGAGACTGGCAGAGCTTATTGACAAGGATATCCGTGATACCAAGATGATCATATGCCATCTCGGCAATGGATCAAGCATTACAGCTGTTGACGGTGGCAAATCAGTGGACACATCCATGGGACTTACACCTCTTGCAGGTCTTCCTATGGGAACCAGAAGCGGTGACATAGATCCTGCAATTCTGGAATTCATTGCAGGCAAAGAGGGTAAGAGCGTTGAGGAGATAACAACCATCCTCAACAAGAAGTCTGGCGTGGCAGGACTTTCCGGTGTGTCAAGTGATTTCCGTGATCTCGATGCAGGCATGAAGGAAGGTAATGACAGATGCAGGCTTGCACTTGATGTATTCTGTTATAGTGTCAAGAAGTATATAGGTGCATATGCGGCTGCTATGGGCGGCCTTGATGCAATAGCATTTACAGCCGGCATCGGAGAGAATAATCCATATGTAAGAAGAGTGTCAACCATGGATCTCTCCTTTATGGGTATAGATATAGACGAAACAAAGAACGAGATCCGTGGAGAAGAACAGAAGATTTCCACAGATTCTTCAAAGGTTCAGGTATGGGTTGTTCCAACAAACGAAGAGCTTGCCATTGCAAGAGAAACTGTCGAGCTCGTCACAAAATAAGATTTCTTATAATGATGATGTTATTTGACGGAATTGTATAAAATTTTTGCAAAATTTTGTTGACAATAAATATCTGTATATGTATAATAGCAGATGTGCGATTTTTAGGAGATATTATGTTAATTGATTTATCTGAGATTTTATCCACTGAAGGATTGACTAAAAGCGTAGAAGTACATGTAGACTTTGATACTTTCCAGTTTAAGGGAATGGATTACCGGGTTGGACAGGCTGATGATTTTCAGTTGAACCTGTCGAATGACGGTAAAAACAGAGTCAAGGTGACTGGCAGCACTGATGTTGTTATGGAACTTGTGTGTGACAGATGTCTCGAGGAATTCGAAAGAACTTTCCATATAGATATTGACACCGTTATTGATACTTCCGTTTTGGATTCTGATAAGGTAGATGAGATAGATGAGTTAAGCTATTTTGAAGACTGTAATATCGATATGGACGCACTGTTGAAAAAGGAACTGATGGGTTTAGTTCCAATACAGATTTTGTGCAGTGAAGACTGCAAGGGACTCTGTAAGGTGTGTGGAACGAATCTGAATCATGGTACATGTAACTGTGATGATTTTGTTCCTGATCCGAGATTATCAGTTTTTAATGACATCTTAAAGAATTGAGGAGGTGTGAATAATGTCAATTTGTCCAAAGAATAAGAGCTCAAAGGCAAGAAGAGATAAGAGAAGAGCTAACTGGAAAATGTCTGCACCAGCATTAGTTAAGTGCAGCAAGTGTGGCGAGTTAATGGTTCCACACAGAGTATGTAAGAACTGCGGTTCATACAACAAGAAAGAGATTATTTCAGTTGCTGAATAAGTAAAAAGTGCTATAGAATCAAGGGGTTGAGCGATTTTTGCTCAACCTCATTCTATAGAAATAGCCCAAATTTAGTCCAATTGGATCTAACTATCATAAAAGACCGTAAAACTAAGCTTTTGAATAGATTTGTAGATCAATTTGTATATTGGTTTAGAAATGTGTTCAAAAATACAGGATATATAGACTATATATCCTGTATTTTTTTACCCTTTTTGACAAAAGAAGCGTCCTTAAAAATACCTTAAATATTTGACTTTGACAATGCAGAAATATATAATGATTTTGTGCGTTTGTACCTAAAAATAAACATATATTGGGAATATCCCATAAATACACATAAGATAGGAGAGTTTTGATATGGGCGATACAAGAATTGTGGTAGATGCTATGGGCGGAGATTATGCACCGGAGTGGATCATAAGAGGTGCTGTGGAAGCTGTGAACGAAGGGGCAAAAGCTCATATTATACTTACCGGTAAAGAAACTGTTATAAAAGGAGAACTAGCAAAGTATACATATGACAGTTCCAAGATAGAGATAAAGAACTGTACAGAAGAGATAACTTGTCATGATGCACCTGTACAGGCTATAAGAAGCAAGAAAGATTCATCCCTTACAGTTGGAATGAATATGGTAAAAAACGGAGAAGCTGATGCCATTATCTCAGCAGGAAGCTCAGGTGCCATACTTGCAGGTGGTCAGCTGATAGTTGGAAGATCAAAAGGAGTAAAGAGATCCCCTCTTGCTCCACTTATTCCTACAACAAAGGGATATTCACTTCTGATAGACTGTGGCGCGAATGTAGATGCCCGACCTGAACATCTGCTTCAGTTTGCTAAGATGGGTACCATATATATGGAGAACATAGAAAAGATAAGGAATCCAAGAGTCGCAATAGTAAATATCGGAGATGAGGAAGAAAAAGGAAATGCTCTTGTAAAAGAGACATATCCTTTATTAAAAGAATGTAAAGATATTAACTTTGTTGGCAGTATTGAGGCTCGTGAGATTCCAAATGGCGCAGCGGATGTCATCGTATGTGAAGCATTTGTAGGTAATGTAATACTTAAGTTATATGAAGGCCTTGCAAAGATGCTTCTCGGCGAGATCAAGAAAGCTGTTATGTCTTCATTTAAATCAAAGATAGGTGGAGCACTGATAAAGGGTTCTCTCGGAGAACTCAAAGAACGTTTCAATGCAAAGACAAAGGGCGGAGCACCGCTCCTCGGACTCAAGGGACTGGTTGTCAAGATTCATGGAAATTCACATAATGAAGAGGTCAAAAGTGCGATATTCCAGTGTATAAATTTCAGTGAAACAGGTGTCAATGCCAAAATAGCCGAAAAGCTTAGTGAGGAGCAGGCATAATGATAGATTATTGCAAACTTGAAAAGAGAATAGGATATGAGTTTACTGATATAAATCTTCTTATAACAGCCATGACTCATACATCATTTGCAAACGAATTAAAGATCAACAAGACAGAATCTTATGAAAGACTGGAATTTCTTGGAGATGCCATTCTTGAATATATAGTAAGTGAATATTTATTCCTGAAGAAAAAAGAATATGAAGAGGGAAGGCTTACGAAACTCAGAGCCAGCCTTGTGTGTGAATTTACATTGTCACAGATATCCGAGAGCCTGGGGTATGGTGAATTTGTCAGGCTCAGTAAGGGAGAATCTCAAACAGGAGGCCGTACCAGAAAATCTATATTGTGCGATCTGTTTGAATCCGTGTTGGGAGCAATGTATCTTGACGGAGGCATGGAGCCAGCCAAGAATTTTGTACACAGATTTCTTCTTGATGATGTGGAGACACACTCTCTGTTCTATGATGCGAAATCAACTTTGCAGGAATATTGCCAGAAGAATGGCAAAGAACTTCACTATGAACTTATAGAAGAACGAGGACCTGAACACAATAAAGTATTTGTCTCTGATGCCGTTATATCCGGTCAGATTACAGCAAGGGGCGAGGGTCCTAACAGGAAAACTTCTGAGCAGATGGCTGCTTACAAGACCCTGTTAGAAATAAGAAAAAAGCAGGATTAACGTATGTATTTAAAGAGTATAGAAGTAAATGGTTTCAAATCATTTGCGAACAAGATAGTATTTAAGTTCAATCATGGTATAACATGTATCGTTGGACCAAATGGTTCAGGTAAAAGTAATGTTGCTGACGCAGTGAGATGGGTTCTGGGTGAACAGAGTGCCAAAAGCCTTCGTGGTTCCAAGATGGAAGATGTCATATTTTCTGGAACACAGCTCAGAAAGCCTCAGGGATCAGCTTATGTTGCGATCACTCTGGACAACAGCGACCATAGTCTTCCAATTGATTATAATGAAGTGACTGTTGCAAGAAGAGTTTACAGATCAGGAGAATCCGAATACCTGATCAACGGAACGGTCAGCAGACTTAAAGACGTATATTCTCTGTTCTTTGATACAGGTATTGGTAAAGAAGGCTATTCTATCATCGGACAGGGCCAGATCGAGAAGATCCTGAATGGTAAACCAGAGGAAAGACGTGAACTCTTTGATGAAGCAGCCGGTATCGTAAAATTCAAAAAGAATAAAGCTGCAGCTGAGAAATCTCTCGAAGCTGAAAGAGATAACCTCAGCCGTGTAAATGATATATTAAAAGAACTTGAAAAGCAGGTTGGTCCATTGAAAGAACAATCTGAAACCGCAAGAAAATATCTGGCTTTCAAGAATGAACTTCGAAATCTTGATGTAAATGCATTTCTTTTGGAGACAGAAAAGCTGAAGATTGCACTTGAGGAGGATCAAAGCAGACTCCAGATCGTAAACGATGATATAGCCGAAAGCAGACAGGCCTATGAGCAGACAAAGGAAGAATACGATCAGATAGAATCAGATATTGAGAAACTGGATTCTGTAATTGACTCATCTAAGAATGAAATACACGAAAGCCGTCTGGCCAGGGAGAGGGCAGAGGGTGAGATCAACGTCATCAATCAGCAGATCATTACTCTAAAAATGAATGATAAGAACATTCATGATCAGATAGACAGAATAAATGGACAGATTGAATCCGATGAAAAGGAACTTGCCGATTACGAAGCACAAAAGGATGATCTTGATGGTTCTATTGCAGATGTAGAGGAAGAACTCAGGACAGCCCGCAAGGAAAGCTCTGATATGAGCCAGTACATAGAAGATTGTCAGCAGGAAATTGAAAGCTGCAAGGCAGATATTATTGAATATATGCATGAAAGTGGTAATCTTCAGGCTAAAGTCGGACGATACGATGCAATGCTTGAGAACATCAACTTCCGAAAGACACAGCTCAACCAGAGACTTCTTCAGTTCAAAAGTGATGATGCAGGTGATAGGAAAGAATATGAAAGTCTGTCCTCCGAGCTTGCGGAGCTCGAAGAGAATGTTAAGGTTATAATAGCAGGTCTGGACAGTTCCAACGACAGACTGGCGGACAACCAGAACCGAAACAAAGCAAACAGAGAACTGATACACAACACGAATGAAAAGCTTTCTGCCACAGAATCCAAGATGGAAGCTCTCAGAAATATAACCGAGAGATACGATGGTTACGGCAACAGTATCAGGCGTGTTATGGAGCAGAAGCAGTGGAATCCCGGCATTATAGGTGTTGTTGCAGACATAATCACAGTTAATCAGAAGTATGAGGTTGCAGTGGAGACTGCCCTTGGTGGAAGTATACAGAACATTGTTACCGAGGATGATGCCACTGCCAAACGTATGATCTCTTATCTTAAGACCAACAGGCTCGGCCGTGCGACATTTCTGCCACTGAATACTATCACAGACAGAGGTTCTGTGAGAAATGATGTACTCAGAGAAAAGGGAGTCATAGGCGTTGCGGCAGATCTAGTGGAAGTAGATTCCAAATTTAATACACTTGTGAAGAATCTTCTCGGTAAGATCATTGTAGTGGATAATATTGACAATGCACTGGCTGTGGCAAGGAAGAACAATCAGTCACTCCGACTTGTAACAATAGAGGGAGAACTTGTCAACCCAGGTGGTTCCATGACGGGTGGAGCATTTAGAAATTCAAGCAATCTACTCGGACGAAAGAGAGAACTTGATGAACTCAAAGAACAGATAGACAATCTCAAATCCACTGCATCAAAAGCGGCAGCACTGGATGCGCAGCTTAAGACCAGCAGGGATGAGCTCCGTGCTTCAATAGACAAATACAATGCTGAACTCCAGCAGGCATATCTGAAGAAGAATACCCTCACCATGAGCATAGATCAGGTAAAGGAAAAACTTGCAGAGTCGGAGAAGGCATTTGCTTCCATTGAGAGAGAGGTTTCTGAGCTGAATAATCAGATCACAGAGATCAACAACAACAAGAATTCTCTCGCTGACAACAACAAGAAGCACGAAGCGATGAAGCTGGAGGCTGAGGCCAGAATAGATGAGCTTGAAGGCCATGGCCAGGAAAATAAAGATAAGCTTGCGGCGATCAATGAAAAAGTATCAGAGCTCATGATCAGATATAACTCTATCAAACAGAAAGATGATTTTATAGTAGAGAATATCAGAAGGATCAATATTGACATCGAAAAACACAGAGATGAACTTGAAAGTTTTTCAAGCCGTGTAGAGACATCTGTCAGTGAGATAACAGAACTTGAAGATAAAATTACATTCATAAAGGCAGATATAGAACACAGATCAGAGACTATTTCCGATAACGAAGAAAAGGTTACTGAATTTTCTGCCAGAAGAGACGAGCTTCAGCAAAGTCACAAAGAATTCTTTGCCAAGCGAGAAGAACTGTCCGAAAGGATCGCAGGACTTGAAAAAGATTCATATAAGCTCTCATCCATAATAGAGAAAAACACTGAGAAATCAGACGAATTAGGCAATTATATGTGGGAAGAATATGAACTAACCTACAGCAGTGCCCAGGAACTTAAGGATGAAAACCTTCCTGAACTTCCTGCACTCAAAAAAGAAATTGTCGCAGTAAAAGCAAAGATAAAATCCCTTGGAGATGTCAATGTCAATGCGATTGATGATTATAAGGAAGTATCCGAGAGATATGAATTCCTGAAAGGACAGCATGACGATATCGTCAGTGCTGAGACCAATCTTGTCAATATCATTGCTGAACTTGAAAAATCCATGCAGGAACAGTTTGCTGAGAAGTTTAAGGAGATACAGGTCATGTTCGACAAGGTTTTCAAGGAACTGTTCGGAGGTGGACGCGGAGCATTGGAACTGGTTGACACTGAGGACCTTCTTGAGACTGGAATAAGGATCATCGCACAGCCGCCTGGAAAGAAACTTCAGAACATGATGCAGTTGTCAGGTGGAGAGAAATCCCTCACCGCCATAGCACTGTTATTTGCAATCCAGAGTCTGAAACCATCACCTTTCTGTCTGCTTGATGAGATTGAAGCGGCTCTAGACGATTCAAACGTCAGACGATTCGCACAATATCTTAACAGGCTGACAAAGGATACACAGTTCATAGTAATATCACACAGAAAGGGAACCATGGAGGCAGCTGATATCCTGTACGGTATAACAATGCAGGAGAAAGGTGTATCAACGCTTGTTTCAGTCAACCTAATAGAGAACGATCTGGATAAATAACAATAAAGAGATATTAAACAGGAGGAATGTCATGGCAGAGGAAAAGGAGAAAAAAGGATTTTTTGCAAGACTTAAGGCAGGCCTTGCAAAGACAAGAGACAATATAGTAGAAAGCTTTACAGATGTATTCGGGGCATCTCACATAGACGATGATTTTTATGAGAATCTGGAAGAGACATTTATCATGGCGGATATGGGATATGAGACAACAGAGAAGGTTATAGAAGACCTCAAACAAAAAGTTGAAAATTCCCATATCAAAGAGCCTGCTGCATGCAAAGAACTTGTGATCAACATCATCAAGAATCAGATGTCCGTGGACGATTCAGCGTATGACTTTGAGAACAAAAAGTCAGTTGTGCTGGTTATCGGAGTAAACGGAGTTGGCAAGACCACAACCATTGGAAAGCTCGCTGCACAGTATCGCCAGAGAGGTAAGAAAGTACTCATGGCTGCTGCTGATACATTCAGAGCTGCTGCCATAGATCAGTTAAAAACCTGGGCTGACAGAGCACAGGTTGACATAATATCACATAATGAAGGTGCTGATCCTGCTGCCGTCGTATATGATGCAGTGGCTGCTGCCAAGGCCAGGGATACAGATATTCTTCTCGTTGATACTGCAGGAAGGCTTCATAATAAGAAAAACCTCATGGATGAGCTCGCTAAGATGAGAAGGATCATCACAAGGGATTACCCAGAGGCAAATGTCGAAGCACTCATAGTTCTCGACGGAACAACAGGTCAGAATGCCCTTGAACAGGCCAGACAGTTCAGCAATGTAACAGAACTGGATGGTATAGTCATCACGAAGCTTGACGGAACAGCAAAGGGTGGTATCGCTATCGCTATACAGGCAGAGCTTGATGTACCTGTCAAGTTTATTGGTGTTGGAGAGAAGATTGGGGATCTTCAGAGATTTGATCCACAGGAATATGTGAATGCATTGTTTGCAGATTTTGATGAGGACAGATCCGAGATCGATATGCTTATCGGCGATGATATTTAATGCAAAACAATATATACTGAAGCATGACCATATGTGTTATGAGCATCATTTTCTGATCATTAAAGAATGTGATTGCTATTGATTTTATACAGAAGGAGACATTATCAGATGGCAGAACAGAACACAACTGACAAACTGACACTAGCAAAATTTGAGGAAGCTTACGATATCGTACAGAAAGTAGTTCTTCCTACGAAACTCATATACAGTGATTATTTCAGCGGGATAACCGGAAACAAAGTATATTTCAAGCCTGAGAATCTCCAGAAGACAGGTGCGTACAAGATCAGAGGTGCATACTACAAGATCAGCACACTTTCGGATGAAGAGAGACAGAAGGGTCTGATAACAGCGTCAGCGGGCAACCATGCTCAGGGAGTGGCATATGCAGCTAAGGCATATGGTGTAAAGGCAACTATCGTTATGCCTTCATCAACACCTCTCATCAAGGTTAACAGAACCAAGTCATACGGCGCAGAGGTTATACTGTATGGAGATGTATATGACGAATCATGTGCATATGCTCTGGAACTTGCGGAGGACAAGGGGTATACATTTATACATCCATTTGATGATCTCGATGTTGCCACAGGTCAGGGGTCTGTTGCAATGGAGATAATAAAGGAACTTCCTTTTGTAGATTATATTCTCGTTCCAATCGGAGGAGGCGGTCTGGCAACAGGTGTATCCACACTTGCCAAGATGATGAATCCGAATATCAAGGTGATAGGTGTTGAACCAGCCGGTGCAAACTGTATGCAGGTATCACTCAAGAACAATAAGGTCACAACACTGCCATATGTTGACACAATAGCAGATGGAACGGCAGTTAAGACACCGGGAAGCAAGATATTCCCATACATACAGAAGAATATAGACGATATAATAACCGTTGAGGATAATGAGCTCATCGTATCCTTCTTGGATATGCTTGAAAATCACAAACTTCTTGTTGAGAACTCAGGACTTCTCACAGTGGCCGCACTCAAGCATCTTGATGTAAAGGGTGCAAAGGTGGTAAGTATACTGTCAGGCGGCAATATGGATATGATAACATTTGCCTCCCTTGTACAGCATGGTCTTATCGCAAGGAGCAGAATATTCACAGTGTCAACACTTCTTCCTGATAAGCCTGGTGCACTCATGAACATTTCAAAGGTTATCGCTGATCTTCAGGGAAATGTCATAAAGCTCGAGCACAATCAGTTCGTATCAATTAATAGAAACTCCGCAGTTGAGCTCGTGATTACCATGGAGGCATTTGGTCCTGAGCACAAGCAGCTCATCATCAACACGCTTGCTGATAAGGGGTACAAACCAAAGGAAGTCATGACAAAGGGAATATACAATTAATTGTAGTTGATATTAATGATTAACAACAAACTCATTTTAACAGTAAATGACAACAGAACAATAACATGCCAACGCGGAGACAATCTCTTCAAGGTTCTGTGTACTGCCGGATATGTGTTCAGCGGTAACTGTGGAGGACTTGGAAGATGTAAGAGATGTCTGGTGGATATAGACGGCATCGGCACGGTAAAAAGTTGTAGCTACACACTCACCGAGGATATTCATGTAACTATAGATGAGGACAACACATCCGTTCTCGCCTCGTACAGAGAGACAGACAACGTACCTGTTGACCATAAGGATAATTCAGGTACAGTTGGAATCGCCATAGATCTTGGCACAACCACAATTGCCATGGAACAGATAAACCTGGCAGATGGAAGTGTCATTGACAGATGCGGGTTTATGAACCCACAGATTGAATATGGAAGTGATGTCATATCAAGGATCAGGACAGGATCCACTGAGGAAGGCGCAGCAAAACTCAGAAATTCAGTTGTCTCTAAAATCTCTGACGAGCTGCACAATATGACACCGGAAATGATGAATACGATATCCAGGGTAATGATATCCGGAAATACTACTATGAATGCAATACTGGAAGGACTGACTCTGGATAATCTTGGCCATGCTCCATTTGAGATCAGAAACCCTGATAAATTGACTATGTCCGGCAAATTTTTTTTTGAGAACGATGATCTTATGAATACTAAGGTCACTTGCCTTCCCAATCTGAGTGCATTTGTAGGTGCTGATGCATTATGTGGGGCACTTGTATGTGATATAGATAATTCGGAAACCTACCAGTTGTTTGCAGATCTTGGAACCAATGGCGAGCTTATACTTGCAAAAAATGGGATTGGCTATGCAACTTCCTGTGCATGTGGCCCGGCATTTGAAGGCATGCTGAGGAGAGGTGTGGCCGCACCAACCAGTGCATTTGATCTGCTTGACAGACTAAATACGCTGCATATAGTGAATGATGATGGTATCCTTGCTGATCAATACATAGACAATGGCTACAGACTTGCGGGTGGTGTGGTCATAGATATGGACATGATAAGAAGTTTTCTCCTGGCTAAGGCAGCAATATGTGCGGGAATAGAGTCTCTTATGGATATTGCAGGGATAACTGCTAAGGACATCTCCAGAGTATATCTGGCAGGGGGCTTTGGCTGTAGTCTCAAAATATCATCTGCAGTAAGTCTTGGGCTTTTCCCTGAGAGATTCGAGAACATTTCCGAATTTGCAGGCAACACCTCTCTGTATGGTGCACATAAATGCTTGATTGATGAGACTTTTATTGATAGAATATATGCGTTTAAGGAGACTTTGACAGCGGTAAATCTTGGAGAGCTTAAAGGCTTTGACAAAAGATACTACAGTCACATGGATCTCAGGCCATGGAATACCAACGGAAATATTTCGTGACATTATACAATTAGAAGAAGAGCAGAATATGAAATTACTAAGCATAGCAAGTGGTAGCAGTGGAAACTGCTATTACGTTGGAAATGACAATACCCATCTTCTTGTTGATGTGGGTATAAGCTGTAAGAGGGTCGAAACAGCCCTTAAAGACGAGGGAGTAAAACCATCCGAACTCAATGGTGTTCTTGTGACCCATGAACACATAGATCATGTGAAAGGAATAGGAGTCCTTTCGAGAAAACATGGAGTTCCTATATATGCCACAGCCGGAACAATATCAGAGATGAAAAAGATGTCTTCTCTGGGAAACATAGACGAAGGGTTGTTTCATGAGATTCATCCGGATGAAAAAATATCCATAAATGACATAACCATCGATCCATCGTCAATCTGGCATGATGCCGCTGATCCCGTATGCTACAGCTTATATGGTGATGGGAAAAAGGTGTCCATAGCAACTGATATGGGCAATTATAATGACTATATAGTAAGCAAACTTGACAACTCAGATATAATGGTAATTGAAGCCAATCATGATGTGCGAATGCTCGAGGCAGGACCGTATCCGTATTATCTCAAGCGACGAATTCTTGGAAATTACGGGCATCTCTCCAACGAGTTATCCGGACAGCTCATATACAGACTTCTCAATGATCATGTGAAGGGAATTCTTCTGGGACATCTGAGCAAGGAAAATAATTTCGAAGAGCTTGCTTATGAGACAGTTAAGCTGGAACTGGAAAATAATTCATATACCAGCGATGTAAGGGAATTTGGGCTGGCAGTTGCCAGAAGAGATATGCCTATGACCGCTATAGAGGCGTAGACAGAGCTTTTTAGGAGTGAATAAGATGGTTTTCTGTATGTAAAGGATTCCATCATCTATAAGGAGGATAAATGAAATGAAAAAGAGAATCATAACTGTAGTAGGTAAGGACAGCGTGGGAATCACAGCAAAGGTATGTGTATATCTGGCAAATAACCAGATTAATATACTTGACATATCACAGACTATAGTTGCAGGGTACTTCAACATGATGATGGTTGTTGATACACAGAAGTCATCCAAATCAACAGAGCTCATTGCATCAGAGCTTGGACAGATTGGTGAAGAGATCGGGGTGCAGATAAAAGTTCAGCATGAGAAGATCTTTGAGACAATGCACAGAATCTAATAATATACAGTCTGACAGACAGAAAAGAGGATATACATGATTAGCATAAATGAAGTAATCGAGACCAATAAGATGATCTCAGACATGAATCTTGATGTTCGTACCATCACAATGGGAATTAGCCTATTGGATTGTGTAGGCATAGATGTGGATGATACATGTACGAAGATATATAATAAGATAACAACATATGCCAAGGATCTTGTATCAACAGGTCAGGAGATATCAAGAAGATATGGTATACCAATCGTCAACAAGAGAGTTTCTGTAACACCGATAGCACTTGTGGGTGGTTCAGTATGTAAGACTACAGGTGATTTTGTAAAGATTGCCAAGGCTTTGGACAAAGCGGCAGACACTATAGGTGTCAACTTCATCGGAGGATATTCAGCACTTGTAAATAAGGGAATGACTCCTTCAGATGAACTTTTGATCCGTTCAATCCCTGAAGCTCTTTCAAGTACAGGAAAGGTATGCAGCTCTATAAATGTAGGCTCAACTAAAACCGGTATAGATATGGACGCAGTCAAGATTCTCGGAGAGATGATCAGAGATACTGCTGAACTCACCAAGGAGGCAGATTCAATCGGCTGTGCAAAGCTTGTTGTATTCTGTAATGCACCTGATGATAACCCATTTATGGCTGGTGCATTCCACGGTGTCACAGAGGGAGACTGTGTTATCAATGTCGGAGTCAGTGGCCCTGGTGTTGTAAAGAAAGCTCTTGAGAAGGTGAGAGGAGAGAACTTCGAGGTACTCTGTGAGACTATCAAGAAGACAGCTTTCAAGGTAACCAGAGTGGGACAGCTCGTGGCAAAGGAAGCATCCAAGATGCTCGGCGTTCCATTCGGTATTGTTGATCTGTCACTTGCCCCTACACCTGCTGTTGGAGACAGTGTCGGTGAGATCCTTGAGGAGATCGGTCTTGAATACGCCGGAGCTCCTGGTACAACAGCTGCACTTGCACTTCTCAATGATCAGGTAAAGAAGGGTGGAGTTATGGCTTCATCATATGTAGGAGGACTCTCCGGTGCATTTATCCCAGTATCTGAGGACCAGAGAATGATCGATGCAGTTTCAGCTGGAGCATTAACTCTTGAGAAACTTGAGGCTATGACTTGTGTATGCTCAGTAGGTCTTGATATGATAGCAATTCCTGGTGATACATCACCTGCAACCATATCAGGTATTATTGCTGATGAGATGGCTCTCGGTATGATCAACCAGAAGACAACCGCTGTAAGACTTATCCCTGTTATCGGCAAGACTGTTGGAGATCAGGCCGAGTTTGGCGGTCTTCTCGGATATGCGCCTATCATGCCTGTCAACAGATTTGCATGTGATAAGTTTGTCAACAGAGGTGGTCGTATCCCAGCTCCTATCCATAGTTTCAAGAACTAACATCGGATCAGGTGATACGGGATCACAGCTGCCAATACGATATAGATATAGAGGATGCGCACGGAACCTCCGTATTTCGTGCGCATCTCTTTTACTGTAATTGAATATTTCCCCAGGGAAATATTAGATAAAAAGATCAAAATTAGTTTAAGGATATTATTTTATGAGAAAATTAGCTTTACCGGATGAGATACTGATGAAGGTTGAAAAGCCTGCCAGATATATAGGCGGAGAATACAACAGTGTTATGAAGGACAAGGATAAGGTGGATGTGCGTTTCTGCATGTGTTTCCCTGACGTATACGAGATAGGCATGTCCCATCTCGGTATCCAGATACTGTACGATATGTTCAACAGGAGAGAGGACACCTGGTGTGAGAGGGTCTATTCACCATGGCCCGACCTGGACGCAGAGATGAGGGAAAATAATATCCCTCTGTTTGCACTTGAATCCCAGGATCCTATAAAGGATTTTGATTTTCTTGGAATAACACTCCAGTACGAGATGTGCTACACCAATATTCTTCAGGTGCTCGATCTGGCCGGAATTCCACTCCGTACAAGGGACAGAAAAAAAGGAGACACACTTGTGATAGGCGGTGGTCCATGTTCATATAATCCGGAGCCAATAGCGGACTTCTTTGATATATTCTATATGGGCGAGGGTGAAGTATCCTATGATGCACTTCTTGAGCTCTATAAGGTGTACAAGCACTCTGATATGACAAGAGAAGAATTTCTCATAAAGGTTTCCCATATTCCTGGATTGTATGTTCCAGAGCTCTATGAAGTCACATACAAAGATGATGGTACGATAGCTTCATTTGCTCCAAGATTTGATGGTGTGCCAGCCACTGTAACCAAGACAGTCGTCATTGATCACAGCAAAGTCACGTACCCTGAAAAGCCAGTTGTTTCATTCATGAAGCTCACACAGGACAGGGTTGTGCTTGAGATCATGCGCGGATGTATAAGAGGCTGCCGATTCTGCCAGGCTGGTATGATATACAGACCAACCAGACCTAAGGATGTCAATCTGTTAAAGGGTTACGCGGAGAAGATGCTAGCAAGCACAGGACATGAGGAGATAACCTTCAGCAGCCTGTCATCCAGTGATTACGAGGAGCTTCCGGAGCTCACAGACTGTCTGATCGAGAAGATGGATAACGAGCATGTGAATATTTCTCTGCCTTCCCTTCGTATAGACGCATTCTCCCTGGATGTTATGAGCAAGATACAGGACGTAAAAAAGAGCTCTCTGACATTTGCACCAGAGGCTGGAACACAGAGGCTCAGAAATGTCATAAACAAAGGTCTTACCAAGGAGAATATAATGGATGGTGCCCTGAAGGCATTCAAGGGCGGATGGGACAAGGTAAAGCTTTACTTCATGATGGGACTTCCAACTGAGACATACGACGATATAGCAGGTATTGCTGATCTGTCCGAGGAGATCACAGAACTGTTCTTTGCAAATATTCCAAGAGAAGAGAGAAATGGACGTGTCATGGTCACAGCATCCGCATCATACTTCGTGCCCAAGCCATTCACCCCATTCCAGTGGGCCCCGATGATCAGACCTGAGGAATTTGTAAAGCGTGCATATTTCGTAAAAGACAGATTCCGCGAGGAGAAAAACCATAAGAGTCTCAAATTCCAGTACCATGAGGCAGATATAACCATACTTGAAGGACTTCTTGCGAGGGGGGACAGAAAGCTCTGTGATGTAATATATGACGTCTATAAGGCCGGTCAGATATTTGACGCCTGGACAGAATTCTTCAAGAAAGAAAACTGGGATAATGCCATGGCAAAACACGGCCTTGATATAGATTTCTACACGTACAGAGACAGGAGTGTGGATGAGATCCTTCCATGGGATTTCATTGATATAGGTGTTACTAGAAGATTTCTTGAGAAGGAATGGGAGAACGCCCAGAACGAGAAAGTAACCCCTAACTGCAGACAACAGTGTTCCGGCTGTGGTGCTGCAAGATTTGGAGGAGGTGTTTGCTTTGAAAATAAGAATTAAATACTCCAAACTTGGCAATCTTCGATTTATAGGCCACCTTGATGTAATGCGATATTTCCAAAAGGAGATAAGACGTGCAGGTCTGGATGTAAGTTATTCCAAGGGATACTCACCTCACCAGATCATCTCATTTGCCGCTCCGCTGGCCATGGGTATCACTTCTGACGGAGAATATTTTGATGGTGAATTTGAATCTGTAACCTCTTCAAAGGAAATGATAGATGCATTAAATTCAGTATCCGTAGATGAGATGAGAGTTTCCGAATGTGTTCTGCTCCCGGATGACGCCAAGAATTCCATGTCTGTGGTGTCAGCATCTGACTATGTGATAACATTTGAAGATAAAACACCAGCTGATGAAATACAGATTATACGTGACAGCGTTGCCGGATTCATGATGCAGAATGAGATAGTCATACTGAAAAAAACTAAAAAAAGCGAACGCGAAGAGAACATAAAACCAGGCATTATGGCCTGTGAACTCAGAGATGATTCAATATATATGCTTTTGTTCACAGGAAGTGAGTACAATCTCAAACCTGAACTTGTAATGCAGGCACTTTATGCATATGCCGGAATCGAACACAATCCGTTCCATTATCATATACACCGTCTGGAAACATACATGAATGGTCCTGACGGTCAGGTCATGCCGCTCTACAAGGCGGGCAGATCATTCTGAGTAATTTAAAATGTATCATAAATAAAAGAGGATATATTGATGAGAAAGCTGGTAGTTACACACTATGACAACCGAATATTACAGGCCACAATCCAGGATGGCAGGATCTCTGATCTAAACCTATCTGAAAACAGCACGGTTCTTGGCAATATTTATGTGGGCAAAGTTGCAAATATTGTCAACAATATCAACGCATGTTTTATAGATTATGGAGATCGCCTCCCATGCTATTACAGTCTTGATGACAACGACATAATATATGCTGATGGCCGCGAACATTCCAAATTACGGATAGGTGATGAAGTAATTGTCCAGATCAGCAGAGATGCTGTAAAAACCAAAAATCCTGTCGGTTCATCTGAACTGACACTCAGGGGGGATTATTGTGTTGTACATACAGGTTCTCAGATAGGTGTATCAAATAAGATAAGCAGTAAAAAACAAAGAGAAGACCTTAAAACGATAGCCAGAGAAACTCTGCCAGAGAATCTTGGTTGTATAATCAGGACAAATGCATCTGAAGCAGACCCTAACCTGTTAAAACAGGAATTGAACGAACTGGGGGGAAGGCTGCAGCAGATAATTCGAAATGCAGCAACCAGGAAATGTTTCTCCTGCCTGTATAGAAATCCACCTGAATATATAGAAAATATAACCTTTATGGGCAGCCATAAAATAGACGAGTTCATAACCGACGATGAGGAGGTCTATAACGCATTCAGGGATTACACGGAGAAACGACATATCGATTTTATCGCTTCATCCTTACATACAGATACATCGTGTCCACTTTCTGCTATATACAATCTTAATAAAGAAGTAGAGTGTGCACTAAAGGAGAGAGTATGGCTGAAATCCGGCGCATATCTTATAATACAGCAGACTGAAGCAATGGTTGTTGTGGACGTCAATACCGGAAAAGCAATATCCGGCAAAGATATGGATCAGCATATGCTGAAAGTCAATACGGAGGCTGCCATAGAGACATGCCGACAGCTTAGGCTTAGAAATCTGTCCGGAATAATAGTGATTGATTTTATAAATATGAAAAATCCCGACTATATCCTCAAGATACGCGATATCCTTATCAACGAGCTTGCAAACGACCCGGTTCCAGCAAAATATGTAGACATCACCAAGCTTGGTCTCATTGAACTGACGAGAAAAAAATTAAAACGTCCGCTCCATGAGATGATAAGCAAGAGATAAATTCCGGAGCTGGAAAGATATGGAAGCAGTCAAATAAAATTATTGTAAAAATATATCAGAAAATTATTGACAAATAATCACTGCAATGGTAGATTATATGAGTATGCCGCACAGTTAGGTTTAAGTGTGTCAAAAGGCACCACCAAAACTGGCGAGTTTGATTAAGGAGGTATTAACCATGTACGCAATTATAGCAACAGGCGGTAAGCAGTACAAGGTAGCTGAAGGAGACGTAATCAAAGTTGAGAAGCTCGCAGCAGAGGCTGGAAGCGAAGTAACATTTGATGATGTTATCTTAGTAAGCACTGATTCAGACGTTAAGTGTGGAGATGCAGTTGCTAATGCATCTGTAACAGCATCAGTAGTTGGTGAAGGCAAGTCTAAGAAAGTTATTGTTTACAAGTACAAGAGAAAGACTGGCTATCACAAGAAGAATGGTCACAGACAGTCATATACTAAGGTTGAGATCAAGAAGATCAACGCTTAATTGGTATTGATTGTATCGATTATAAGACATGATTGATGTAGTTATTTATCAGAACAGCAATTCAGACTATATAGGATTTAAGACGGATGGACATGCGGAATATGATGATCCAGGTCAGGATATCGTATGCAGTGCAGTTTCTGCGATTGCGATAACTATACTGAACTCTGTTGAAGAACTTTCAGATGTGAATTTCACACTTGACTGCGATCAGGAGAGTGGACACATGGATTTCAAGTTTACAGAGAAGCCGGATATCAAAGCACAAACTTTGATGCAGGCATTTGTGATCGGTATATCCGGTATAGAAGAATCCTATGGCGATTATATTTGTATGACCTTTAAGGAGGTGTAATTGACATGATGAAGATGGAACTTCAGTTTTTCGCTCATAAGAAAGGTGTTGGTTCTACAAAGAACGGCAGAGACTCAGAGTCTAAGAGACTTGGCGCTAAGAGAGCTGACGGTCAGTTCGTAAAGGCTGGTAACATCCTTTACAGACAGCGTGGAACAAAGATTCACCCAGGTCTTAACGTAGGTATCGGCGGAGATGACACACTGTTCGCTACAGCCGATGGTATCGTTAGATTCGAGAGAAAGGGTAGAGACAAGAAGCAGGTTTCTATCTATCCAGTAGTTAACGAGTAATATTGGATATATATAAGTAGTACTATCAAGAGACTGGAGTAATTTTATTATTCCAGTCTTTTTTTACAGACAAAATCAGATATATAGGGTATACTATAGAATAGTGTGCAGATGTATCTGCAGAATTATAGAAAGGCGGTATATTATGTTTGCCGATAGAGCCAGAATATACGTGAGATCAGGCAAGGGCGGCGATGGACATGTATCCTTCAGAAGAGAGAAATATGTTCCAAACGGAGGCCCTGACGGAGGTGACGGAGGTAATGGTGGTGATGTTATCTTTGTCGTTGACGAGGGGATGAACACACTCACTAATTATAGACACGTAACAAAATACAGAGCCGGCGACGGCGAAGAAGGCGGCAAGAAAAACTGCCACGGCAGCAATGGTGCCGATATCGTACTCAAGGTTCCACCTGGAACTGTGGTCAAGGACTCAGAGACAGGCAAAGTCATCCTTGATATGGCTTACAAGAAGGAGCCTGTTGTATTCCTCAAGGGAGGCCGCGGAGGTCGTGGTAACAGAACATATGTCACTTCAACCATGCAGGCGCCAAAGTATGCACAGCCGGGACAGCCAGCTAAGGAGCTTACAGTCGATCTTGAGCTCAAGTGTATCGCAGATGTAGGTCTTGTCGGATACCCAAGTGTGGGTAAATCAACTTTCCTTGCAAGAGTTACGAATGCCCGTCCTAAGATTGCAGCATACCATTTTACCACTTTAGTTCCTAATCTTGGTGTGGTCGATCTCGGAGATAAGAACGGATTTGTGATTGCAGATATACCTGGTATAATAGAAGGCGCATCTGAAGGAACCGGACTTGGACTCCAGTTTTTAAGACATATAGAGCGTACAAAGGTTATAATTCATATCGTAGATGCAGCCTCGGTGGATGGAAGAGATCCTATCAATGATATACACGTCATCAACGAGGAACTTAAAAAGTACAACAAAGACATCGAGAACCGTCCGCAGGTTATAGTAGCCAATAAGGTTGATCTGCTGGATGAAATTGGTTATGAGACAGTCATAGAGATGCTCAGAGAGGAATTCCCAGAGGATAAGGGCTATAAGATATTTCCTATATCTGCAGTGTCAGGAAAGGGCATCAATGAACTTCTCTGGTATGTCAATGACCTTGTAAAACAGTCTCCAAGGGAGATCATAGAATTTGAACCAGAAATAGATCTTTCTATGCAGGACGACCCTGAGCTTCCATTTGAGGTCAGAAAGTCTGACGAGGAGGAGGGCGTATATATCGTTGAAGGTCCACGAATCGAGAAGATGCTTGGATATACGAACCTTGAATCCGAAAAGGGCTTTGACTTCTTCCAGAAGTTCTTAAGAGACAATGGAATACTTGCGCAGCTTGAAGACCTTGGCTGTGTTGATGGGGATACTGTCAGAATGTATTTCCTTGAATTTGATTATTATAAGTAAAGGATAAAACACATATGAATAGCAAACAAAGAGCATATTTAAAAGGGCTGGCTCAGACAATTCAGCCGATACTAAATATTGGCAAATCATCACTTACACCAGAATTTACTACATCCGTTTCAGAAGCACTTGAGGCCAGAGAACTCATCAAGATCTCTGTTCTCAAGAACTGTCTTGACGATCCTCGTGAGATAGCTGCGATGCTCGGCGAGAGAACTCACTCTGAGGTTGTACAGGTGATCGGTCGAAAAATCGTTTTATATAAAGAGTCCAAAGAGCACAAGAAGATAGAACTTCCATAAACAAGTTGGCGGTGAATTTATGTTATCAGGGACAGATTTACATTATGGAATATTAGGCGGATCGTTCAATCCGATACACAACGGTCATCTGGAGCTTGGAAGACAGGCAATGTGCCAATTTTCTCTTGATAAAATACTGGTAATGCCAAATAATCACCCCGGATACAAAGATTTATCCGGGGATATATCCACAATGCAGCGCACACAGATGATTAAACTTGCAATAGAAGATAAGCCTGGATTATGTTTTTCCGATTTTGAACTCAAAAGGCCAGGTATAACATATACATCTGATACTCTAGAAGCCCTTCATAGCTTATATCCAAAAATCAAATGGTATTTTATAATGGGTGGTGACTCAATAATGTATTTTGACAAATGGCACAGACCTGACATAATACTGCAGCATGCGGCGCTTCTCGTCACCACAAGAGGTGATATATCAGAGCAGGTTATATGCGATCGTATCAATTATCTGAGAGATCTATATCCCTATGCTGATATATATCTGGAGAGGATCAACAGTCATGATATATCATCAAGTGCTATAAGAAACAGCATTGCACAGGGTGACAGCATCCATGGATTGGTACCTGATAATGTTGAAAGATATATTTTGGATAACAATCTTTACAGATAATTCTAAAGGAGATAAGCAAAATGAATAGATTCGATATGCGCGAAAGACTTGAGAAGAAACTTACCAAAAAGAGATTTGAACATTCGCTTGGTGTTGAATATGTATCAGGATGTCTAGCTATGGTATACAATGAAAGTATTGATAAAGCACTCACTGCAGGTCTGCTGCATGATTGCGCCAAATGCCTTAGCTCTCAGGATAAGATTGACAAATGCCGCAAACACAATCTTCCTATAAGTGATATAGAACTTTCCAACCCAGAACTCTTACATGCAAAACTTGGTTCTTTTTGTGCAAAAGAAAAATACGGCGTAGATGATCCTGATATTCTGTCTGCTATAAAATGGCACACAACCGGAAGACCCAATATGACCATGCTGGAAAAGATTGTATTCGTAGCTGACTATATTGAACCCAACCGTAAGCCCTTACCGGAGATCGATATCATCAGACATGAAGCCTTTACGGATATAGACAAATGTATAGTCCATATCCTGAAAAACACTCTTGGTTATCTGGAAAACGTCAGTAATGATGAAACAGACGAAATGTCTGTTGAGACATATCATTATTATATCAACCAGATCAACAACAAGTGATATACATTACTAATAATGAAGGGAATAACAAATATGGCAAATTCAATAGATATGATCAAGACAGCATATTCAGCTCTAGAGGATAAAAAGGCATTTGATATCAAGGCAATAGATATCAGCAAAATATCAACATTGTGTGATTATATCATAATTGCAGATGGAACAAACAAAAAACAGGTTCAGGCACTGTGTGATAATGTACAGGACTGCATGCGGGATGCCGGATATGAAAATAAAAGCATAGAGGGATATTCCGATGGTGGATGGATTTTACTTGATTACTATGATATAATTGTTCATATATTCTCCGGGGAGACCAGAAGATTTTATAATATAGAAAAAATCTGGAGTGATGGAGATATGGTTGACGTAAACAGTTTGTAATTTATTTAATGGGGTTTGAAATATATGGAGAGTAATAGATTACTGAGGGATAACTATATTAAGATCAATCATATTGCATCCAAATGTATGCGATTGTTTGTACTCTTAATAATTCTATATTGGATTGTTACTTACATAGGGGGCAGATGCAACTTTGTGATATTATGTAGTTGTATGTCTGCATGTTGTATACTTGCACTTTTTCCGACATTATTCATTGATATACTCAAGAATAACAAAGGCAAATGTATCAAATATATAGTAATTGCACTTGCAGTTTTTATATGTACGATCATGAGCAGTATCCTTTCATATTCAGCTATGATCGTATGGATATTTCCTATGCTTGTGGCTTCACTTTATTACAACAAGACCATGGTTCTCTATACAGCCTTATTGTCTACCATGGGGGTGCTTGCGGCTGATGTGATCAATTATGGTCTTATTGATTTTGCGGTTCCTCCTGTACATGAAGATTTTGCTGACAATATGATCCTTGTGATTGCACCATGTGTTCTTGCAATATTTCTCATGTCATTTGTTTCCTACTTTATTGTATCCAGGAACTCAACCATGATGGACAATGTAATAGATCATGCAGAAGAGGTTAAAACAAACCAGAAGGAACTCATATATGCTTTTGCAGAGCTTTCTGAGAGTAAATCCAAATCAACTGGAGAGCATATCAAGAGAGTTGCGGAATATATGAAAGTTCTTGGTAAAGCTTCCGGTTTCGATGATGACTATGTAGACATGCTGTCAACTGCAGCTATGATGCACGACATTGGCAAACTAATGATAAGTGAAGAGATACTTAATAAGCCATCAAGACTGACAGATGAAGAGTTTGCCATAATGAAGAGTCATGTGTTATATGGGGATGCACTTCTGTCTAAGTGTCCGGGACAAATTCTGCAAATAGCAAGAACTATCGCTAAAGAGCATCATGAAAAATGGGATGGCTCAGGATACCTTCATATGAAAGGAGATGAGATAGCTTATATAAGTCGACTCATGGCTGTGTGTGATGTGTTTGATGCTCTTACATCTGCAAGATATTACAAAAAAGGATGGTCTATGGAAGAGGCCTATACAGAAATTGTGAATCAAAGTGGAAAACATTTTGATCCTAAGGTTGTATTGCTGTTCCAGGCTCATTTCAAAGAGTTTAAACAGATTGCCGAGCAAAATGCTGATAAACATATTTATTGATCAAAATATACACTTAACTTAAACAAGCTAAAAAATAGATTATTTTGCTGATTTTCTATTTTTTAGCTTGTTTTATGTAGACATTAGCTAAATTATAGTTATTACATCTGTCTGAACAAACCAATAACACGTCCCAAAATATCACAATGATCCACAATAATCGGATCCATGTAATCATTCTCTGGCTGGAGCCTGATATGTCCGTCCTCTTTAAAATATCTCTTTACAGTTGCACCGTCATCTATAAGTGCAACCACAATATCACGATTGGAAGCGGAAGAGCATTGTTCAACTATGAGTAGATCCCCATCATTGATTCCGATGTTGATCATGCTTTCCCCCTTTACCCTGAGCATAAATGTCTGATTATTGGTATTATGTATATACTCTGGTGGAACAGGAAAATAATCCATAATATTCTGAGTTGCCAAAATCGGCTGACCAGCAGCAACCTGACCAACTATTGGTATATTCACAACCTCTCGTCTGGTAAGAGCAAAATCATCATCAATAATCTCTATAGCTCTTGGCTTGGTTGGATCACGTCTAATATATCCATTCTCCTCAAGAGAAGCTAAATGAGCGTGAACGGAAGATGTTGACTTAAGTCCCACTGCCTTACATATCTCACGAACTGATGGTGGATATCCCTTTTTAAGTTGTTCTTCCTTGATATATTCCAAAATTTCCGTCTGCTTATCTGATATCTTACCTTTTCCCATATGTAATAATCCTCCATATATAATAAAACAATGTTCGCTGTGTGCATTTACTTATTTATAATAGCACATATGTTCTGATTTTGCAAACTAATGTTCTGTTTACAAATATATAATACTAATTTTGAGAGCGGTTTTTATGAGAAGAAAAACGGACACAGCATATTGCATAATATAAGAGTCTTAGAAATTAGTCGTACAAATGTTCGGAATACACTTGACATCAAAACACATGTTCGGTATAATGCGAACATAGACAGCAAACATACGTTCAGGAGGGAATATATTATGAATAAACTTTTTAATTTTATTAGTGACAAGAAGATTGCAATTATAATAACAATTATAACAATTTCTATTTTATATGTTTCAGTTACCCATATGGATGCTGCTGAAGCAGATGCAACCAATGCAAGCACCAAATTCTACACATGCATAACAGTTGAAAGTGGAGATTCCCTCTGGGATATAGCAGAGGAATACAAGACCGATGAATACACATCAACACAGGAATACATAGATGAAGTTGTATCAATCAATAATCTCAAGGACGAATCATCTATAGTTAGTGGAACCGATTTACTTGTTCCATATTATAAAGTTACTGATCTGAAATAAATGAAACCAACATATCATGCATTGATCAGTATCATACCGTAATGCATAATCTATATAAGATATTTAATCTTGCATTTATTATATTGAATCAACTTTACTTATATTAAATCTACAGAGACAAACTCATCAGAATATCATGTGTTTTTAGATAATCACAGGATTCAGATGAGTTTTTTTCATAAGAAATGAGAAAACAAGAAACGGAAAGAGTGTATAAAACATAAAAAGTCCTATAGCATTCTATTCGCAAAACTCAGGTTTTACGAAAAAATATAGATATATTTACTATGATATGATATACTTTTAGTAAATATAGTAATTTAAGGTTAAGGAGGTCTAAGTATTATTATGGCTAAAGCATACAGTAAACAAGTTGATGAAAACAATATAATATTGTTAAGAGAAATCCTTTCTGAACTTCCACAATATGTAACCATAGCATTTCGAGGTATTGAGAATACCACATCCACAAGGACTCGACTTGGGTACGTAAGAGATATCAAAATATTCTATGAATATTTATGTGAACATAATCCCTATTTTCGTGATAAAACACCTATGGATATCCGCACAGATGATCTGAGTCATCTTCAGGCTGAAGATATTGAAGAATATCTGGATGCCATGAGGCTTTATACAAAGAATGGCCGGACATATACCAATGGTGAGCAGGCTCTCAAACGTAAGTTATCAGCGCTTCGTGTTTTTTTTGGTTATTTATATAAGAATGAAAGAATAACCTCAAATGCTGCAGAGAAAGTTGATATGCCCAAGATTCACGAAAAAAAGATAATCCGTATGGAACCAAATGAGGTTGCAAATTTTCTTGATAATGTAGAGTATGGCACAAATCTAACTGACAGACAAAAGAAATACCATGAAAAAAACAAAGTACGTGATCTAGCTCTCCTGTCACTCATGCTCAGCACAGGAATGCGTGTATCAGAATGTGTTGGCATTGATATTCATGATGTCGATTTTGATAACATGCGTATCAAGATAATCCGAAAAGGTGGAAAAGAAGCATATGTGTATTTCAGTGATGAAGCCAGTGAGGCTCTCATTGAGTATTTGGAAGAAAGAAAAAAGCTTGTTCCTGAAAAAGGTTCTGAGGATGCTTTGTTTTTGTCCGGACAACTGCGTAGGATATCCGTGAGATCCGTTGAAAATATTGTAAAAAAATATTCCATCTCTTCTGTTCCGCTCAAGCATATCACTCCTCACAAACTCAGGAGTACATTTGGTACTGAACTATATCGGGCAACAGATGATATATATCTTGTTGCGGATGTGTTGGGACATTCAGATGTAAATACAACTCGTAAACATTATGCTGACATGGATGAAGACAGAAAACGTCGCTTTAGAAACGAGGTTCAGTTAAGAGAAAAAAGAAATTTACAATAAAATTATTATGTTAACAAAGGAGTCGAAAGCATGAAGTCGCAAAAACTTTTATCCTATACCAGAAGGGCTTTAACTGATTATAATATGATTGAACCTGGAGATAAAATTGCAATTGGAATATCAGGTGGTAAAGACAGTCTGACACTCCTATATGCCATGGCAAGACTTCAAAAGTTTTATCCAATTCCCTATGATCTCGAAGCCATAACTGTCGATCTTGGGTTTCCGGATTTTGACACTTCTGGATTACAGGACTACTGTGGCTCACTTGGTGTCAGATATACTGTCTGCAAAACACAGATTGGTGATATAGTTTTTAATTACAGAAAAGAACCTAATCCCTGTTCTCTATGCAGCCGTATGAGAAAGGGAGCTTTCAATGACTGTGCTGCCAGTCTTGGATGTAACAAAATTGCATACGCACACCACAAAGACGACGTTATAGACAGTTTTCTTATGTCTATGCTATACGAAGGACGTATTCATACCTTTTCTCCTGTAACTCATCTGGAAAAATCAAATGTAACACTTATAAGGCCTCTTATATACGCCCTGGAAGGCGAAATAAGAGCATTTGCAAGAGATAACGACCTACCAGTCTGTAAGAATCCATGCCCTGCTGACGGCGTCACAAAGCGCCAGGAAAGCAAGGATATAATTGAAAAACTCAAAATACATGTTCCAGAGATAAAGGACCGTCTGTTCTCCTCTATAGAAGGGGCTGAAATAGATGGCTGGAAACGCCATTGAAAATATACTGCTTATGAAAAAACAATACAATTGTATTAAAAAACTGCTGATATATGGAATATACCAGCAGTTTTTTGTTATGTATAAATAATCAAATATTATACACAATATACAGGTTGTACCTGGGATCAATAATTATTTACTATGTCATACAGGAGATCAATGGTCTTATCAATACCATATTTTGAAGTATTGATACATATATCATATCCCTTCATCTCTCCCCATCTCTTGGATGTATAATAATTGTAGTACGAAGCTCTGGCCTTATCTTCTTTCTTTATCATATCCTTTGCCTTTGCCTCAGTGATATTATATTTCTTTGCAATTCTTGCAGCTCTGTCATCCATATCTGCATACAGGAATACATTGACCACGTTATCCATATCCCTGAGAGCATAATCAGCACATCTTCCAACAAATACACATGAACCATTCTTTTCAGCAAGATTCTTGATAGTATCAAAGGCTGCGAGAAAAACCTTATGATTCAGAGGAAGTTCTGTTGAATTGCCAAATCCAAGTGAATATGGATCCATAACAAGTGAGTAAAGAAAACTGTTGGTCGGCTTTTCATCAAAGCTGTCAAAAATTTCCTCACAGATGCCACTGTCCTTTGCAGCTTCTTTTAATAATTCCTTGTCATAAAATGGAATATTCATCTTCTCTGCAAGTGCTTCACCTATCTGTTTACCACCGCTTCCAAACTGTCTGCCTATAGTAATTATTTTCTTTTCTGCCATAATAACCACTCCCATCTTGTTTGTATTTATGTCGAAATATAGAATTAATGTACAAAATAATTAAAATACTATATGGATTATTATAACATTTATACAATAAACTGTAAATAAAAAAATATAGACAATTATACGTTATTTATGACAATTGTCTATACTTGTTATTATCTGAGTTTTTTTAATTTATCTATCAATTCTCTGAAGTACGCAGGAAGTTCAGCATCAAATTCTACGTATTCACCCGTAGATGGATGTATAAACCCTAGGACTCCGGCATGTAGTGTCTGTCCCTGCAGCTTAAAAGGACATTTCTTTGGGCCATATAATTCATCTCCCAGTATAGGGTGCCCAATAGAAGCCATATGTACACGGATCTGATGTGTTCTGCCAGTCTCCAGTTGGCATTCTATAAGTGTGTACTGTCCTGAAAATCTCTCTAATACGCGATAGTGTGTTACTGCCCTTCTTCCATTGCGGTTGTTTATGGCCATCTTTTTTCTATCCTTGGGATTTCTACCAATTGGTTTATCAACTGTTCCTGAATCCTCGGATATATTGCCGTGAACAATCGCATAATATTTTCGTGTTATACTGTGTTCATGCAGCTGCTCAGAAAGACATCTGTGAGCCGTATCATTCTTACATACAACAAGGATTCCAGTTGTGTTCATATCAATCCTATGAACTATTCCCGGTCTGAATTCGCCATTTATACCGGATAATGCCCCCTGAAAATGATACATAAGACCATTAACCAATGTACCTGAATAATGTCCTGGTGCAGGATGAACGACCATGCCTTTGGGTTTATTAACTATTATTATATCATCGTCCTCATAACGTATATCAAGATCTATATTCTCTGGTGTAATATTAACCTCAACAGGATCAGGTATAGAGATATCAACCGTATCACCAGACTTGAATTTGTAGCTTGGCTTAACATTTCTACCATTGACCATAACAAGTTGGTCGTCAAAAAGTCTTTTGATGAAAGATCTGGAATATGAATCAAAATAATCAGCTAAAATCTTATCTATTCTTTTATCATTCCATTCATCGTATGATTCAATGTTATATTCTTCCATATATACCTATTTTCTCCTTACAATAGCAGTGAGATCATCATCTTTATACACGAACAGAACGAGTATTATTATCACCACAAAACTACATGTAACAAATATATCAGCTACATTAAAAACAGGGAAATTTATCAGGCAGAAATTAAACATATCAACTACATATCCCCTAAATATCCTATCAATCATATTGCCAATGGCTCCAGAAATAAGAAAAATAAGCGAAATCCTGAGAGGTGTATATTTGTGTTCTGTATCGGCTGCAAGTCTGTAATATATGTATATCGCTGCAATAAGTATCACAAATGTAATAGCAAGTAGGAAAACTATTTTACCAGAAAAACTTCCCCATGCAGCTCCCCGGTTTTGCACATATGTGAGTTTAAAAACACCATCTATAATGTTTTCACTCTCCCCAACTGCAAAATTGCTGTGTATAAGACACTTAACCCATTGATCAAGTGCAGTCAGAAGAATAACTGCTAAAAGAGCCAATGAAATTCTTTTTTTCATATTTTACCTCATCCTGTTCCAGTCTATATTACGATTATCAGAGTTCAAATGCTTTCTTCATATCATCCATAGTTATAGCTGTATTGATATATGCATCACCTATACTGTGAAGTAATATAAACTTGATCTTATCTCCTATCATCTTTTTATCATTTCTTGTGTATTCAATAACCTTATCCGGATCCACAGGGTAATCTGTAAGCGTTGGAAATCCAAAACTTTTGAATGCACCAGTAATCCTGTCCAGATCATCTTTAGAAATATCACCATTATTATATGAAATAACAGATGCAAGGCAGCATCCAATTCCCACACACGCACCATGACTAAGCTTAAGATCTAGATATCTCTCTATTGCATGGCCCAGTGTATGTCCAAAGTTGAGCAGAGCTCTTTCACCCTTTTCTGTTGGATCATTCTCCACAACAATACGCTTTATATTACAGCTGACACGAATCATCTCCAACAAAGATTCAGGATCTTTATCGATGATATTATCCCTGTTATCAATAAGCCAGTCAAAATACCTACTATCTTTTATAAGACCATGTTTAATGATCTCACCCATTCCGGATACAAACTGCTCATCAGATAACGTATTAATAGTAGATGTATTTATATATACAAGCTTTGGCATATGAAATGCTCCTACCATATTCTTATATGAGTCAAAGTCCACGCCCGTCTTACCACCTATACTGCTGTCTACCTGTGCAAGCAGGCTGGTTGGTATCTGTATAAAATCTATTCCTCTGAGATATGTTGCAGCGGTAAAACCTGTAATATCACCTGTAACACCACCACCAAGTGCGATCAGCATATCATTTCTGTCAAATTTTGCAAGAATGAGTTTCTCATATATCATCTTTACCGTATCGAGATTCTTTGACTCTTCCCCTGCATCAAATATTACAGACATCAGTTCCTTACATTTCCCATTGAGTTTTGATTCTATTTCTGCAAGATAAATAGGTGCAACATTGCTTTCAGTGACAATACACACCCTTCTATCAGCAATTCCCTGTCCAGCTAAAAGCTCGGGCAGGGAATTAAAATCATGCGCAAAGAAAATGTCATAAATAGGTTCACCATTCATATGAACAGTAAGTGTATTTTTCATTATGCATTCTCCTTCTAGTATTATTAATTTCCAAATGGATTGACAAATGACTTGCCTCCAAGATTTTTTGTGTAAACAGATGAATCACTTGAAACATTTCCATCCCCAGCACCACCCAACATGGAGTCGCCCATGGCTGAGCCGGATCCAGAACCAAGTGTTGATTCTTCTCGTCCCTGTGGATCACCATCATATGATCCCATAAATGCATTGCTCATTGATGATGCATCCTTTGAACCGGAATATGCAGTGGATGAAGCTCCCTCCCTGAGAACATCATCAAAATCAAGCCCCATCTCTTCATTAATAGGGTTCTGTGCCAGAAAACTCATATGTGACTCCATAAGATCTCTAAACGCACATACATAATCTCTATACTGTTGTTTTATGCCATCAATACTGTTCTCGATTCTCTCGAGTTCTTCTCTGGCTTCCTGAACAATATTATTAGCCTTTATCTTGGCATCATTCTCAATAAGACGTGCCTTATCATTGGCATTCTTTGTTGACTCCTCAGCATTTTTTTCTGCAAGCATGAGGGATTTCTGTAATTTGGACTCAGTAGTTCTATAATGAACCAGACTGTCTGTGAGTGTCTTTACTTGATTTGTAAGATCTGCATTTGACTTGTATAGCTCAGTGTAACTGAGAACAACAATATCAAAAAATGCATCTACATCTTTTTTGGCATATCCCATTCCGTGTGAAAACTTTTTCTGTTGTAAATCAACTGGTGTAAGCATATGTAATCCCCCATAAATAACATATAATTAATACGTAGCCTTACTTGTATAAGAACCATTCTGAAGTGATCCCTCTGCCAGTTCCTCCCTGAGATCTCCAGATACATATGTTCCATTAGGTGTTGCCAGGAAAATATTACCTGAAATTGCCTGGAACAAACCATCAACAGCATAGCTGGCTCCACCTATGAAGTCGGCGATTCTCTGTGCTGTAGGAAGATCCAGATCCTCCATATTAATGACTATGATCTGGCCTCTGTTGAGATGATCAATAATCATCTGTGCATCATCAAATTCATCCGGCTTTATCACGAATACCTCACTGTCATCATGTGCTCTGCCAGATCTTCCGTTTATTGATACAAGCTTACCATTTCCTGATCCGGTATTGCTATGAGACTGTCTCTGATTCTTAGCTGGTGTACTATCTCCTGCAGATGAATTTTTATATGATTTAAAAGACTTCAATGGTGATGATTTGCTTTTTGATGGCTTAGATGTCTCATAATAGTCATCTTCATCCTCGTCATAATCATCTTCATCCTCCACCGTATCCTCCTCATCATAATCGTCTTCATCTTCATCAAACAAATCGTCATCAAAGTCATCATCGCTTGAATCATTTAATTTGAAATAGTCAAGAAAACTTTTCTTTGCCATGACTGTTCTCCTTTAACTCTATATATTATAATTTCGGGCACCAAAAATTCCTGTACCCACTCTTACAAGCGTTGCTCCTTCTTCAACTGCAACTTCATAGTCGTTTGTCATTCCCATTGACAAGACGCTCATATCAATATTATCAATGCTTTTAGATTGTATGTCAAGTGATAAATCCCTTAATTTGCGGAAATAGACTCTGTTATCCTCAGGATCGTCTACAAAAGGAGCTATCGTCATCAAACCTTTTACCTTTATATGTGGCATATTTTTGATTTCCATGATCAGGGGAAGAACTTCGTCACATGCAAGCCCAAATTTTGTCTCTTCCTGGGCTACATTTACCTCAATAAGGATATTTACAATAACGTTATGTTTTTCGGCTTCCTTTTCAATCGTCTTTGCAAGATTAAGTGAATCAACTGAATGTATCATACACACCTTGTCAACTATGTATTTAACTTTATTTGTCTGCAAATGACCTATCATATGCCAGTTGACCGGTCTGGATACTGATTCATATTTGTCGACCAACTCCTGAACCTTATTCTCACCGAAATCTACTGCATTTGTGTCTGCCAGGAGCTCTTCAATATCTGATAACGGTTTTGTCTTGCTAACCGCAATAAGGGTCACATCCTCCGGCGATCTTCCAACTCTCTCGCATGCTTTATCAATATTTCTTCTTACCTGCTCATAATTTTCTTTAAGCATCGTACTCATCTCCTACGTTAATTATAATATATATTAATATATAAGATCTCCCTCATTCATGGAATGTCCATCCAAAAGTATTCTGTCATATCTCGATATTCCATATGATAGTCCGGATCTTACAATAGAATAATCATTTCCCGATACAATCACTTCAATGCGCCTGAACTCTGCTGTTCCCCTGGATACACACAGAACACCTTCAAGAGAATATCTTGCTGCTGTAGCCACCGAAAATGTATCGCTTGAGTTATTCTTTATGAGTACAGCATCAGAGCTTATATCTGAAGGATCAACATAACAGAATTTCTTATCTGTATAGTATATTACAGGTGAAATCTGTTTTACAGATTCCTTTCCACTACTGTCTGTTACAGATTGATTAAAATGATCTTTATCAGAATCACCACTTCCTCCAGTCAGATAATCCACCGGAATCATATACACATCCTTTGTGATGATTGATGATTGTGGAATCTTCAATCCACTTGACTCATCAAACTGGAAATTGATATCAAGGAAACGTTCATTTATATACTGTGCAATGTATTTATTAAATGAAACAACGATATAATAACTGTTATCCTTTTCTATCTTGTCATATGTAGTTGTAATCTTTTTATTTGAATCATTTATAGTAAAAACAGCATATGTGTTTTTGGTCACTTTATCATATTCTTCTTTGCTGAGTGAAATTGCTATTTTCCACTCTTCGTCATTTACAATTTTACACACCGGTGCTCCTGCCACAATCTGTGCTTCAGACTTGAGAGATGTCTTGGAATATACTGTCTTATCAAAAAGTTCAGATGAAAGACTGTCAACACTTATATTCTCATAGCCATCCTGATAATACGTTACTAATCCGCTATAAGGAGCCTTTTCACCAGTTAATGCAGTATTGCTTGAAACCTGGTCGAGAGCCTGCGCCTCATAAAGCTCAAGAAGCTTGCTGTCTACACCCGTTTTAAAATTATATACATCTCCAAAATTAGATGCCGAAAAACCTGTCTTGAACATTTTGATCTGGCTGCTGATATCTGAGTAATCCGAACTTGTAAGAAGTTCATTTTCATTATTCTGTATATTATCCATTGCAGCCTGCATTGAACCGGATGTATCAATCGAAAATATATTAGAATTCTTTGATATCTTCTCACCATCCCGAACATAATAACATGGAGTGCCGGATGAAGATGCATTTATAATCGTTTCACTTCTGATAGCCAGACCTGTTGCTGTGAAATCAGTGTCATATGTGCTTTGTTCTACTGTAAATATAACCGGGTCTGAATCATTAACATATGCTATAACCCTTATTAATATGTATATAAATACAAGAGTAAACAGAACAGTTCCAAATCCTGGTAATTTAAAATGTGGCTTTTCTATGTTTATCTTGGTATCTTTTCTCTTTATGGTTGCCATATGGCTGTCTCCTACAATATATAATGAATCATGGCTATGCATGGTTATGTGATCATGCTCACGCATAACAACACAGTATATAGTGAAAAATGGCTGGCAATAATAGATATATGCCAACCATCTTTACTTGGTATTTTGACAGGCTGAAAATTAAAGTGCAGCAATTACACAGTCTCTATAATCATCAGGTACGTCATTGACGTCAGTTGCAAGACATATAACTATATCAACATCAAACATGTCTGAAATATTCTTTATCTCATCAAGAGCCTCTGCAATATGTGATTCTCCCACATAAGCTACAGTCTTAAAATTATCTATGTATATCTTCTCAATATCGCTGTTCTGAGAGATGATACCCCTTATGAATCCTGTAAATGTATCAAACTTATTGATGCCATAGCTTGTACAGTTTATCATATGTACTCTGTTGCTGAGCTCATACAGGTGCTTGTTATTATTATCAAGAAATACAACTGAACCTGAAACGACCTTTACCTCATTGTTGACCTTGTCTATCAATGCCTTAGTCTTACCTTTGCCCTTATCTCCTGTAATAATGTGAATCATTTTGATGCCTCCTGAAATTTGTTTTTTATTATAAATCGCATATCATACTTTAAGATATGCAGTTTATTTTGCCTTGTTTATCAACTCCGTCATAGCACTGTACAATGCTTCTTTGCCATCAGCACCAGCTATGAGTGCTACATACTTGTCTCCTGTAGAATCATTTACAAATTCCATAACCAGACAGTTCATAGCTTCCTCTGTTGTACCAGTCTTCCAAGAACCAATCGAATACCCCGACGGCATATTGATCTCACCTGTGAGAAATTCATTTGTAGGCTCTATAGTTACCACCTGCTCATTGCCATCCGGATCCGTATATGTGAAATCATATGTATTAAGTGAATCAATGATATATGCCAGGTCATGCTTTGAAAATTCTGATATGATAAGATACAGATCATACGCTGTGGTGTAATGGTCATCAGAATGAAGGCCATGACAGTTCTCAAAATGAGTATTCGTAGCACCAATTTCTCTGGCTTTTTCGTTCATCCTGTCACAGAATGCAGATTCACTGCCTGCAATCAGTTCCGCAAGAATAACACCACAATCATTATATGATGTGATCATAAGTCCATATAGAAGATTTTTAACAGAAACCCGGCAGCCTCCCACCAGATCACTTGCCATGGCATCCCAGTCATCAAATGTAACTTTACGGTTAAGAGTCACTATATCATCGAGGGATATATCACCCTTTTCAATGCTCTCCATAACAAGAATACCTGTCATCAGCTTTGTCATACTTGCCGGATATATGCGGTTGTGAACGTTATGTGCAACTATTGGTACCTTTGTGGTATCATCCACCAGCATAGTTGCAAAAAAACTGTTGTATGCTGCTGCATCCAGTTCCTCATCCCTGTCTATGACTGCATACTCATCAGCCATGCCATAGTCACCATACAATGGCAGTTCAGGAAGAATACCTATGTCCAACTGTTTCCCAGCCTTGAATGTCTTACTGCCGCAGCCTGTAAGCAATGTCATGCACAGGATCAATGTTACAGATATGATTCTGCGCATTATAAGAAATTTTTTCTTGTGATTTAACATGTTTTCATCCTCGATATAATCAAGCGAATTTAATATACGGATACACTATTTGTAAAACTCTCTCCAGTCCAGATCTCCCCTGTCAAGTGCAAGTATGAGTAGCTCAGCAGTGGCCAGATTAGTTGCCAAAGGAATATTATGTGTATCACAAAGCGTGAATATATTGTTGATATCAGGCTCATGATTCTTTGGATGAAGAGGATCTCTGAGAAAAATGACCATATCCAGATCATTATTCTCTATCTGTGAGCCAAGCTGCTGCTCTCCTCCAAGATGTCCGGCAATATACTTATGTACTGAAAGATTGGTAACTTCCTCTATAAGTCTGCCCGTAGTACCTGTAGCATAAAGCTCGTGCTTGTTTAATATTCCTCTATATGCAATACAGAAATTCTGCATCAGTTTTTTCTTAGCATCATGCGCTATCAAACCAATATTCATGAAAATCCTCCTAATACTTTTTCTTTTGCAAATTAATATTGAGTACCATACCCATACCGGCACACAGACTGACTAATGAACTCAGTCCATAACTTATAAATGGTAATGGTAATCCGGTATTCGGAAGTATGGACGTTGCAACTCCTATATTGATAAATGCCTGAATAGATACAAGTGCAGCCATACCTGTCGCTATAAACATTCCCTTTCTATCACTTGAATGCCTAGCAATCCTAATACATTGTAACACTATGAGTAGTAAAATTGCAATAATAATAACGCTTCCAATGAAACCTAATTCTTCGCCCACTGCAGAAAAGATAAAATCTGTCTGCTGCTCTGAAATAAGATTTGTATCTTTGACAGTAGCAACATCGGAACTGTTTATTCCTTTTCCTGTGAGCTGTCCGGAACCTATTGCCATTATAGAGTTATTCTGCTGATCCTGTGTTGAACCGTATTCACTTCCATACATATGACCAAGAATACGTGTTCTCTGATATGCGTTTAATATCTGCGGAAGGTTATCCTGCTGTATATACCAGAAAAATCCTCCAAAACATGGTATCAATATCAATACAGCTATACCTATAAGTTTCAAACTAAGTCCCGCAATGAATATTACCACAAAAAGCGTTGCACAGAGACATATCGTGGTTGAAAGATCGGGCTCAACAAATATCAATCCAACAGGAATTGCAAGAAACAATGCAAGCTTTAAAAGGGTTCTGGCTTTATTGAGATCATCAATATGTTTCTCCAAAAATACCGCTGAACATATGATCAAAATGATCTTGGAAAACTCTGATGGCTGAATAGTAAATGAATCCGATATCGCAAACCATCTGCTGGCACCATGGGAATCTGAACCTGAGCCAATAACAAGGATAAGCCCAAGCAGTGCAAGATTTATAAAATAAAGCACCATATAATATTTGCATATGAAATTATAATCTATCAGAGAAACTATGATCATACCTAAAATACATGCCCCGGCACCTATGAGCTGTTTGGTAAG
The DNA here is from genome assembly GCA_029338615.1 of Clostridiales bacterium. GTDB lineage: Bacteria > Bacillota > Clostridia > Lachnospirales > Lachnospiraceae > Coprococcus. The sequence goes on from JAQYAS010000048.1 coordinate 51,348, forward strand.
CTTTGTTTCATCGACACTTACAATTATTATCGTTCCCATTGCAATCGCTGCAACTACCAGCAGCAATAATTTAAAATTGTAATCCAAAATACTATATTTTCTTTCATCCTGATTAAGACTGAATTGTTTTAAGTTCAGCTGATCTTTTTTCATTAGACTCATAATTTACCGCTTCCTGTTCTGTGCTTGTATATATAAATTGTGTATTTTGACTTTTGTATTTCTGACCTACAAGAGGAACATACGCTATAAGCATCTTTTCCTTTACCTGTATATCAATATCTGATTCCTTTATATCGACATATCTGTCAAGCTTTTGCTTTATTGTCGTTCTTACTTCTCCCAGAAATTCCGGATTGCAGCCTATCCTGTCAGAAACCAATATACTCATCAGCCGCTCTTTGGCATAGCTGCTGGTATTATATAAATATATACTGTTCATATCTAATTCCCCCTGCATTACGCTCTTTTTCGTCTGAACAATGATCTGATAGACCTGTTCTTGACCGAATAAAGATCTTCAGCTTCAAGAGTATCATCTATGATCTTTCTGCATATACTCATATATGCCTGACCTGATTTGGAGTTTCCGGTAACTACGGGTTCCCCTTTATTTGTTGATATTACTATATCTTCATCATCAGCGATCACTCCAAGAAGATCAACCGCAAGGATATCAACTACATCATCGGCAGACATCATATTGCCTTTTTTGACCATATCATACCTTACTCGGTTGACTATGAGATGTTGTCTCTCAATGCCATAAGCTTCAAGTAGTCCAATGATCCTGTCTGCGTCTCTTATCGCAGACACCTCAGGTGTGGTGACAATAACAGCTCTGTCTGCAGCTGCTATAGCATTTTTGAAACCCTGTTCTATTCCTGCAGGGCAATCTATGATTATGTAATCATATTCCTCTCTGATCTCATCGATAAGCTTTATTATCTGTTCAGGAGATACAGCCGATTTATCCCTTGTCTGTGCACATGGCAACAGATAAAGATTGCTATAATTTCTCGATTTTATAAGTGCCTGTTTATATCGACAGTTTCCTTCTATAACATCAATAAGGTTGTACACAATACGATTTTCAAGGCCCAGTACAACATCAAGATTCCTGAGACCTATATCTGTATCAATCATGACTACTCTTTTTCCAAGAGAAGCAAGTCCTGTTCCTATATTTGCAGATGTGGTTGTCTTTCCAACTCCACCTTTTCCTGATGTAACAACTATAACTTCACACATAACATGTCCTCCTAAATTTTAAATCACACGTAAGTTATATTTATTATGTTATCATCATTTGTAGCGATCATCGGATATGGCTCAGGATGTCTCAGCGACTGACAGCTGTCATTACTGCCGCCGATCTGCAAAAACTGTGGATCCATATATAATGCCAGAATAAAACTGTCACTATTCATCTTTCCTGCAATTGCAGTTCCTGCCATCCTGCCGATGACAATTATACTTTTCCCTGAAATGACTGTGGCATCCCGCGCAACATTGCCCAGAATTATCACATTGCCTTTTATTTCCAGGGTCTGCTTTCTGTGTATATTGCCCTTAAATATATAAGGTTTTTCCCCTATCATTGTACTCCCGGTTATATGTCGGCTGCCCCGATCAGGTGCATGTCCATAATAATTTTCGGAATGTACTTCTGTAACCTGACTTGTACCAATTTTCTTTACAGGAATATTCAGGCCAGTATCATCTATAAGTCTGAAAGTGACGTGTATAATATCTAGATTGTTCAGAAAGTCTATCACCATCTCCTGATCATACATATCAGGAACACATCCTCTGAATGAGATATTTACCATTCCTCCCTGCATAAATGCATCTTTGTTGTTGTAGAATTTTTGGTACAACTCACAGCAGATGTCCTGGGCAGACATGATCTCATCAATACAAACAACCATGCCTGTCTTATCCGCTTTGATTGATATTTTCTTTGTCTTACCATCCATATCATCTGCTCCTGTTCCAGTGTGTTTTTCACAGGCTTTGTGATATATCATAGGTAAATTTAATCTGAAATCTGGTTATTACCTGTTACATCCAATGTATCAAGCTTATCAGGATCATACATATATGCATAGACCATTCCGGCCAGCTCTTCAGCATTTCCTGATGTGTATCCATGAGGAATTACACAGGTAACACTCACTTCAGGATTTTCATATGGTGCAAATGATACAAACAGCGCATGGTCTGGTCTTGTTGTATCTTCCTCTGCTGTTCCGGTCTTACCCGCAACATTGACGTTTATCTGATTGATAAGGGCAGACGGACTGGTATGATCACTTACCATAAGTCTCATTCCCTGTTTTATAACTTCCCACTGTGTGTCTGAAAGTTCTACTTTATTCACAGGAACATTATCACTGGCATATACTGTTCTGCCATCAACATTCTTTATCTCATTGACCAGCGTCAGATTATAACAATTTCCCTCGTTGGCAATTGTTGTCACGTATCTGGCAAGCTGAACAGGTGCATAGTTGTTTGTACCCTGTCCTATAGATGATCTTACAGCATCAGTATCTGATACGTGGGGATCCATCTCCTCTATCTCAACACCTGATTTCTGATCAAGACCAAACAGGGATGCATACTTCTGCAGAGTATCAATACCCTGTGCATCCTGATATACCCCCTTACTGTCAGTAGCCAGTCTGTATCCTACTTCAAAGAAGAAACCATTACATGAAACCTCAATTGCCTCAGCAAGACCCAATGTTCCATGTCCACTTCTCAGCCAACATGCCGGAGAAGGCGTGACCTTGGAGAAGGTTCCGTAGTCAGTAATAACAGATCCCACATCTATTGCTCCCTCTTTTAATCCCGCAGCCGCCACGAGCATCTTATATGTTGAACCCGGAGCTGTACGCTGCATCGTTGCACGATTGTACATAGGTGTCGTCTTATCCTGTGTTATCTTATCATAGTAGTCAGAATCGATGACATTTGTCAGCCTGTTATTATCATAACTTGGATATACAGCCATTGCTTTGACATCTCCGGTTGACGGATCGGTTACGACTATGCTTCCCGAGCAGGGATCCAAAGCCAGCATGGCAGGAGTGATCTCAAGCTTCTTGATCTTTCTGTACATAAATTCATAGCCTCCGAGAACCCCCGATGTGAAAGCCTCATAATCCTCGTCTGTTGTACTATTAAGGATACCCTGGTCGTATAACAGGTATATAACCTGAGAACCTGTTATTTCTCCAGATAATATCATATATTTGAATATAAGTTTGTCGAAATCAGAGTCATCTTCAAATTCTTTGAGTACATAATCAACTACAACATCATATATTTCGTCGGTATCATAGTAATCACTGCTTGTATCGATATCTTTGATATTGATCACACCCTGACTTATACAATACTTAAGGTATTCATAAAGTGATATCTTATCATTTATATAATTGTTGTACACATCACTATCCTTATCAACAGAAGCGGAATCATATATCCCTTTGCTGCTGAGCGTCTCACAGATAAACTCCATATAATCCTTGTACTGATCCGACAGATTATACAGTTCAGTGTGACTGTTTTTCAGAATGTCCGAAAGATTATCAATAGTGTACTGTTTGCTTGATACAAATGTATCATACACATTTCTCTCTGTATCTGTTGCATTTGCTGCATTCAAAGCTTTAATATCAATAATATTGTTATCAAAGAGAGCTGAGTACACATCTGTTATAGGAATATCTTCCTTCTCAGTTGAAGAAGTCACATTTTTCATATTTGTAAGAATGATTGAAGCAAGTTCCTTCTCAATTGCATTGTAGCAATACTTCTGAAGATCAGAATCAAGTGTAAGATATATATCATTTCCAGCCACAGATTCCGTCTGGTCTATCATTTCTATGACTTTACCCATATTATCTACATACATTTTCTGGGAACCATCTACTCCGCGTAGCTGTTCTTCATACGTCTGTTCCAGACCAAGTTTTCCCACCATATCGTTGGAACTGTACTTTTGATCGTCATCAAGCTTTGCATTGTATTCGTCCATCTCCTCTGTGGATATATTCCCTATATATCCGATAATATGTGAAAAGTATACCGAATCATTATATACTCTGTTGGATTCTATACTGACATCCATACCAAGCAGGGTATCCATATTCTCAGTAATTGCAGCGTAACTTTCCTGGCTTATATTATTTGCTATATCCACTGTCATATACTGCTGATATCTGTTGAGCCATACTTCATATCTGACTGCAAGGATCTTCAAAACATATGCATCGGAATAGTCCTGGGATACATTGAAAAGTTCATCACTCTTCATGTAATCAAAAACCTCCCTTGCAGTTGCATTTTTTTCAGAATTCTTCAGATCGTCGACTGAGCTGGCTCCATATACATTCATATAAAATGTGTTTAACTGGGCTCCGCTTATGGTAAACTTCATATTTCCCTTTGAATCAAGCTTAATAGGAAGCTCAACAGACAGGCTGTCACCATTCTTTTCCAATATCAGAATAGTCTTGTATACAATTTCATTTCTAAGTTCATTGACAGACATATTTTTCGCTGCTGCAGCTTCTGTCAGATCGGCATTACTTGTAAAACTTAGATTATATGATGCCTCATTGTAAGCCAGCAATTTTCCGTTACAGTCAAATATCTTACCGCGGGTTGCTTTAACAGAAACAGTTTTTAATGATTTGTATTGAAAACTTGACTGATACTTTTCACCATTGACAATCTGAAGATCAAAAAGCCTGTATACCAGTATTCCAAACAGACAAATGAAAAACAGTGTGACATAAAACAGACGGCTTTTAAGTTTTTCTACTATAAAATCTTTTACAACCTCTAATATATCTCTTATCATCAGCCTTCACTTCCTTTTTCAGCGCGCTTAAGTCTCTTATTTACAAATACAAAAAACTTGAACACTATCATAGTTAAAATAGCTGTGTATATCATCTCCGGCAGAATTATATCTTTCATATACAGACCAAAGCTCAATCTGTTTCTCATTACAAAGAAAATAACGAAAGTCAAAAAATTGAATATAAAATCATCCAGAACGATTATGATTATCGGAAGAAGAACATCTTCAACCAGATATAATCTGTGAAAGAAACCATTGCAGTAACCTATGATCATATAAATGATCATAAATGGGCCAATCGCAAAACCAAAATAGAGATCATAGAACAGACCACAGAAGAAACCTACAAGCATACCCTCTTTTCGTCCTCGCATAAGTCCAAATGAAACTGTCATTATGAGCAAAAGATTTGGAGTTGCCCCAGCTATTTCTATAAATGGAAAAAGAGCTGACTGCAGCACAAAACATATTATTATTAAAATTCCTAAAGTAATTACTCTTCTCAATATCTATACCTTCTTAAACTGACAGTATATTATACACTGTAGAATCTATTCTGAAACAGTCTTCTTTGTTTCAAGTATTACGAGCACTTCCTGTATCTTTGAAAAATCACATGCGGGTGTTATATAAGCAGTTTTTGTAAGATTGTTTGAATCTTCCTCTATCTTTGTTATATACCCAATATTAAGACCTGAAAGATATTTGCTTGACACGTAGGAGGTCACTACCTGATCCCCTATATTGATATCAGCATCCTTATCTATATTCTCCGCCACAAGATATCCATTGTTATAATTATTGACACTGCCCTCTATATTACATATTGACTCTGATGGCAGAACCATTCCATTTACATTTGATGTATCATCTATTATGGATCTTATCTTCGCATAGTCAGTACCAACCTCTGTTACAATTCCACACAGACCATTGCCGTACAGAACATTACATCCTTCTTTTATTCCTGCATCTGTTCCCTTGTCCACATAAAAGACATCAAACCAGCCACCGGTATCCTTAGATATAACTCTTGCTGCTGTCTTCTTGTAATCAGAATATATGGTATCCAGATCATAGAGTGCCTGAAGTCTTTCAAGTTCATATGAATCCTGCTGATATGAAGATATCTGTTTCTGACAAGTCTCAAGCTGGTTTTTAAGATCCTCATTTTCCTTGAGAAGGGTATCATAATTCTGGAATGCTTCAGTCTTACTCTGCACCCATCTTCCTATCGTGTTAACGCCCTTCTGCATTGGCTGTACAAATGTATTGGTAAACTCTTTGACAGGTGCAAATATCCCACCTGCAAAAAGGGAAGCCAGCATAAGTACTATGCACAGTCCGGTGAGTCCCAGCAGAAAATATCTGGGGGATATATCTATTCTTTTTCTGTTTCTATTTCTTCTACGTCTCATCAAAAATACCTCGTTCAGCTAAACTGACATAACAGTTATTTCCCAGGATAATATGATCCGAAAGATTTATGCCGATCAACTGTCCTGCCTTAAAAATATCAAGAGTTATCTCCACATCCTGTCTGCTTGGAGTTGGATCTCCCGATGGATGATTATGAATAAGTATTATAAAAACCGCCTCATATCTGAGTGCTTCCACAAAAACCTCTCTTGGAGATAACATGGAACTATTTATTGTCCCCTCTGATATTTTTATATCCTTTATTAATTTGTGCTTTGAGTCGAAAAGCAGCAGATACACATACTCCTTATCAAGATATCTGGTGTTCTCCATATAATAATCTGCAATACTCTGCGGTGACTGGAATGACAGAAATGGCTTAAGTACAGCCTTTGACATTCTCTTGGATATCTCCGCAAGGCATTTCATCTGGACAGCTTTAACTTTCCCGACACCGGCAATGCTCTCAAGATCAGATATCGTAAGATAATTCAGACCTACAATTCCTTTGTGGACAGGATGGGCATTAAGTATCTTGTATGCCGTTGACAGAGCATTCGCCCTGCGGCTTCCTGTTCTCAAAATTACCGATAGGAGCTCGGCATCCGACAATACCCCAACTCCATATCTGTAGCTTTTCTCATAAGGCCGATCGGTCTCAGACATCTCTTTCATACACATAATATGTGAATCTTTATCATTTGTTTTTTCCATATGTTCCTCCTCACGCCTCTCCAAACGCATAGAACATATCTTGGTCAACTCATTAATCTACCATACTATAAGTTTTTTTTCTACCATTTTCTGTAATGACATTATTATGCCGTACTTTGCATGTGGATATGTAAGTCCCCCCTGAAAATATACAGCATAAGGCGGGCGCATAGGTGCATCCGCCGAGAGTTCTATGGACGATCCTGATACAAATGCGCCTGCCGCCATGATAACAGGCGAATCATATCCAGGCATATCCCATGGCTCTGGGCGTACATAACTGTCAACAGGAGCCGCCGCCTGTATTCCTTCGCAGAACGCAACAACTCTCTCAGGAGTTTCAAGTTCCACTGCCTGGATTATATCGTACCTCTCCTCCGTACTATTAGGAACAGACTTAAATCCAAGTCCCTCATATACATTTGCAGCAAATATGGCACCTTTTAATGCGCTTGCTGTTACTGTTGGAGCCATGAAAAGTCCCTGTGTCAGAGCCTTTGTATTGCCGAGCGATGCTCCCACTTCCTTGCCAAGCCCAGGTGTAGTCAATCTGTATGATGCATTCTCCACATATTCCTTCTTACCACAAATATATCCACCTATAGGAGCAAGTCCACCGCCTGGATTCTTGATAAGTGAACCGACCACAAGATCCGCTCCCACATCCGACGGCTCCATCTCCTGAACGAATTCGCCATAACAGTTGTCCACCATACAAATGATATCCGGATTTACACTCTTTACCGCTTTTATAGCTTCACCTATCTGTTGTACTGACAGAGTTTTTCTCACTGCATATCCTTTTGACCTCTGTATCTCCACAAGTCTGGTATGGCTGTTTATAGCTTTTTTTATACCGTCTATGTCAAATTCACCATTTGGAAGGAGATCCACCTGTGCATATGTGACACCATATTCTGCAAGCGACCCTCTCGACTCTCTTATACCTATGATCTCATCCAGAGTGTCATAAGGTTTTCCAGCAATAGCAAGTATCTCGTCCCCCGGACGGAGATTGCCAAACATTGCAGTGCAGAGTGCATGGGTTCCGCACACTATCTGTGATCTGACAAGAGCATCCTCAGTGTGGAATACGTCTGCATATATTCTCTCAAGGGCATCCCTTCCATCGTCTGTGTATCCATATCCAGATGATCCTGCAAAATGTGCCTCGGAAAGTCTGTTGTCCTGCATTGCCTTGAGCACCTTAAGCTGATTTATCTCACTCACTGCATCGATTCTGGCAAATCTGTCCTTCAACTTCTCCTCAACACTGTTACAGTAATCAAATACTTTCTCATCCACATTAAGAGAACTGTAATAATCCTTCAACATATCTTTCATCTCTGTATTATCTCCTTCTCGAAAAGCATTTCAAGCATGTACGCCAATATATCTGCTTCGCTGTCAAATTCATTTTTATTCACCCAGGTCACATATTTTTCTCTCTTAAACCACGTAATCTGTCTCTTGGCAAAATGACGTGTATCCCTTTTCAGAGTATACACAGCTTCATCATAACTGCATCTGTCCTGAATATAATCTATGATCTCCTTATATCCAAGTCCCTGCATAGAAACAAGATCTCTGCCATATCCCTCATTGACAAGCTGTCTGACTTCATTCTCAAGCCCATTTTCAAGCATAATGTCAATACGTCTGTCTATTCTATCATATAATTTGCTTCTATCATCATTTAACACAAAATATTCAAAATTATATGGTGATTCCTTTTGTGACTCCGTCTCATTATGTTCGGAGATCTTCATTCCTGTTTTACGATAAAATTCCAGGGCTCTTATAACCCTTTTAACATTATTCTCATGTATCTTTTCGGCAGATTCAGGGTCAACATTGGCCAGCATATCATGAATATATGTGTTGCCATATGTTTCTGCAAGTTTTTGCAGCTCCTCACGATATGACATATCATTATCATTTTCCTCAAAATCTATATCGTATAAAAGTGCCTGTATATAGAAGCCTGTCCCCCCAACTATAATTGGAATTTTTCCACGAGAATATATTTCTTTCATTGCCTCAAGAGCATATTTTTTAAAAAGTACAACATTAAATTCTTCTCCAGGATCAAGAATATCGATAAGATAATGTCTTACCCCCTGCATCTCCGAAGGTTCAATCTTGGCTGTACCTATATTCATTTTCCTGTATACCTGCATAGAATCTGCAGATATTATCTCGCCGTTCACAGCCTTTGCCAGTCCTATTGAGAGCGCCGTCTTGCCGACTGCTGTTGGTCCGGTAAGGATTATCAGTGGCCTGATTTTCTTATCCATATCATTATCTCCTGCAACATCAGAATCTTCTATACTATACGTTTGAATTTTTTCTCTATCTCAGCCTCAGTCATGGAAATAACTGTTGGACGGCCATGAGGGCATGTATAAGGGTTCTCAAGTTTTAAGAGCTGATCTATAAGTGCATCAGCCTCCTTGAAACTTATCTCCGTGTTTCCTTTTATAGCAGCCTTGCACGCCATGGTTGAAAGCTTGTGTATAAACGTGTCTATAGTCACCTTTTTCACACTACTGCTGGCATCTGCTATAAAATCTATGAAAAGCTCTCTGCCATCAAGTCCAAACAGATTATCAGGAACAGCGTTCAGTTTGAACTCCCTGCCTCCAAAGTTCTCAATCTGATATCCGAGGGCCTCGAACATCTCCATATTCTCATGAAGAAACTCTATCTCTGTGGCACTGAGTGTCACTACCGCAGGTGGCATAAGATATTGTGAATATATCTTCTTATTCTTGTAATTTTCCATGAGTTCCTCATACTTGACCTTCTCATGTGCCGCATGCTGATCCATTATGAAGAACTTGCCATCATACTCTATAAGCCAGTATGTCTTGAAAAGCTGTCCTATTAGTCTGTGCTTTGCACGGGCTTCCTTTGTCAGAAACTTCTCCTGGAACATATCCTGCTGGACATACTTTTTTCTGGCTTCTTCATCGTAGTCAGTATCTGAAGCTGCAATAGTCCTCGGAGTCACGATCTGGGATTCGGCAGTAACCGGCTCAGTTTCTGATGGAACCGGAGTTGTATATGCCGGGCTCTCGTTTACCATATTCCTGTTTTGTACTACAGATCTCTCCTGATCATTCTTCCTATCTGCATATGTGTAGTTTCCTGCCGGCTTCTCTGTCTTGTTATTATCTATGACGTCTGATTCCTTATTTGTTGAGCTGCTAGTCTCATCTATGATCTCTATAACCGAACGGATCGACGGTGGTGATGACTGTGGTTCCATCGGACGAACCGACTGTGGTGATGTCTGCATCTCCACTGGGCGAAGCTGTTCAGTCTTTGCCTGCGGTTCTGCCGAACGAAGCTGTTCAGACTGTCTCTGTGGTACAGTCCGATCCTCCGCCCTTACTATTGCCTCGCGTCTCTTGTTCTCAAACGCTTCCGGTGCCTTGCCAACATTCCTCTGCTTGAAGGTCTCTGGCTTTGTATCCTTACCCGGTGCCACATCAGGAATAAGTTCCCTGAATAGCAGGGTCTCCCTTATGGCATTGTAGGTAAAGCTGTATATATCCTGACTGTTCGCAAATTTCAGCTCCATCTTGGTTGGATGAACATTTACATCGAGGAGATCAGATCTCACCTGAAAATTGATCTCGGTAAATGGAAACTTGTGTATCATGACAAATGTCCTGAAAGCGTCCTCGATAGCCTTGGTGAGCACAGCGCTCTTAATATATCTGTGATTGACATAATAGCCCTCAAATGATCTGTTTCCCCTTGAAATACAAGGCCTTGCGATATAGCCTGAGATCTTCATATAGTCATTTTCAGCGTTTATCTCAAGAAGATTTGATGTTATATCTCTTCCATAGATATGGTAGATTATGTCCCTCAGCTTGCCATTTCCGGATGTAAACAGCTTGTCTGTTCCATTTGCAATGAACTTAAATGATATCTCCGGGTGTGACATACATATACGGCACATTAAATCATATATATAGCTCGTTTCAGTAGCATCAGTCTTCATGAATTTCTTTCTGGCCGGCGTGTTATAGAAAAGATTTCTTACTATGATAGTTGTTCCGCCCGGAGCACCTATCTCCTCGCTGGATATCTCTTTACCGCCATGTATCTGGTATCTGAGGCCGGTTACATCATCATCAGTCTTTGTTATCATCTCAACCTGAGCAACAGCCGCTATACTGGCAAGCGCCTCACCTCGAAAACCAAGAGAAGAGATACTCAGGAGATCCTCGACTGTCACAAGCTTACTTGTGGCATGTCTGAGAAATGCAAGCTTTACCTCATCCTTCTTTATACCTGCTCCGTTGTCGGTGACTCTGAGAAACGAAAGTCCAGCGCCCTTTATCTCGACGGTTACCGCGGTGGCTCCTGAGTCTATAGAATTTTCCACAAGTTCCTTGATGACCGAGCTCGGCTTCTCTATAACCTCACCGGCAGCTATCTTGTTTATCGTATTCTGGTCTAATACTTTTATCATTACTTATCGCTCCTTATTATTTAAGTCGCTCCTGCAATTCATTTAAATAAAGTAATGCCTTCATAGGTGTCATGTTGGACAGATCAACACATTTTATATCCTCGATCACCTGTGTTTCGGCAAGTGAGCCGAACATTGACATCTGAGTGTCATCATTCTTCGGCTTAAATTCATTTGTAACCTTTATCTCCTTCAGCTTGGCGGTTATGTCCTTGTCTATAAGCTGATTTGATATCTCGTTTGCTCTCGCTATGACAACATCAGGCACACCAGCAAGCTTTGCAACCTGTATACCGTAACTTCTGTCAGCACCACCCTTGACAATCTTTCTGAGGAACACTATGTCATCTCCGTCCTCCTTAACAGCTATACAGTAGTTGTTGACCGCTGACAGCTTGCCCTCAAGTTCCGTGAGTTCATGATAGTGTGTTGCGAACAAAGTCTTTGCTCCTAGCAGTTCACTGTTACTTATATATTCAACAACAGCCCATGCAATGGCCAGCCCGTCATATGTACTCGTTCCGCGTCCTATCTCGTCTAGGATGAGAAGACTGTTCTTCGTGGCATTTCTGAGGATATTTGCAACCTCACTCATTTCCACCATAAATGTAGACTGTCCCGATGCAAGGTCATCGGATGCACCAACTCTTGTAAATATCCTGTCGCAAATGCCTATATTGGCAGATGCCGCAGGAACAAAACTTCCAACCTGTGCCATAAGCACAATGAGTGCAGTCTGTCTCATATAAGTGGACTTACCGGCCATATTGGGGCCTGTAATTATTGATATCCTGCTCTCATGGTTGTTCAGATATGTGTTGTTGGTGATGAACATATCATTGTTCAACATCTTTTCAACAACAGGATGACGTCCATCCTTTATGTCTATTATTCCCTCTGTATTGATCTCAGGTCTCACATACCCATTTGCAACCGCCACATATGAGAGTGAACAAAGTGCATCGAGCATGGCTATGCTGTGTGCAGTTCTCTGTACCCTTGTGAGCTCCGCCGCAAGGGTATCCCTGAGCTCAACATATGTGTTATACTCCAGCGCAACAAGCTTGTCAGATGAACCAAGGATAACTCCCGCCAGCCTGTCCAACTCCTCGGTGGTGTATCTCTCAGAATTGGCAAGTGTCTGCTTTCTGATAAAATAATCCGGTACAAGGCTCTTATATGAATTGGTTACATCAAAATAATATCCAAACACCTTGTTGAATTTTATCTTGAGATTCTTGATACCTGTCTTTTCCTTCTCTCTGGCCTCAAGGTCTGCGATCCAGTTCTTGCCATCGGTGGTCGCATTCTTAAGCGTATCTATGTCCTCAAGATAGCCATCCTTGAATATTCCACCTTCTCTGATAAGTATAGGCGGCTCATCAACTATAGCACGGTCAAGAAGGTCATAAAGATCCTGCAGATCATCTATTCCATCCTTGATCTCGGTGAGTTCTTCCGAATGAAACTCTCCGAGAAGCTGTATGATAAACGGAAGAAGCTGTATGGACGTCTTGAATGCCAGGAGATCTCTTGGATTCGCTGTTCTTAACGATATCCTGGTCATTAGTCTCTCAAGATCATATATGGTATTCATGTACTCTCGAAGTTCATCCCTTGTTATGACAGAATCGTTGAGCTCTGTTATAGCATCAAGCCGAGCCTCAATATCACCTTTGTGGATAAGTGGCTGTTCTATCATATTTCTGAGCATTCTTGCTCCCATGGCCGTCTTGGTCTTGTCCAGTACCCAGAGCAGGGAGCCTCTTTTCTGCTTGTCTCTGAGGGTTTCTGTAAGCTCCAGATTTCTTCTGGATGAACTGTCTATGATCATGAAATCCTCTATGGAATATAAATCTATCCTGTTGATATGATCCAGAGAGTTCTTCTGTGTCTCATGAAGATACTGGAGAAGTGCTCCCGCTGACAGCAGCATATCCTCATGCTCATCTATGCCTAGGCCGTCTATAGACCCCACCTTAAACTGTCTTTTGATGAAATCCTCACAGGTATCATCATTAAAGTAATGAGCCGGAGCCTCCGATATGGTTATCTTCATCTTCTCCTTCATGTAATCAAAGTTCAGACCACAAGAAAGAAATGCATCATTGCCTATTATCTCTGTCGGAGAATATTTGTTGATCTCATCGTATAGCTTGGATGTAGACGAGATATGGCAGGAACGGAACTCTCCGGTGGTTATATCGCACACAGCCACTCCATACTCCTCATTACAGCCAAATATACACATTAGATAGTTATTCCTCGTCTCATCAAGAACAGCCTGGGACATGTTTGTACCAGGCGTAACTATACGTATTACTTCTCTCTTTACTAGACCTTTTGCAAGCTTCGGATCCTCCATCTGCTCACATATGGCTACCTTGTAGCCCTTCTCAATAAGCTTGTTAATGTATATGTCACAAGCATGATATGGAACACCGCACATCGGTGCACGCTCCTCCTGACCACAGTCCCTGCCGGTCAGTGTTATCTCAAGTTCTCTGGATGCCGTCAGAGCATCATCGAAGAACATCTCATAGAAATCTCCCAGTCTGTAGAAGAGAATGCAGTCCTTATACTGATTCTTAACTTCCATATACTGAGCCATCATTGGTGTTAATGCTGCCACTTCAACTACTCCTATTCTACTAATTCACCCATGTAATAAAATCCCTTACATTCAATAAGCTTTACATTCCGTATCTTTCCAACCAACTCTGCACACCCAGGGAAATGAACAAGTATGTTATTGGAAAGTCTCCCTGTCAGGAGTCCGTCGCCCTTCTCGTCAAAACCTTCAACCAGCACTGGCTGTGTCTGTCCCTTTATGGCAAGGGTATTTACATCACTTATTTCCTGTACACGCCTTAAAAGCCTGTTGTATCTGTCCTGTATTTCTTCCTTTGTGGAACCATTCTCCATGCCTGCGGCAGGAGTTCCTGTTCTCTTTGAATATATAAATGTAAACGCAGTGTCATACTGCACCTTCTCAACAACGTCCATGGTCTCAAGGAAATCTTCTTCGGTCTCCCCAGGAAATCCCACGATTATATCAGTGGTGAGTGATATCTCCGGAATCTTTGACCTTATACGGTCAACCAGTGCAAGATATGACTCCTTTGTGTACTTTCTGTTCATCGCATTCAGTATCTTTGTTGAACCTGACTGCACCGGAAGATGAAGATGCCTGCATATCTTGGGATTCTCTGCAATCACATCTATCAGTTCATCTGACAGATCCTTTGGATGTGAGGTCATGAATCTGACTCTTTGAATCTTTTCTATGGCACACACGCGCCTCAGCAGTTCCGCAAATGTAATCGGATGCTCAAGATTCTTACCATAAGAATTGACATTCTGCCCGAGGAGCATGATCTCCACCACTCCATCATTGGCCAGTCTCTCACATTCCGATATTATATCCTCTGGATTTCTGCTTCGCTCCCTGCCTCTGACATACGGCACTATACAGTATGTACAGAAGTTATTGCATCCAAACATGATGTTCACACCTGATTTAAATGGAAACTCCCTCACCGCAGGAAGATCCTCCACAACTTCCTTTGCGTCTTTCCAGATATCTATGACCATGCTGCCGGATTCTATCCTGTTCACAAATATCTCCGCTAGCTTGTATACATTGTGAGTTCCAAATACCATGTCCACAAACCTGTAACTTTTGCTTATAGTAGTCACCACATGCTGCTCCTGCATCATGCATCCGCACAGAGCTATCTTCATCTCGGGATTCTTTTCTTTGAGATGCTTCATGAGTCCCAGATGCCCATATACCTTTCTGTTGGCATTCTCTCTAACAGTACATGTGTTATATATGATAAAATCCGCATGTTCAGACTCGGTTCTCACATATCCCATCTGCTCAAGTATTCCGGCAAGCTTCTCGGAATCCCTGACATTCATCTGACAGCCAAATGTCTGTATGGAGCAGGTAAGATCACGTCCCAGAACTTTACTCCTTGCTGTGACATACTCCCTGCCTTTTTTTATATAGTAGTACTGCCTCTCTGGTTCCTCAATAGGAGCAGGAAGCCCCAGATCTATGCTGTCAATAATGTTTTCAAAATCATTCATAATCTCTAAGTATCCTTATCTATTTCTTTAAAAAGTAAATGCAGGCCGAGCTTATTCATCTATCCCCAGCTTTCCAAGTATTCTGTCTATGTTTCCTATGGTGTTTTTCACACTGGAGTTTGCGGCATCCATACTCATCTGTGCCTTTATATCTGCCAGATCAATATCTCTGTAGTGATCTATAGCTGCAATATAATCTGGATCATGTTCGAAATGAACCTTCAGCGCTCTAATAGTGTCCCTGTACCCAAGCAGACTCCTGAATTTAACCGAATCAGCTGAGAAATTCAAGGTTCCATCTATCAGATCTCCAAGACTTACACTCGGATATATCTCCATGATATCTGCATCCTCATATGATGATATGTCCTTTTTAGACTCCTGATTTAATCCACACACTATGATATGCCTGTAACCACTGTCGTACAACGGCTGTATCGGAACATTATCAGCAAGGCCTCCATCACAGTATTCTCTCCCATTGTATGTCACCGATTCATAAAGAAATGGAAGTGTTGATGATGCCATGACCACAGTATTTATTTCATTCTTATCCCTGCCTGTCAGATCCACATACTCTGCTGTTCTGGGGCCGTCCGGTGTACACTCCGCAATAGAAGCAAATATTTTGATATCTCCATCCGAAAGTTTATCATAATCCAGATAGTCTTCCATAAGTTTCAACATCTCTCTTCTAGACATAAAACCAGGCTTATCATTGAACATAAGTTCCGGATCAACATCAAACACGGTCTCAAAATGTATCTGTTTCCATGCCTCATCACTCCTGTCAGGACTATTGCATGCGAAAAGCACTGCATTTATTGCTCCGATTGATGTACCGGATATAGCCGATACTTTATCCATAATTCCATATTCTGCAAGTGCCCGATACACTCCAAGTTGATATGCACCCTTGCCGCCGCCACCGCCAAGACATAACGCATATGTATCAGACTGAGGCTCTGTTGCCTTATCTGTTTTCTCTTTTCCACTCTGGATTATGCTCTCAAGTTCTGCAATCTTTGCAGCTATCTCGTCTCTATTCATCTGCTCTCCATCTAAACTAAGATATATGAAACACGATAATCATCCTCATATTACCAATATATCCAGCATTTATATGATTTTTGATTCTGTTAATATCATATGCGGTTTTATATCTGTCAGTTCATGGTCAATATGTGAAACTATCTGGCACTCATAAGCAAGAGCCACAGTCATCAGCTTGCTGTGATCTGCCAGATACCTGTCATAATATCCACCGCCAAAACCTATTCTGTTCCTGTCCTCATCAAAAGCGACTCCTGGCATAACCATGAGTCCATTCATCCCGTCATCATCATATTCATCTGACTTTGGCTCCAGAATACCAAAATTGCCTTTAACAAGCTCATCATATCCTGTAATCTGAATAAAATGCATCAATTTTCCATATACCTTGGGAACATATAATTTTTTTCCATCTTTCCAGGCCTGATCTACTATAATCTTTGTGTTGACTTCATTTCCCTTAGATATATATATACATATATTATCTGCAGATTTATATTCATCAAGCTCGCAGAAACGTCTGCATATCAATTTAGATTTTTGTATACACTCTTCTTTGCTCATATTGTTCCGCAGTTTTTTTATTCTGTCTCTTATATGCATCTTGTCTTCCGAAACACTGCCGTCAGCATTCATAACCACCACTATGCCTTCCTTGTAGGATCGAGATCCTGAAGTCTTGTTATAGATCCATCCTTTTCTTTTATGTCTATATTGTTCAGAGTGCTTCTGAGATTATTTCTGACTGCAAATATATATTCCTGACGGAGTTGCTGCTGTTCGCTTTTCTCAGCATCAGTAAGGCCCTCTGATTTGGATTTGTGATATAACTCATTTATTCTGGCTATCTTTGCCGCATCAATAATTGATTCATTCATAATTATATAAGATACTCCTTGTTCAAAATAAAACTTACTATATCAAAATCATGATCCCTGTAAGCTGTAAACAGGGTTCCGATATTTTCGCCATTCATAACCTTTACTATGTTATCCATATCTGTTCCAGACACAATAACCATATCTGAATTGGCATTTGTCGCTATCCTGGCTGCTGCAATCTTTGTAGTCATGCCTCCGGTTCCGTACTTGGAACCGGCTCCCTTACCCATACTGATAATATGATCATCTATACATGACACCTCCGATATAAGTCTGGCATCAGGATTGCTGTGTGGATCATCCGTATATAACCCGTCAATGTCGGTGAGCAGTATCAAAAGATCCGCATGTATCATAGATGCAACTATAGCTGACAGTGTATCATTATCTCCAAATGCCACGCTGTCATCCAGCTCATCAATGGCAACAGTATCATTTTCATTTACTATTGGAACAACGCCAAGCTGTAGCAGTTCATTGAATGTATTTATCGCATTCTTTCTTCTCTCATCAGAAGATATGACATCAAATGTTAATAACACCTGGGCTGCTGTGCTGTGGTATTCCTGAAAAAGCTTTTGGTATATCATCATGAGCTGGCCCTGTCCTACAGCAGCACACGCCTGCCTGAGAGATGTTGTTTTAGGTTTTCTGGCAAGTCCCAAGGCCTGTGAACCTACACCTATAGCTCCTGAAGATACCAGAACAACATCTTTATCCTGATTTCGAAGATCGCATATTATCCTTACTAACTTCTCAAGCTTGGTGTAATTTAAACCACCTGTCTCCTCATGTATAAGTGACGAAGATCCCACTTTTATTACTATCTTTTTCTTATCTTTCAAATAATCTCTGTCCATATCTTCTCTCCTATAATACGCAGCCTGCCTGTTCTATGTATCTGCTGCTATATCTTGAAGCAATAGCCTCAGCCACTTTTATTCCATCCACTGCCGCTGATGTTATTCCTCCTGCGTATCCTGCGCCTTCCCCACATGGATATATACATGTATGTTCACAGCACATATTTTCCTCACGGATCATTCTAACCGGTGATGACGTTCTGGCCTCTATGCCTGACAAAACAGCATCATCAGAAGAATATCCCGGCATTCTTTTGTCAAATGACAAAACTCCCTCTATTATAGCATCCTTTATATACTCTGGCAAACAGCATTTGAGGCTGGTCAGATGGTATTTTCCCTTTATCTGAGGGACTACGCTTCCCAGTTTTTCTGTTGCTTTATCTATTCTGTAATCGCCAAACAACTGCACAGGAACAGCACCGTTGCCGGCATCAAACGCAGCCTTTTCCCATTTGCGTTGGTACTCCATTCCTGCCAGAGGATGATCTGAACCAAAATCATCTGGGGTGACATTCACAACTATGGCACTGTTGGAATTTTCTCCGTTTCTGCCACTGTAACTCATGCCATTTACACACATCTCACCTGACTCCGATGATGCATTGACAACATAACCTCCGGGACACATACAGAAAGAATATACAGCCCGTCCATTGGACGCCTGATGTGTCATCTTGTAATCGGCAGCAGGAAGCATTTCTTCATATACAGGATCATCTCCATATTTCATAACGTCTATATCCTGTCGTTTATGCTCTATCCTGAGTCCCATGGCAAAAGGTTTCTGCTGCATAGGTATTCCATTATCATATAACATTTTCACTGTATCTCTTGCACTGTGTCCAAGTGCAAGAACCAGGGCATTGGTTTTATATCTGTTTACTGTATTATCACTAAGATTCCGTATACTCACCTCAACCGTACGGTCGTCTACTCTGTCAAAATCTTCGAACAATGAGTCAAATTCCACAGAGCCGCCAAGACTGATTATATCTTCACGTATCCTTTTTACTATATCCGATAAAACGTCTGTCCCTATATGAGGTTTGTTGATATAAGTTATGGAATTATCGGCACCATATTTTACAAATGTGCGGAGCACTTCCGTTCGTCTACCTGATCCGTCCTTAATAACTGTATTAAGTTTTCCATCAGAAAATGTTCCTGCACCACCCTCACCAAACTGAACATTACAATTTATATTCAGTGGTATATCTCCATTCCAATACTTCTCAATATTAGCCTTCCTCCTGTCTACATCCATTCCCCGCTCAAATACAACAGGTTTGAACCCTGCTCTTGCAAGATATAGTGCAGTAAAAAGTCCAGCTGGACCTGTACCAATAACCACAGGCCTGTAATTCATTCTCTCAGCTCCCTCTTCCGGGAATTTATATGACACCTGATCCACAATTACAATATTATTATTTTTAAGTTTTTTTACAATCCGCACCTCATCGTTTATCTCCACATCAACAGATGCGATATATTTTATCTGATTTCTTTTTCTGTCATCCAGTGATAATTTAAATATTTTGTACGATGGAACATAACTGATGCGAAGATTTTTCTGTATAGCAGTCTCTATATCCCTATCACTGTAACCCACCGGTAATTTTATGTTATTTATTCTGATCATCCTGTATTCTCTTTCCGGCCGCAAAGCCCGCTCTCATTCCGCTTAATACTGCCCACATTATATTATAGCCACCGCATTTACCTACCACATCCATATACTCTCCAGCTATATATAATCCGGGCATACCTTCTATTTCCATTGTATCCGGTCTGATACATCTTGTATCAATACCCCCTGATGCAGCCTGGCATTCTTCATATCCTGCGGTATCTGTAATTTCGAATCTCATATGTTTCAACTGCTTCTCAATCTCTGTTATCTGTCGCTCAGACACTTCTGATACTTTTGTACAGTTAACATTGCAAATCTGCAGAATGTATGCCCCTATCTTTTCATTTACCAGCCCGTTGAGCATAGCCTCAGGTCTTCTCCCGGCATTGTGTGCAATAAATTCTGTCATATATGTATGTAATTTCTCTTCCGACATATGGGGAACATATTCAAGTTCTATTACTGGTCTGCATCCGTCATATATAAGTTTTGCGCATTGTATACTGAGATTAAATATTGCAATTCCCGACAGATAATTGTTATTAAACTGTATCTCACCCTGTTCTCTGTAATACTTCTCACCATTACATTCCAAAACTGCGCATGCTCTTACTCTCACACCGGTAAGTAAAGAAATATCACATTTACTCTTCAGTTTACAAAGAGCCGGATGAGGGGGTATAACAGGCACTCCAAGCTTACTCAGAATATTGTACACTCTGTCCGTTCCTCCAAGTTTTGGGGCAGCTGCACTTCCTGGAGCCATTATTACAGAATATGTCTCATATGTATCCTTATCTGTGATAACACTATATGAATGCTCATTCTGCTGAACCGATATCACTTCCTCGGACATATGTAATGCTACATTATGTATTCTAAGCCTGTCTGTAAGTGCCCACACAACCGTTGAAGCCTGGAGGGACATCGGATACAGATAGCCCTCATCATCCATTATCACCACGCCCAGTTCATCAAAGAAGCCTGTCACATCCCTGTAACTTTCTACTCCAACTATCTGATAAGGGAAAAATTCATTCTCACTGTGATAACTTGATAGATTTAATTCTGTATTGGCTATATTACACTTTCCGTTTCCGGTAGCATATAATTTTTTCCCAACTTTTTTATTCCTGTCGACCAATAATATCTTCGCCTCAGGGGCAGCTTCCTTTATCTCTATAGCTGCTGTCATTCCTGCGGGTCCGCCCCCCACCACTATTACGTCATATATCATATTTATATCTCCATACACCGAATATCTTTACATTAAAATGTATTTATATATTTTTCTACATCTTCCATCGAATGAAAATATACACCTTTTAACATAAGATTTCTATTTTCATTATCAAGTCCGTCGACAACAATTGCAGTCTCCCTGCAAAGACTTCCACACAGATTAAATATTGCAATGTGTCCGTGATAATTTTTTACAAGGAATCTGCAGCACGACAGATCATCCTCATCTGCACTGTGCATCCTCGCATATATTGCAGATGAGTACGTCTCCGTCGTAAAATGATCTGTACCATCCTCATATTCCCTGTAATATATATATAAATCCTGTCTGTCATTATACTTTTTACTCTGCCTCAATATAGACTCTCTGACAATAAAAGAGAAAAAAGTTACACTGCCTATAATAACACAAATATATAATATTCTCTTCATAATTCCACCTTTTATGTTAGTGGTATCCAATTCGAATATATATATGCATTATGATAGGATAATATTATACTTAAAAATAACACAAAAACCGGTGCAGAGATATGAAATTATATGTATTATACATTTCACATCTCCACGCCGGTTAAATGATCTGAAAAACCTATTCAGTTACAACTCCAGCCTTATTATCACTCTCAAATACCGTAACATAAGTCTTACCCGGATTAAGCTTAAGCTCTTTACCATCTGATGTAGAATATTTTGTCACAGCGTTATCATCAGACTTAGTCCATGTAACAGGTACCATAACACCGTCTGAAATATAATAACCATCACCTGATCCAACCAGATCAATAAGCTGTCTGTCATGATCATCAATACTTGTGTAATGTGCAAACTGAATTATTATATTTTTAAATGTAAGCTGCTTGCCTGTGAGATCATCTATCTGCTTATCTCCATATTGGAATCTCTTGTACACCTTATTCTTTGAGTCATATTCAAACCATGGCTGAGTATATACAGACATATTCAATGTAAGCTTATTAACCTTGTCGCCTGTTGGTACTGTATCTTCCTCATTGAATTCAAATTTACTCTTGAATCCCTCTTTGTGCTTGGTGTTACATCCAAGGTAATCGATACCTGCCTTGATCATATCACTGTTTGTATATACATTATGAGGAGCTTCTCTCTCTGATGATCTGTAGAATGAAACAGATCCCTCACCGCCAAGACCGCTTATATGATCTATTCCTGTTTTGTCCAGTTCCTCCTGTCCCTGTGGAGACTGTCCATAATGCATATATATAGCATCATATTCCATGGCTGTTGTCACATAATATGGTCTGCAGCTTCTTATAGAACCGACCTTCTCAAGATTATCATAATCGTTGTATATTGCAAGCATTCTTGTTATACCACCTTCAACAACAAACTCATACAATATATCCGCCTGGCCTATTCCTGACTGAGGTATAGCATTCTCGATATTATTGATCATGATAGCTATTGGTCTGCCATACTCCTCTTTTCTGTCTGTATTCCACTCGCCCGTGAGATCATTGTATACTCCCTCATGAAATGTCTCATCTATAGCATCGGCAGATTTCATCATGATTGACTGTGATACATCAACCTCGGCCTTTGCCTCTGTCGTAGCAGTTGTCTCCTCCGCTTTTTTTGCCCCGCATCCGCAAAGCGATATTCCCATCGCTATAGCTGTTGCAAGCACCAATCCCATCTTAACTCTCTTCATAGTCTCTTGTGTATCCTTTCCTAGTAAGTATTTTTTCCTGCATATCCTCCATGATCTTACGCTCATCATCCTCCATATGGTCATATCCTGACAAATGCAGCATACTGTGAGCTACAAGAAAAGCCAGCTCCCTCGTCTTTGAATGATTGTACTCAGCTGCCTGCTCATACACCTTGTCAATAGATATAACGATATCTCCCAATAGCAGTTCATCTGTAGTAAGATCAAAGTAGTCACACCGGCTATCCTCGAGACCATCAAAGTTTCCAGGAATTGTATAATCAATCAGCGGAAAAGACAAAACATCTGTCGCTCTGTCTATATTCCTCTGCTGGTTATTGATTTCATGTATGGTATTATTGTCTGTAAGCAGAACATTCACTTCACATTTATATGGACATCCAACGAACTCCAGTGAAGCATCAACTATCTGCATTATCACCTTTTCATAATCAGGTATATCAATATCCCCATACTCGTTCTCTATATTAACTGACATCTTATTTTCCTCTGTTCTTCTGGGCAGAATTGGCAGACTGTCTCTTTGTTTTAGACTGTTTGTTCATTCTGTCCTCATATTTTTCGTATGCATTAACTATCTTTTGTACAAGAGGATGCCTTACAACATCCAGACTTGTAAGATGACATATACTGATATCATCTATATCCTTCAGCACCTTAAGGGCAACATCCAGGCCAGATTGAGCATCGTGTGGCAGATCCTTCTGTGACAGATCGCCTGTGATGATCGCCTTAGATCCAAAACCAATTCTGGTCAGAAACATCTTCATCTGAGCAGGTGTTGTGTTCTGTGCTTCATCCAAAACTATATATGCATTATCCAGCGTTCTTCCTCTCATATACGCCAAAGGTGCCACCTCTATAAGCCCCTTCTCCATATTTTTCATAAATGAATCAGCGCCCATGATCTCATATAATGCATCGTACAGAGGTCTTAGATATGGATCAACCTTGCTCTGAAGATCACCGGGAAGAAAGCCGAGTTTCTCTCCTGCTTCGATTGCAGGTCTGGTCAGGATTATCCTTCCAACCTCATTGTTCTTAAATGCAGTAATTGCCTTTGCCATGGCCAGATATGTCTTTCCCGTTCCGGCAGGTCCTACCCCAAACACGATCATAGAATTCTCTATGGCATTGACATATGATCTCTGACCTATTGTTTTAGGCTTTATTGGCTTGCCATTGATCGTATGACATATGATATCCCTGTCTATAACTGCCAGATTCTCCCTGGCTTCCTGCGGATGGTCACTGATCATAGATACAACGTAATCAACCTTCTGTGCATCAACAGCAGCTCCACGTTCTGCCATCTCAAACAACTGGTCTATAACGGTGGCAGCCTTATGAACATCATCCTCACGGCCACTAATCTTTAATTTATCATTTCTGAGAATCATTGTTACATTAAATGTACTCTCAATCTTCTTAATATTAGCATCAAATTGTCCAAAAACAGTCTGGATATAATTGGATGCAACAGTAATAGATTCTGAATAACTGTCCAAATTTTTGTCCCCTGTCTTTTATAATTATGGTTTTATAACATCTGGCACTCCTACAGAAAGTTTTATCGTTATATCTCCTTCAGCAGTTATGCCATCTTTACCTTTAGTAATAATAACATTTTTTCTGACTATTTGCACCCCTTTTTCTTGCAATTTGCCAATAAATGTCATCAAATGCTGTTCTGCCAATGATGCTGCCTGATCCTCGGTATATCTCTCCCCTCTGACATCATAAAGTATATTCCTGTCCATTGTAAAAGATATTGGCATATAGAAATCCCCTATTCGCACTACATACTCATCTGACTCCTGGTCACTATCATTATACTCCGCGACAGTCTTATAAGGTGTTACACAATATTTTCCAATGCGTATTGTTATTTTATTTATATTTTTTCCCTTGATTTCTTTTTTATAATAATCATATTTTATCTCATCTTTATACCGTATTTTTGATATTCCAAAGACATCACCATTTGCAGCAACATGCCTGGTATCCACAACCTCGCTGTTATCATTGCATATATTTACAGATCCTGAGATAAGAATATCCCCTTTTTTAACATCATCTCCTGCAATCGCCACCGGAGTTCCCGATGAGGTAACTATTGAATATATGGTACAGTCCATAGATGCAACAATATTACACGGCGTATCCATATCAGTTCCCTCAAACACATCGACTGACTCTTTCAGTGATATCGTAAGTTTTGTTCCCTTTATATTGCATGATGCCCAACATACCTCTCTCAGGTTATCCGTGATGATTTTTTTCAGTTCATTGATATCTATATTTTTCTTTTTCACCCCATAACATGGATATTCCAATTCTATAAGACGAAGTACTTCATCATCTGTATATTGACCACACCCTTCAATATCAATATGCCATATGTACAATGATTCCCAGTAAATAAGAACAGCAAATAAAATAAACCCTATTATCACCGAAAACCGCTTTTTATTATTTTTTATTCTTGCAAAAATACCGTTGCTTTCTGATATTTCTATCTCAATCATACAATCAGCAGCAGTCTCTTCTACAATTTTTCTGTCATCAGTATATATTACAAATCCAGTTTTCTCCTTATTAGGATCCACCCATGTTTTTATCTTTTTATGGCTGCATATATTCATCAACCTAATTGCATCCCGATCATCACATGTAATCAGACATTCTCCATACAATATTTTTCTAATATCAGGCATTTTAAACAGTCAACCAATCCACACTGCTTATATTGCCAAATATCTTTATCTCGTAGCTTGTATAGTATTCAATATGCAAATTTATTCCATATATATTCAATATACCTTTTCGTGTTTTAACCGATATTCTTTCGTCATCTGAATAAATTATATGTCTGAAATTTTCTATAAGTAATTCATCATTATTAAATACTGTCATTTTTGAAACTGAACTTCTGGAATCCGGACACCAACAGGGAGGATCCATCGTTATGACTTTTTTTAAACGGTCTTTCATGCGCACCTCTATTTGCTTTTTGGATAATTATATGAGGGTGCGCAAAAAAAGAGTACCGAATAAATTCGGTACTCTTAGAAATCAATTTAAAATCAAATATTAAAAATACAATGATTTATTTGTACTTGCGCTTTCTAGCTGCCTCTGACTTCTTCTTACGCTTTACACTAGGCTTTTCGTAATGCTCTCTCTTACGAATCTCCTGCTGAATACCAGCCTTCGCACAATTTCTCTTAAATCTGCGAAGAGCGCTATCTAAGTTTTCGTTCTCTTTAACTATTACACTTGACATTCTCTCACCTGACCTCCCTCCAGTTGTAAAATTATGCTACCAAATAACAACTGATTGGGTATTTTTAAGCACAAAATGTATTATATACATAAAATTGCCAATCGTCAACAGAAAAATGACAAATTTATAAAATATATGAGACAGTAAATTATGACAACTGGTTTTCAGCCTCTGTAACAGCCTGAGCAAGTGCAGCATCTATTCCTTCTGGATTCTTTCCTCCAGCCTGGGCCATATTTGGACGGCCACCACCGCCACCACCTACAAGACCTGCCACTGCCTTGATGATGTTGCCCACATGAGCTCCCTTTGCAACAGCACCATCTGTAGCCATGGCAATAAGATTTACCTTGCCATCTTTTGCAGATGCAAGAACCACAACGCTGTCACCGAGCTTGCTCTTAAAATCATCACCAAGGTTTCTGAGTGAGTTCATATCTGTATCAGGAATAGCTGCTGTAAGTATCTTGATTCCGTCCTTGTCAATTGCATTTGAAAGAACATCTCCGGCAGCTTCCTTAGCCATCTTATCCTTGAGTTTCTTGTTCTCATTGGTCAGTTCCTTAACCTCTGCAAGAAGCTGCTCGATTCTGGATGCCACACCATGGATATCTGTCTTTGCTGCCTTTGCTGCATCCATGAGTTCCTGTTCTACATTTCTATAGTAATCAAGTGCTCCAACAGATGTGAGTGCCTCTATACGTCTTGTTCCGGCAGCCACACCAGTTTCTGATATGATCTTGAATGTCTTTATAGCTCCTGTACTGGCAACATGTGTACCACCGCAGAGCTCCTTTGAAAAGTCACCCATAGATACCACACGGACCTTCTCGCCATACTTCTCACCAAACAGAGCCATGGCCCCTGAATTCTTAGCCTCATTTACAGACATTACATCTGTGCAAACAGGTATATCAAGCTGTATCTGTTCATTTACAATATCTTCAACCTTCTTAATCTCGTCCTTGGTCATAGCCTGATCATGTGAGAAATCAAATCTTAATCTACCAGGTTCAACAAGGGATCCGGCCTGCTCTACATGGTCTCCAAGAACGATCTTAAGTGCCTTCTGGAGAAGATGTGTTGCTGAGTGGTTATTGCATATAAGTGCTCTGTTCTCAGCGTCAACTGTAAGATCCGCCTCATCTCCCACGTTAAGTTCGCCTGACTCTACATATCCGATATGAGCTATCTTTCCACCTACAACCTTGATAGTATCCTCAACAACAAATGTACCATTCTCAGTCTTTATGATTCCTTTGTCACCTATCTGACCACCCATGGTTGCATAGAAAGGTGTCTCAGGAAGTATAACTGAAGCCTGTGCTCCCTCAGACACTGTATCTGCAAGAACAGACTTCTTGTCATTGCCTTCACCAATCTCTGTTGTGATAGCTGATATTGTTGACTTGTAAGTAAGCTTGTCATATCCAACAAACTCAGATGTCATATCAACCGGAAGCTGCTCATATACTGTGGCATCTGCACCCATATATGTTGTGGTTTTTCTGGCCTTTCTTGCAGTCTCCTTCTGAATGTTCATGCACTCTGTGAATCTGTCCTCATCAACCTCAATACTCTCTTCCTCAAGGATCTCCTTTGTCAGATCAAGCGGGAATCCATAGGTATCATACAACTTGAACGCTTTGTCTCCTGAAAGGATCTTCTCGCCTGCACCCTTTGTCTCCTCTATATAATCCTTGAGAATAGCAAGACCTGTATCTATAGTCTTATTGAAGCTTTCTTCTTCCTTATCTATCTTATTAAAGATATACTCCTTCTTCTCACCGAGTTCAGGATAGGCATCCTCTGACACCTCTATAACAGTATTTGCAAGCTCAGAAAGGAACTTTCCCTTTATACCGAGAAGCCTTCCGTGTCTTGCGGCACGTCTGAGAAGACGTCTTAATACATACCCACGGCCTTCGTTTGATGGAACGATGCCGTCTGATGTCATAAATGTAACTGAACGTATGTGATCAGTTATCAATCTTATGGATACATCCTTCTCATGATCTGTCTCATATTCTACTCCAGCCATCTCACATACCTTGTCACGGAGGGCCTTTATTGTATCGACATCAAAAATAGAATCAACATCCTGAACTACAACAGCAAGTCTCTCAAGACCCATACCTGTATCTATGTTCTTCTGCTCAAGCTCAGTATAATTGTTGTGACCATCATTGTTAAACTGTGTAAATACATTGTTCCATACTTCCATATACCTGTCACAATCACAGCCTACAGTACAACCAGGCTTGCCACATCCATACTTCTCGCCTCTGTCGTAATAAACCTCTGAACATGGACCACAAGGACCTGCACCATGCTCCCAGAAGTTGTCCTCCTTACCAAATCTGAATATTCGATCAGCATCAACACCGATCTCCTTATTCCATATATCAAAAGCCTCATCATCGTCCTGGTAAACCGATGGATAGAGTCTGTTCTTATCGAGTCCGACAACATCTGTGAGGAACTCCCATGTCCATGATATAGCCTCATGCTTAAAATAATCGCCAAATGAGAAATTACCCAGCATCTCAAAGAACGTACCGTGACGAGCAGTCTTTCCTACATTCTCTATATCACCTGTTCTGATACACTTCTGGCATGTTGTAACACGCCTTCTCGGTGGTACCTCCTGCCCGGTAAAGTAAGGCTTAAGCGGTGCCATACCTGAATTGATCAGCAGTAAGCTGTTGTCATTGTGTGGAATAAGGGAAAAGCTCTTCATTCTGAGATGACCCTTGCTCTCCATAAATTCCAGAAACATCTTTCTCAGTTCATTAACGCCATAATTTTGCATTGTCTAATATCCTCCACTCTATCTTCTGTCAGCCAGTTCTTCTGTTATGTCTTTCCAGCTAATTTCTCTCTCTACCATCAACACCATCAGATGGTACAGAAAGTCAGATATTTCATATTTTATATCCTCTGAATCCGGGTTTTTGGCTGCAATAACGATCTCTGTAGCCTCCTCGCCCACCTTCTTCAGAATCTTGTCAATACCTTTATCGAACAAATAGTTAGTATACGAGCCTTCGCGAGGCTGATCCTTTCTATCTCTTATGGTATTATATACTTCTTCAAAAATTTTCAAAGGATTGGTATCATTGTACTCCTTCTTTACCAGATCTGTAAAGAAACAAGTTCGGCTGCCCGTATGACACGCAGCCCCAATCTGTGAAACCTTTGCAAGTATAGTATCTTTATCGCAATCTATTGTAAGCGATTTTACATACTGATAATGGCCTGATGTGTCCCCTTTGGTCCAAAGCTCATTTCTGCTTCGACTCCAATAGGTCATACGGCCTGTTCTGACGGTCTTTTCATAAGATTCCTTATTCATATACGCCACCATAAGAACTTCCCCTGTTTTATAGTGCTGTGTTACGCACGGAATAAGTCCGTCAGAATTAAGCTTAAATTCATCAAACGACATGGATGATTCAAACAGATTTACATCAATATTCGCAGCTTTGCAATCCTGTTTAATCTCCATTATATCCATCTTCTGAAGATTGTACAGTGAAATAGATTCTGCATTGGTTTCAGCCAGCATCTCTGCAACAGCCTCCCCATTGGTTGAATATGTTGACACAATAACGGGAAGAGCTACATTCTCCCTGATAGATTTCACGATATCCATATATTCTGGAACCATATTATTGTGAAGGAGCAGCAGCTCGCCAGCTCCAAGTGTCTTCAGTTTTCTCGCATACTCAACAGGATTATCACACTCACTGAGATCAATTGTACATATAATTCTCTCAGCTCCAAACCGGTCGGCAGCCTCCGTGACCAGCTCAGGTGTATTAAGCGCCGCTGACTTCATGCACACTTTAGATGCACCGGCATAGAGCAATTTTTTTACATCTTCAAGTTTCCTCACTCCACCACAGGCAATAAGTGGAATGTCCACACTTTCACATATCTGTCTTATGATAGAAATGTTTGGTTCTCTTCCTTCTTTTGTTGCTTTACTGTCAAAATATGCAATCTCATCTGCACCGGCATCATTGTAATACTTTGCCATATCAACTGCATTGTTAAGATCCAGACATGGAATTATCTTTTTGTAGATCATATCATTATCCATAGTGAACCAGCACCTCCTTAAAGTGTGCCCTTCGTAGAAAGCACCTTTCCGTTTAATCTTCTGTCGTAAGTTGTCGCCTCATCAAGAGCCTTGGCAAACGCCTTAAATGCCGCCTCGATGATATGGTGATCGTTCTCTCCCGAGAACTGCTTTATGTTGAGGTTCATCTCAGCAGCATATGACACCGCATAGAAGAACTCCTTGACCATCTGTGTGTCAAAATATCCAACTCTCTCTGTTTGTAGGTTCAGATCATAGACAAGATATGGTCTTCCTGACAGATCTATGGCACACATGACAAGTGTCTCGTCCATCGGAAGAAAAAAGTTGCCAAATCTCTTGATTGCTTTTTTGTCACCGACAGCCTGCTTGATAGCCTTTCCCAGTACAATGCCAACATCCTCTATGGTATGATGGCAGTCAACATACAGATCCCCTTTCACTGTAACGTTCAGATCAAAAAATCCATGCTTTGCAAAACTTGTGAGCATGTGGTCAAAGAAGCCTATTCCCGTATCTATCTTTGATTGTCCTTTTCCGTCTATATTAAAATCCAGGGTTATGTCTGTTTCATTTGTTGTTCTGGTACATCTGGCGATTCTTGCTGCTTTCTCTGCCATATTCCTGTCTCCTTCCCATATTCTATATCATTATGTCTTATTTTTCAAATCTAACGGCTATCGAGTTTGCATGTGCTGTGAGCTGTTCTGCCTTTGCAAATGTTTCGATATCCGTGTGCACAGCCTCGAGTGCCTCTCTTGAATAATAGATTATACTTGACTTCTTAATAAAATCATCCACTGAAAGTGGAGAGAAAAATTTAGCTGTACCATTTGTCGGGAGTACATGATTTGGTCCCGCAAAATAATCGCCAAGAGGTTCTGATGAATACTCTCCTATAAATATGGCTCCTGCATTCTTTATTCTTGTCATCACATCAAACGGATTGGCTGTGACAATCTCCAAATGCTCAGAAGCAATATCGTTAACAGCATCTATGGCATCACTGAGATTATCTGCAAGAAGTATATATCCGTAGTTATCTACAGACTTCCTCATAATCTCTTTTCTTGATAACTGCTCAATAAACTCATCAACCTGAACAGAAACCTTCTCTGCCAGCTCACTTGATGTTGTGACAAGTATCGCAGATGCCATCTCATCATGTTCTGCCTGCGATAACAGATCCGCAGCTACATATCTTGGATTTGCAGTCTCATCCGCAAGCACCATAACCTCTGACGGACCAGCTATAGAATCTATACTTACATGTCCGTACACTGCACGCTTTGCAAGTGCAACAAATATATTTCCAGGGCCAACTATTTTATCAACCTTTGGTATCGACTCTGTTCCATATGCAAGAGCTGCTATCGCCTGGGCTCCTCCCGCCTTATATATTTCATCAACACCAGCCTCTTTTGCCGCTACAAGAGTTGTGGCATACACTTCACCCTCAGCATTACAAGGAGTTGTCATAACAATTTTTTCTACTCCCGCAACTTTTGCCGGCATAACATTCATCAAAACCGATGAGGGATATACAGCCTTTCCACCAGGAACATACACACCAACAGTAGCAAGAGCAGTTACCTTCTGTCCAAGCAGTGTTCCATTTGGCTTTGAATCAAACCAGCTGTACTGTTTCTGCTTCTCATGATACTCCCATATGTTTTTCTTTGCTTTTCTTATTACATCGAGAAGTTCAGGGCTTACCTGTGTATATGCATAATCTATCTCTTCCTGTGTGACTTTTACATTCTCTGCAGTAATATCTGCCTTATCAAACTTTTTGGTATATGAGAAAAGAGCCTGATCTCCATTATCCTTAACATCATCTACAATTGCCTGTACCGTCTCAGCAAAATCGCCGAAGTTGTTAGGGCTTCTCTTCAAAAGATTATTTAAAAGATCTTTTTTAGTCTCTGCATTAAGCTTTACAATTCTCATCTCTGTCGTGCCTCCATTTTATGTACTTGATCGTGTTAGATTTATTAGTTTTCTTCTTTTATCAAATTGTTTAGGTCTTCTAGAAGCTTATGTATTCTCTCATTCTCCATCTTAAGACTTACCTGATTGACTACCATACGGGCCGAAAGTGGACATACCTCTTCCAAAACTTCCAGGCCATTCTCCCTTAGAGTACTTCCCGTCTCCACTATATCGACTATCACCTCAGACAATCCGACTATAGGTGCAAGCTCCACCGAACCATTGAGTTTGATTATCTCCACCGTCTGGTGCTTTCTATTGTTAAAATAATCCTTGGCTATAACCGGATATTTACTTGCCACTCTAATTATTTCATTCTTTTTAAGAAGCTCTCTCGCAGATGCCGGTCCACACACACACATGCGGCATTTTCCAAATCCCAGATCCATTACCTCATAAAGATTTCTTTCCTCTTCAAGTATAGTATCCTTTCCAACCACACCTATATCTGCAGCACCATACTCCACATATGTCGGAACATCGGTAGCCTTTGACAGAAAGAACTTCATCTTCAATTCCTCGTTTACAAATATAAGCTTTCTTGTGTCAGGATCCTTCATCTCCTCACATGTTATACCTATCTGTTCAAGCAGTGCAAGAGTCTTCTTTGCAAGCCTGCCCTTTGCCAGTGCAAATGTCAAATATCTCATCGTCCTAAACCTTTCGTATGTTATGATTTTTGATGTCAGTTATTAAAGTTCTCCGTCCCATTTTGAATGTGATTTGCCTATAAGATCATAGGCTGTGGCATTTCCCGCCTGTTCAAAATATATAAGACCTGAAAAATGTTCTCTTCCGGCATAATCAATATAATCCTCAACTGTCTTCTTCTGTGACTTTCTAATGAGTTCTATCTTACGTCCCTCACTTCTGAGTTTCATTCCTGCCTTAATCGCCTTGTCCTGATTCTCAATATCATAAAGTATGATCGTATTTGAATAATCAACATCAATATCAATATTCTGCCTGTTCATAGCCATTATAAGCTCTTCAACAGTGAATGCAAATCCTATTGATGGTGCATCCTTTCCAAATTGTTTTAAAAGATTGTTATAACGTCCGCCTTTGACAACAGCATCTCCTGTGCCATATGTATATCCACGGAATATGATTCCTGTGTAATAATTATAACCATCAAGGACACCCAGATCGAAGCTTATGTGATCTTCATAACCATAACACTTAAGGGCAGCATACACTCTTCTGAGCCTCTTTACAGCCTCCAGCGAAGTTGCATTTGTCACATAACCTTCTGCTTTATCCAACATAGATATTCCTCCAAACAGAGAATCAAAAGCTACAAATGCTTTCTTAAGCGAATCACTGATGTTGAGCTCGTTCACATA
This sequence comes from Clostridiales bacterium, assembly GCA_029338615.1. Classification (GTDB taxonomy): domain Bacteria; phylum Bacillota; class Clostridia; order Lachnospirales; family Lachnospiraceae; genus Coprococcus. Next base: position 85,056 of record JAQYAS010000048.1, read on the forward strand.
TTCCTCAAGCCCAAAGAAATTCTTTATATGTATATATTCCTTTATCTGTTCTTCCTCAGCTTCACTTATACCGGATTCAGCCACAAGGCCTTTAAAATAATCAATCTGTCCGATCTCAATCTGGAAATCTTTTATCCCTATCCTGTTAAAACAGTCTATTACCGTCGCAATTATCTCTGCGTCGGCGGCAGATGAATCGTCATTGATAAGCTCGGCACCAATCTGTGTAACCTCTTTAAGCTTACCTTGAAGCTTTAGTGTATTGGTGTATGTATTGCCCGTATAACATAATCTGACGGGTAATTCTTCATCTGCATAATATTTTGCTACACATCTTGCAATAGACGGAGTGATATCCGGTCTGAGAACAAGAGTATTATTATCCCTGTCAAAAAACTTGTACATCTCATTTGAAGGAGCTGACCCCTTATCCCTGTTAAATATATCAAAAAACTCGAACGTCGGTGTCTCTATATCATGATAGCTGTATAATTCCAGAATATGATGGAGTTCATGCATCACCTTTCTCTTCTTTTTGCATTCAATGTCATAGGTGTCTCTCACTCCATCCGGAGTCTGTAACAGTTTGTCCTGCATAATGATATCTCCTTGTCAATATTGTTATAATTTGTTTCGGTTAAAACAATGCTTTACTGCTTTAAAGTGTTATTTTGCTATCTTGATAGCATGTCAACGTGCACATTATATTAAAGAGTAGTTTCTTTGTCAACACACATTACATATGCTCAAATGAATATTTTACTCGTCTCTGCTGCTTAGATCCAGGTTCAGAGGCTGCAGATAATGAACAAGTGCCCCACCCTTGGCACTCATAAAATATCGTGGATCCAGTTCATCGTATTTGAAATTATTGGCATGTCCATGTGCCGCCCTGTCTATATATCCCTGCAATTCCTCAAATCGCATATAGTATAATCTGTTTTTGCCGGTGAACATGATGATCAGAAAACTTATGCCATTCTGACTTTCGAAATCAGACATGAACTCTACCTGGTGCTCATGAATATTTCTCATTGAAAATGTATCTGTAGCGCATTCCTTAGCATCAAAACATATAGGAACTCCCTGCACCACACCTATATAATCAACCGTTGAATCCTTTTCAAAATATGCAAGCGTGATCTGACTGCTGTCCTTATCTATTTTTATTGGAGTTATGGGTGTAGGGATTTTTTGAACCAAAGCAAGTTTCTTCTGTCTGTAATATTCATTTGTGTGATTTATCATATCCTCCAGAGTTGAACCTCTTAGCCCCCGGGAATTCCATGTAGCCATTTAATCAAATAAATCCTTTTCTATAGTTTTATACAAATCCGGCTTGAATGCCGAGAATGACTTACCTGTGAGATAATCAAGGCCTCCAGTTATATTGGTAAATTCAATTTCACCACAATGGAGAAGCTGATTTCTCAATCTATACGTCTGTCTGAAATAAATATTTGTATCTCTGTCGCCATATTTCTGATCACCCACGATCGGATATCCCATATGTTCAAGCTGTGCCCTGATCTGATGAGTTTTTCCTGTGATCAGCTTTACTTTTAATTCAGTATATCTTCCATTGGACCTTTCAGGATAAAATATAGTATGGATTTTATCATATCCGGTGTTATCTGCTATAGCACGTATTTCATCCACACTATCGCATATAGTAACCTGATTTTTTTTCTCATTCTTGTAAAGATATGCTGTCACATCCTGAACATCCTTTACGTCTCCTCTGACTATGGTGTAGTAATATTTGTCAATATTTCGCTCCCTTATGATTCTGGATAATTCCTGGCTTCCGGTAAGCGACACTCCACACAGCACAAGTCCAGATGTGTTTCTGTCCAATCGGTTACATATTGATGGTTTATATGTCCTGAGCTGTGATGCAGTTATGTATTCATTGTCAAGAAGATAATCTATAACACTTTCATTTATAGAATAATCATCCTTTCCTGCTTTTTGTGACAGAACACCTGCTGGTTTGTTGACTATCAGTATATTGTGATCGTGATAAATGATCTCAGGTTTGAATTTTTTCTGAGATTCATTGCCAGCTGTTGCCAATCTGTCATCTCTGAATGACTCTATAGTATCATCAGCAAGATATAACTGTATCACATCACCAACATACAATATCTCATTGCCAACAGCCTTATTGTTGTTAAGTTTTATGTTTTTCTTTCTTATCATCCTGTACACAAAACTTGATGGGGCTTTATTCAGATATTTCATAATGAGTTTATTAAGTCTCTGTCCAGCCTCATTTTTTGATATAACTATCTCTCTCATTTTTAAATTCCCAGTTCATATAATCTATTTCTTATTCTCTCATCGGAGCCGACAAATTCTTCCGTTGGTTCCTTGATCTTGTTTGCCTTTGCCACAAAACTCTCAATGTCTGTTGTAACTATCACTACATATTTTTTCTGATCTGCAAAGGCTTCAGTAATTATATTCTTCAGAGCCGTTTCATTCTGGATCTTCTTGCCGTATCCACCATTATAATAGAAAAGCATTCTTCCATCCCTCACAACAGCCGCAGGAAAATACACAATTCCCTCATATCTGCTGATTGAAACATCATACACCAGCGACGGATCACCAAAATACCGGATCTTTTTTATCTTTGAATATTCCTCATCCGTAAGTTCTCTGAACCCCGCACACATTATATACGCAACCAGCTGTTTTGCTAATGGTAACGCTACAAGTATCGGTATGATTATAAATATTGTTTTTCTGGTATTGAACATTGCAACAGTAAAAAAAACTCCGGCAATTACAAACAATCCAAGTATAATGATACTTATAAGAACATTTCTCTTATGTCTGTTCATGTATCCATGTTGTCCTTTTTCCATATCATCCTCCATATCCGGTCGTCAAATAATTTATCTCACTCCATATAATTCATATAACTATTTTATAAATTTCATAAGAACGCTGTGAGGAAGGTATTTGCTCACAAATCTGAATGCTTTCATAAGAGGTGAGTATACAGATACATCGCTCATATAGTATGCATCAAACAGGGCTTTCTTCACCACCTTCTTTGGATCAGCCCTGAGTATCATCTTGTACGGCTTTGATTTGGTATATTTCTGTGCCACATCAAAAAACTCCGTATTCACTGGTCCAGGACATACCGCGGTTACAGTTATACCCTTGTCAGAAAGCTCCCTGCCAAGAGCCCTTGAAAAACTCAGGACCATAGATTTGGATGCAGCATATATTGCAAATGACGGCTGAGGCAGAAATGCTGCAGATGATGCAAGATTTATAATATTTGAAGGACCTGACATATACGGTAACGTTATATGTGTTATTGCTGCGAGTGCCCTGCAATTAAGATCAATCATTCCATTTACATCATCAACGGTCATATTTTCAAAATGTCCAGCAATTCCATATCCCGCTGCATTTACAAGGACTCTGACCGATGGATCCTGTCTTTCAAGAAGATTTCTGTAAAACTTAATATCCGTATCATCTGTAAGATCCAGCGCAAGAATCCTTACAAGTTTTCCGCTCACAGAACTTATCTCCGCCTTCACTTCAGCAAGTCTGTCCTTTCTTCTGGCTATAAGCCATACTTCATCGATTGTCTTATATCTCTGTGCTATCTGAACTGCAAACTCCTTGCCAATACCTGAAGAAGCACCAGTTACTATCGCTACTTTTTTCATGACATCATCCTCCATCCTGATAAATACTTATTCTTCAATACTCCCCTGTTGTTCTTCGCCCATCCAAGCGGATATCCATCCACACAGACAAGCACATATCCATTATCTATGGAAACACTGTCATCAAGCTCCACTGTTTCCCCCTTTAGATATTTTATAACCCTTATATCATCTGCTGCAAAACTGACCATATTGTCATACTGATCCGATTTTAAGTACATGGCAAGTGACTGACTTGGTTCAAATCGGTTCTTCTTAACCTCTCCAAGAAATAATCCATGTCTTAGCAGTCTAAGCCCCTTTACATCTGGCATACCTTCAGCTATATAATACAACCTTCCCTTATTTTCCTCTATTCTATCTGTTTTAATTCCTGCTGACTCTGATATATGTTTTACAAATTCAAGGAACTCTCCATCTGATTTATACGGCTTGAAAGAATATGATGAAACGACGTTCCTGTTACAATCATCCTGATTCTTTTCAAACAGGGCAATGAAATGACCTTCTCCCTTCAGATGGTGTGGCCAAAGTCTGGCGCACTTGACAAGATCCGGATTGTCAGTATCTCCCCATGCCGGGTTTCCATCATCAAACCTGTCATATTTAGGGAAATCTATCAGATGTATACTGTCGTCTATAGATAACAGATACTCAACAGATCTTTCATCCTCCTCAGGGGAAAATGTACATGTTGAATAAAGAAGTTTTCCACCAGGCTTCAGCATCTTACATGCCTCGTTCAAAATTCCTCTCTGCAATCCGGCAAAAAGTTCTGTTCCATTATTTTCCCACGCAGTCATCATCGAAGATGATTTTCGGAACATTCCCTCTCCAGAGCATGGCGCATCAATCAGTATTTTGTCAAACACCCCCTCAAATGCCTTTGACAGAGTATTCGGTGGTTCACTTACCACACACATATTGCCTATACCAAAAAGTTCAAGATTTTTGAGTAGTGCTTTTGCACGCGAGTTACTTATATCATTGGATATAAGTATGCCTGTACCATTCAGCTTAGCGGCAAGCTCAGTTGATTTTCCACCTGGAGCAGCACATATATCCAACACGGTATCTCCCTCTTCAATGTCCAGAACAGTCGCCGGTGTCATAGCACTTGGTTCCTGAATATAATACAGACCCGCATAGTAATACGGATGTTTTGATGGGGTATATCTCTTATGATCATAATAGAAACCATTTGAGGTCCACGGTACAGGCTCAAGTTCAAACGGAGATATCCGTAGGAATTCCTCCACTGATATCTTTGAAGTGTTAACTCTTATTCCATGATACATTTCACTGTCAAAACACTTTATGTAGTCCTCGTATTCATCTCCGAGCTGTGTTTTTATCCTATCATCAAATGCCTTTGGTAAAGCCATATCTGCAACTCCTTATTTGATACTTTGTGCCTTATATCCCTCTGCTATGATATCGAGCTGTTTTTCAAAATTCTCTAACAATTCCATATCATCTTTCTGGTATATTGAATAGAATTCATCCTGGATCTTCTTAATCTCTCTTGGATTTCCTACTTTATACAGGTTCTGGATATTTACTATTATTTCAGACACTATATTTGCCTTAATGTTGAATGAATTCTGAGCATCCATTATCTCCCCTCTCACATAAGACATCTCACTGTCCAGCGCAACTGTGGCATCAGCGGCATTTTTTAGTTTTTCTCTTATGTCCTGAGGTATTCCCTTCTTATACTTGTATTGAAGGGAATGTTCGATCGTGGCCCAGAAGTTCATAGCCATAGTTCTAATCTGTATCTCCGCCTGGATAGTTGTACAGCCCGAAGCCGTATACACATCATAGTCCAGGATTATATGATAACTCTGATATCCGCTTGCTTTCGCATTTGTAATATAATCCTTTTCCTCCCTGATCCGCATATCCTGTCGTTCACGGATTATCTCCACAACCTTACTTATATCCTCCGTAAACTGACACATAATCCGTATGCCTGCGATATCATCCATTTCCTCCACTATACGATCCATAGGGATATGCTTCTTCTGCAGTTTATCAATAATGCTCGATACCGTTTTAACCCTTCCTGTAACACTTTCTATCGGAGAATATTTTCCCATATTCTTATACTGCATTATTATGTGATTGAACTTAACCAAAAGTTCGTCAACCGCCTGCTCATAAGGAGACAATATCTCCTTCCACAGTTGAATCTCCATATAACTCCTCCCAAACTACTGCTCTGATATTCTTGTACTAAGGAATGTGTATTCCCGTTGTCCCTTCTCATAATCCGGATAATCCGCCATAAGTTGTGATGCAAGTTCATACGCCTTATCATAATCCTCTTTCTTCTCATAATAAGTGATCTCCAGCATCATAAGTTCTTTCCTGTATACGTTGTCTCCACAATCTAGGCCATTCATAATATATGCTATAGATGATTCCATATCCCCACTATTCATATAATACGAGCCATACATTGCATATACATATGAGTTAAAGCCAAACGTCTGAACATACTTTTCATAACTTGCAAACATATTATCTATGTCATCAGTGACCGCATAACAAGTTCCTATATACATATACAGCTCCGGATATGTATCTGCCTGTTTGAGCAGCACATCCAGTGCACCGCCATAGTTTCCCTTTGAGAAATCATCAAGCGCAGTTGCAAGTTCATGAAGATCTTTAATGTTTGATCCACTGAACGATGAATCTATCAATTCCTTATATGTAGCAGAGGCTTCGGCGTACTGGGCACTTTTCAAATAAGAATCAGCCATATACAATTCTATATTCTGATCCTTTTTCTTTGAAAAAAGCTGATTCTCAGCCAGTGCAGATTTGAATAAATCTATTGCCTGCTCATAAGAGGCACTATCGTAGGCATCAACACCCTGTTCATAAAGTTCATCCTTCTGGGAAGCAATTGCTGATATAGCATAAGATATCAGCAATATTGACATTCCTGCCAGTAATATAACAGCAAAGATTAATTTATAATTTATTTTTCGACGTTCTTTAAATATGCTGCGTTTTCGTCTAGACATACATAATCTCCTTTGAATTACAGTTTTTTTTAATATTACGGCTATAGATACCGCATCTTATACATCATTATATACTATCACAATCCAACGATAATATAAAGAAAAAAAGCGGTGTTACTGATTTTTATCAGCAACACCGCCATGCAATCTTTTTATTTTTTAGTGATGGAATAATCTGATTCCTGTAAATACCATGACCATATCGTACTTGTCAGCACACTCGATAACAAGATCGTCACGAACTGATCCGCCAGGCTGTGCAATGTACTTGACACCGCTCTTGTGAGCTCTCTCTATATTGTCTGAGAATGGGAAGAATGCATCTGATCCAAGGACAACATCTGTGTTCTGCGCAAGCCATGCCTTCTTCTGCTCTGCTGTGAACACCTCAGGCTTAACCTTGAATCTCTTCTGCCACTCGCCTTCCTTAAGAACGTCCTCATACTCATCACCCATGTATACGTCGATGGCATTGTCTCTGTCGGCTCTTCCAAGTCCGTCAACAAACTGAAGTCCCATAACCTGTGGTGACTGACGGAGGAACCAGTTGTCTGCCTTCTGTCCTGCAAGTCTTGTACAGTGGATTCTTGACTGCTGTCCTGCTCCGATACCTATAGCCTGTCCACCCTTTACATAGCATACAGAATTGGACTGTGTATACTTGAGTGTGATGAGCGCGATCTTCATATCGATCTCAGCCTGCTCTGGAAGCTCCTTGTTCTCTGTAACGAAGTTTGACAGGAGATCCTTGTCAATCTTGAGCTCATTTCTTCCCTGCTCAAATGTAACGCCATATACCTGCTTTCTCTCAATCTCTGCAGGAACATAGTTCTCATCTATCTGGATGATGTTGTAATTTCCCTTCTTCTTTGCGAGAAGAAGCTCCATAGCCTCATCTGTGTACCCAGGAGCGATAACACCATCTGACACCTCTCTCTTGATAAGTCGTGCTGTGTCAGCATCACACACATCTGAGAGTGCAATGAAATCACCGAATGATGACATTCTGTCAGCGCCTCTTGCCCTTGCATATGCACATGCAAGTGGAGAGAGCTCTCCTAGATCATCTACCCAGTAGATCTTTGCAAGTGTATCGTTAAGTGGAAGTCCAACTGCAGCGCCTGCTGGTGAAACATGCTTGAATGATGTTGCTGCTGGAAGTCCTGTTGCCGCCTTGAGTTCCTTTACGAGCTGCCATCCGTTGAATGCATCAAGGAAGTTGATGTATCCAGGTTTACCATTTAACACTTTGACAGGAAGATCACTGCCATCCTCCATGTATATTCTTGAAGGCTTCTGATTTGGGTTACAACCATACTTTAACTGAATCTCGTTCATGATCAAATATCTCCTTTATTATTTTTTAATTACTTATTCTTGTTCACGATCTTTGTCTCGTACTCGCCTGTTGCGATGTCGATGTATCTGACGAACAGTGACACCTTATTATCCTCGTTGAGGCTGTTCCATACCTTGTCTGTGAACTCATCGATATCGCCTGATATCTTAACCCACTTTGGCTCCCCCTCAAAACTTGGAAGTGGATTGCCATCGTGCATATATGTGTGAATGAAATGTCCCTCTCCGGCTACAGGATTCTCATATGAGAATGTGTATCTATTATTAGCAGCAGGGTTGCCGTTGTTACTCTTAAGTATGGACATTGAGTAATCGAACACACCATTCTTGATGTGCATAACACCTGAGATTCTAGGTGTGTAGTTAGGACCGTCCGGTTCAAACTGTCTGCTTCTGAGTGACTGCTCAAATGTGAGTTCATCATCAAGTCCGTCATATATAGTGTCTGTCTGATCGCCATTTGTAACTATAGTCTTGTTGCCAAGAACTCTTACAGGTGCATAGATTATAAGGCTTGGATCCTCGAGCTTTGATGGATCAAACGCCTCTGTTCTGATGCCCTCACCCTCTGTCACAAATACCCTGTTACGGCTGTTTGAGCTTCTTCCCATGATGAAGTAAGCTGTAACTGCCTTCTTGCCATCCTCTGACACGCCGATCACGATTCCACGTCCCGGATATGCATTTTCGCTAAGTTCCTTCTCAAGTGATAACATTTCCATTTCTGTTGTACCTCCATGTGTTTTCTCGTACCTGTGAGCTGATGCCATAAAGAAAGCCGGCCACCTGCGCACACAAATACATGTCTTGATATATTTGCTTGCCCAGGCGGTCGGCTTATCTTAACAGTACACTCCCTGTAGGTAATTCCTACCAGCCTTTCGGCCGTCTCCGCCAGTCGTGCACCAACATGACTTTATAATAATATTAATAATACTAAGATAGTAAATCTTTTTTTATTTCAAGTACAATATAAAAATGTACGCCGTAAAATTTTTACGACGCACATTCATTTTATACTACAACCATTATTTTATTTAGAGTTTGTGACTACATCCGCCATGACAGTTCGAACAGTCACCGCCACATATGTGTTTTCCATTTTTTCTATCCTTAACCATACCTCTGACAATGAAGAACACCATCAGAATGATTATGGCTGCCACAATAATTGTACCAAGATACTCTGACATAAGTCACCACTCTCCTTTTATATAATCCTTTTTAACACTTATACTAAGCGTTGAGGAACTCCTTGCTTGTCTTTACCTTCTTGTTTGGATCCGGACGCAGCAGCATGAAGAAGAACAGAACAACAAGTGCAATTGCTACTACTGACCATACACCGAATGAACAAGCTCCTGTGAAGAGACCTGCGATTCTGTATACAACAAGTGCTACAAGGTAAGCAAATCCACACTGATATCCGATTGCGAACCAGAACCACTTAGCACTGTTCATCTCTCTCTTGATAGCACCCATAGCTGCGAAACATGGTGCACAGAGAAGGTTGAATACAAGGAATGAAAATCCGCTTGCTGTTGTGAATGCACCTGCAAGTGCCTGGTAAACTGTACCGTCTCCACCGCCGTAGAGGATACCCATTGTACCAACGATGTTCTCCTTGGCAACAAGACCTGTGATAGATGCTACAGTTGCCTGCCAGTTACCCCAGCCCTGTGGAACGAAGATCCATGCGATCGCATTACCAATCTTTGCAAGGATACTGTAATCGATCTGGCTCTCATCAAGCATCTGGAATGAACCATCAACAAATCCGAAGTATGTTGTGAACCATACAGCGATTGTTGAAAGTGTGATTATTGTACCAGCCTTCTTGATGAATGACCAGCCACGCTCCCACATACTTCTGAGTACAGAACCAACTGTTGGAATATGGTAAGGTGGAAGCTCCATAACAAATGGTGATGGATCTCCGGCAAACATCTTTGTCTTTTTAAGTATTATACCAGAACATATAATTGCTGCAATACCGATGAAGTAAGCACTTGTTGCAACTATTGATGAACCACCAAATATAGCACCGGCGATCATGGCGATAAATGGAACCTTAGCACCACATGGTATAAATGTTGTTGTCATGACTGTCATACGACGGTCTTTCTCATTCTCAATCGTACGTGAAGCCATGATACCTGGCACACCACAACCTGTACCTACAAGGATAGGTATGAATGACTTTCCTGAGAGACCGAACTTTCTGAAGATACGATCCATGATGAAGGCGATACGTGCCATATATCCACAGTACTCAAGAATTGCAAGTAATATGAACAGTACGAGCATCTGAGGTACGAAACCAAGCACCGCACCAACACCGGCTACAATACCATCGATGATAAGTCCGTGTAACCAGTCTGCACATCCGATCTTGTCAAGTCCTGCAGAGATAAGATCAGGGATTGAAGGAACAAATACGCCGTAATCAGCAGGATCGATCTCTGCCATCTGTGTCTCGTTGAAGTAATCAACTGCATCAAGATATGACATAGCATTTGTTGTCTCTTCGTCAGCACCTGCTGGGACCTCAGAGTAGTAAACATCAATATTATATGTATCGAGAGTCTCCTCATCCTCCATCTCATACTTAACACTTGTCTCTGTGTTTGTGTTTGCCTCAATAGCTGCCTTTGTGGCATCTACATCAACTGCATCCTCGTCATCTGTTACGAGTACGCCGTATGCATCGAGGGCTGTTGTTGCTGCATCATAGTCACCTGATGCATCCTCATAATCTGAGCTTCCTATTCCGAAGAGATGGAAACCATCGCCGAACAGGTTATCATTTGTCCAGTCTGTGCACCATGCACCTACTGTTGACATTGCTATGTAATAAACTAACCACATTACAAGTACGAATATCGGGAGAGCAAGGATACGGTTTGTAACAACCTTGTCTATCTTATCTGAAACTGTAAGCTTCTGACCATTTGAAGCCTTCTTAAGGCATTTATCGATTATTGATGTAATGTATGAGTATCTTTCGTTTGTAATGATACTCTCTGTATCGTCGTCAAACTCATCCTCAAGCTGTTTGATCTCTGCTGAACAATCAGGAGCATTCTTCATCTGCTCGATGATCTTGCTATCCTTCTCAATGAGCTTGATAGCGAAGAATCTCTTCTTGTTCTCTTCTATATCTAACTTAGCTGATACGCTGTCGATGGCAGTCTCAACCTTGTCATCAAACTTGTGAACGATCTTGTTTGCAGCCTTTGCCTTTGCAGCAGCTACAGCCTTTTCTTTAACCTCATTGATACCTGTTCCCTTAAGAGCTGAGATCTCAACAACCTCACATCCAAGAG
>JAQYAS010000049.1 GCA_029338615.1 Clostridiales bacterium
GTTTTTATTGCTATAAAGTGTGCCTACCGGCCGGAACAATCTTACACAGTAGGAAGTATATGCCTAAAAATAACAATGACTACGATGATATTTTCAAGACTCTAAAATACAATCACAAGCGTCTGTTTATATCACTGATCAACAAAGCATTTAACAAATCATATCCATTGAATATTGTTCCAACAATCTTACCTACTGACAGTTATATCGAAAACCCAGATACTGACAAAATCGAAGAACGTGAATCTGATCTATTGATGAGTATTTGTGGTGATACCTACCTGATTGAATGCCAGAGCTATGAAGATGGCACCATGGCGATCAGAATTGCCGAATATGCTTTTCTGTCTGCTCGGAATAATGCCGTTTGGGAAAACGGAAGGGTTATTCTAAATATGCCTGCATATGTAGTTGTATATATTAAGAGCAGTGAACACACTCCTTTATATACAGAGATCTCATTGAAATTTCCAAATGGGGAATCCGTAAATTATGATTGTAAAAATATCTTGCTAAAGGACATTTCCAAGGAAGACATGATTTCTGATAGACTGTTTCCTTATATTCCATTTTACATAACGAGATATGAGAATGAAATCTGCAATAAGGGCAATATCGATTCTGCATTATCTGATCTGTTATATTTTAGAACCGAACTTACAAAACTTTACCAGAATAATGAATTGTCACCGGAAGAACTTTTAGATATAATGAATTATATAAACAGGATCATTAAACATATTGCGGATGGCAATGAATATGAGGAAAGGATGGTGAGTATCATGGGTGGTACAGTGGAAGAAACCCCATCTCAAAAACTCAAAAGACTGGAAGATGAGAAAAATATACTCAGTCTTTTTTCAAATGGAGCAGATTTTGAATTGATCAGAAAGTCTTTTTCCGAAAAAATCATTTCAAATGAACGATTATTGGAACTGCAAAAATCAGCTACACAAAAATAAAATTTCACAAGATATAAGGATCATCTGTGGGTAATCAACTTGCTCACGGATGATTTTTATTTATACGGCGTTTTCTAATAGTTGACTTATTGCGGAATCTGTATTATATATTATAATACAGATAATACAAAAAGGAGGGCCACCACATGATCATAGAGCTTGACATGAGTAGTGACACACCCATATACGTACAGCTGCGCAATCAGATAGTAAAGGGAATCGGCAAAGGCGAGATACAGTCAGGTGAAAAGCTTCCCACTGTAAGACAGCTTGCGGCGGATGCCGGCGTGAACACAATGACTGTGAATAAGACATACCAGATACTCAAAAACGAAGGATATATCAGAACTGACAGAAGGCTTGGAGCATTTGTATCAGAAAATATCAATATGAACGCCGAGTTCCGTGACAAGCTGGAGTCAGAGTTGGAACTTCTGTCCGCCGAGGCAAGCATAACCGGGATGAACCGGGAAGATTTTCTCAAGTTGTGCGATGAAGTATATTCCAAAATGAAGTCTTCTCCAATCCAAATATCCACTAAAATAACAGAAAGGAGCCGCTTATGAGCATAGCATTATTTATCATCTTCCTGTTTATGAACTTCTTCATACTGCTCATAATGAAGTTCGTATATACAAGTAATTATTCGTATACCGAAGGAATGCTCCTGGGTGTCCACATTCCAAAGGAACACATTGAAGACGAAACCGTCCTGAATATTGTTGCTGCTGCCAGACGTAAGATGAACCGGATTATCTGGATAAATCTCATCCTTGGAACAGCCCTGTGCTTTGTCGTGTTCTGGGAGATCATTATATTCGTACTGGCATACACTATCTGGATGATCGCATTCTGTTTCCTTATAACATATGCAAACAACTCCGCGCACAGGAAAATGTATGCCCTTAAGATGAAAAATGACTGGATAATCCCTGCTCAGAAAAGAAAACGCTACATTGATACAAATGTGTCAGCTCTGATCGGCAATAGTGAGATCAGTTTCAATTATCATGGAATAATAATCCTTGTAGAACTCATTTGCCTGCTGCCATTTGCGATAGGAAAAAGTGCGGTCATATCAACCACAATGATAATAATAGGACTCTGCTCCGTCCTGATGTCACTTACATCCATGATATTCCACATATATGTAAACCGGCACGAACGAACTGTGTACAGCTCGGATACCCAGCTCAACCAGACCGTCAACAGAACCATGAAGATATACAAGGGACTTGCAATGCTGATTCTTTCGGCAACAAATGCTGTCGCATGGGTATATATCGCTATTGACACCCTGATTCATTGCATATCATCAGCCAATAAGTCCCGGCAAATTTCGCTTTCTGATATTCTGAATTTCAAGGGTGCGCTTGTAGATGTCTCGCTGTGCAGCTCCGCACTCTATGTCTATATATTTATCCAGACTCTCGCAGCCATCGGATTGTTTACGCCTCTCCTCATGTCTCAAAGCAGAAAACGTGAACTCTTGGCAGCCGACACCCAGCCTCTCTACGTGGATGACGACGAATACTGGAAAACCGGATATTACTACAATCCTTCCGACCCGCATGTGCTGGTTCAGAACAGATTGCAAAGTGGAAATTATACATTTAACTATGCCACCAGGGGCGCAAAGATTTTTACAGGACTTACATGTATCCTTATCACCGCCTGCATCGTCTGGATGATAGGTGTGCTTGTGCCATTCATAAACGTGCATATCGACACTCAGCTTGACTCTGACAGACTCATCATCTCCGCCGCCATATACTCGTCAGAGGTTTACTTTGATGACATTGAGGATGTTCAGCTTCTGGACGAACTGCCAGACGATGATTTTGTTCGCACAAACGGAGGTGCCACCGATGAATACCTGATCGGCCATTTCAAGAGCAGCACCTACGGCAAATGTGAGCTGTATGTATACGCAGACAGCTATCCCGTAATCATGATAAAGACGAGGGATGAAGTGATATTTATGAACGCTAAGGATTCTGATGATACATGTTCTGTCTTCAGATCCATATTTCATACTTTCACTTATAACTACCTCCCCTAAAATAACTAAGGGGCTGTCGCACTAGTTGCTTAGTGCGACAGCCCCTACATCTTATAAATTTCGTCCTTGATATTGAACTGTTACCACGTAAACGGTTTTGCGTGGTTCGTCAATGCGGAATATGGCGATATAGTTATCAATCAATAACTGCAGATAGCCTTTGCCGGCATATCTGCCCTCGCTTCGTTCTTGATGGGACTGTGGAAAAGTATCCAAGCTTAAAATAGATTTTTTAATTCGCTCAATCTGCCCTTTGACATTTTCAGGAGCCAATTTCTCATTTGCAATATATTCGTAAATTTGGTCTAATTCACGAATTGCCTTAGGGTTGATTTTTACCTTGTATTTATCCAAAATGTTTTTTCTCCAGTTCTGCAAAAACCATCTCAGCGTCAACTGCTTCTGCTCCGTTGGCAATTTCCTGTTCTGATTCAAATATGGCTTGGTCGATGCGGTTCATTCTTGCAAATTTATCATATAATTCACTACTCATTACAACCAAGTCGCTATATCCGTTTTTAGTAATAAAAATAGGCTCCTGTTCCTTGTGTGCGATATTAGAAATCTCAGTTGTATTGCGTAAATCCTTAATAGGCATAATAAGTGGCATAATGTTTCACTCCTTTCTCTGACATGATTATAGCATAATTATGTCTCAAAAAACAATATAAAATAAGCTCCCCGATATTCTAAAAGAGGACAGTTATCCCGATGTTCAGGCATTTATGGGGCAACCTACCGTGAAATAGAGAGTGTTGTGGAACGATATGAGCGTGAAGTGTGGGAATACAATCTGAAGCTCAAACAGAAAGAGAAGCCAACCAAGAAACCGCCTGAAAAACAGAGCGTCAGAGAACATCTCCGACAGCTTCAGGAACAGGGCAGTTCCCTGTCTTGCGATCTTACATATATACGAGCACAAGAAAACACCCTGCAAGTTTTTATGACTTGTAGGGTGTAACTTATATCGTATTACATGATATTATCTTCCGCACCGGTTAAGACGTCGACCAACTGAAGTTAACGTTTCGAAGCTCAATCACTATTCAACCCAATCAATAGCATTCTTTACAAGTTTGACAAATGGTTCACAGGTCAGATTTTGGGTAGTGTGTGCAGGAACGATACAGCAGATTTTTCCCTTGCCATAGGTGTGAACCCATACAGCAGGCTGAACGCCGTTCTTTGAAACGGTTTCTGCAAGAATCGTTGTATCAGCATTCGGAATCATTTTCATAACATAATGTTCGTCAAAATCAGGGAATGTGAATTTGCCAATGCCTTCAATAATCGGATGCTCTGCTATCGGTTTTACAGTAAGCGGACATTTTTCGGGATGAGTGATAAAGTTACTTCTTACAACATTTGTGAGGATTGGGTGATTTTCTGTGTAATCAGTAAGTGATGCGTGAAGCATAATCGTTCCCATACCATTCTGAACATCATTCAGAAATTTCTCCGTCCATTTTTCATCACACCAGATTGGAGTAGGAATCTGATCATTTTCAATAGGGTCTTTGAAAGACAAAAACAAATCAAACTGCCCGTTGAAATAATCATTTGGGTTCTTCGTGAATGTTACTTCATAATCTGCGTTAAACAGATAGTCCATCATAGGCTTGATGGAATCATCGTGATGCCAATAATCGTATACCAAAACAAATACTTTTTTACTCATAAATTATACGTCCTTTCATCACCATTTTATGGCTACGTTTTTGTGAATTCTCGTTTTTTAGATGTGTGTTAAATTCGAATTTTCTTTATTGTAGCACTGATAAAAAAGTGATACAACATATAAGAAGGACAGGGCTCAATAAATGTCCTGTCCATATCGTTACGCTATGAATGTATCAGTTGTCAGGGCTCAAGCCTATCCGCAAATACAGTTCATAATCACGCTTATCATCATTTTCTCAAGAAATGCTCCCTGTTCGGATACTCCTGCCTGAATGCCGCCAGTGCGGCACTCTGAAGTATGGCAAATTCCTTGTCCATGTGCAGCATGTGCGGCGCGTCAAATGCTATGGAGCTTATCTGATCTGCGATCTTCTTCGCCACGCCCTCATCCGAGAGCTGCCCCATACCAAATGCTATGGATGTGAAACCTCTGCCGCCTCTGCTCACCTCGATGAACTTGAGGAACGCATTCTTGAGTTCATATAGCAGTATCTCCTGTTCCTCGGCACTTCTTTTGTCTGCGTCGAACAGACAGAGCTTGCTTATGATCTCCACAGCCTGTTTCTTTTTCTGACCTCCGATGTCAACAGAGCCGCCCTCCGATATGTATTTGAGCTCCATAAGGCAGCCCACAAATGCATCATTCTTCGGCTTTCTCTTGCCATATCTCGCTGTCCACAATCTCTGACGGAAAACAGTAGACGAACCGGCGCTGTCACCGTCCATATCCGTGCTGTTATTTTCCAGCAGGTCAAGTCTCTTATCTGCATCCGTCTCTCCGTAAAATTCTTCCATCCATCTATTTTCCATATGCATCCTTCCCGAATATTTAATTCACAATCTTTTATTCACGTATCAGTCGGTTACCCTTATCTGTGCAGGAAATCATCCACGCTGTCAACATCGACCTTCCAGTAAGGCGACACGTAATATTTGCCCTCGTCAAGATTATGACCATCAAGGCTGTTTCCCTTGAAGAGATCAACTGCCAACCGCGCTATCTCTCCCGCCTGGGCCTCCTTGTCATTGTAAACTGTTCCCTGCATGTTTCCCTGCTTTATCGCCTGGAGAGCATCATCAAGTCCGTCTATTCCAAATATCACAGGCCATCTGTCGCGACTTATACTTGAGTTATTGTACGCCTCAACTGCGCCCAGTGCCATCTCATCATTGTTGGATATGACAAGCTCTATCTGACTGCCATATTGACTTATAAGCTGTGTCATTCTGTTCTCCGCCTGACCTCTGTTCCAGTCGGCAAACTGATAACTGAGCTTCTCAAGCTCCACTCCACCTTCCATGATGGTCTTCACCGAACAATCAGTTCTGCTTATAGCATCCTGATGTCCGGCCTCGCCTTCAAGAAGAACATACTGTATCTTGCCATCACCGTTGCGATCCACTTCGCTGTGCTTCTTTATATAATTTGCCGCAATCTCACCCTGCATGTCACCGGATTCTTTTGCGTCACAGCCAACATAGTAGAGCTTTTCCCACTGCATCAGGTCATCACGCACCGGCTCTCTGTTGAAAAAGATCACTGGTATATCACTCTGCCTTGCTGACTTGATAATATTTGCCGGTGCAGTTCTGTCTACAAGATTCACACACAGCACATCGCAGCCTGCATCTATCATCTCATCAACTATCTCGTCCTGCTCACGCTGATCATTATCACCGCTTCTCACCGATACTATCACATTCATGTCTGTGGTCTCCATGGTCTTAAGCTGAGATTTCACCTTTTCAACCATGGCATTTATGAACGGATCATCTGCTGTATAAGTGACCACCCCGACTCTCATGGTTTTGTCTGATTTTTGTTTGCTACTGCCGCAGCCCATAAGCGAGACTATCATCGCAGCTGCCAGCAAAAGCACATATATTTTTCTTCGTTTCTGTTTACTCATATGAATATAAAAACCTCTCTACATCATCGGAGAACAAATCGTCACTGTATATTATCTTTATGCCCTCCTCCCGACTCTTCATCGTATACAACCTGCTGTTCAGACCTTTTACTACCTCTGTCACACTGGCATAGCCAACACCGTATCCATCCGGAATAACAAGGCACTTTATCTTGCCCGCATCAAGCAGCGCCACAGATTTTACGCTGGTCCCCATTCCATATATCTGGGCGCCATTGTACATACCATTATCCGCATTCTCTCCTATCTCATCGATCGCATATGTGTCCATCACAACCATGTAGTCCACCTTTCCCAGAATATCCACAATGCCACATATGTTCTGATTGCCACATCGGCTGTACTCCCAGCTCACCTCGCATCCGGTTCCTTCTATCGCATCCATAAGTCCTGCTTTTCCGCTCACACTTCCCTCTGTCTGGGAATATCCGGTTATAATGCCTATGCTTTTGCCACGGAGTCCGTCCGCATCATTTGCCCTGATCTGTTCTCCAAGGGTATATCCTATCTTGTAGTTATCAGGTTTTATCGTGACAAATCCCGAGGCGCCATCTTCACTGTATGCATCCTGGGTTATAAGTACAAATGGTACATCGCCAAGCTGTCCCAGCATATCCGATGTATCCTCGCCCGGTGCAGGACAAATTATGAATGCATCTACATCATTTTCAAGCTGTTCATCTATTAGCTCCTTCTCATCCTGGGCTGACTCGATATCATCGGTGTTGCATATGATAAGATGGACATCATTGACATTTGCTGATTGTTTAAGTCCATTTATAAGTCCATCCCACCTCTTATCACCGGAATTTGAAAGTATGACCGCTACTCTTTTCTGAGGCACATCTTCCCGGAATATCTGGTGTATAAAGAATCCGGCTATAACCACCAGAAACAGCTCCGCGATCAGAAAGGTTATCTTACTCTTCTTCATCTGTCACCATCCCCCTTCCAAAATCCTGCCTCTCAAGTCTCTCCCTGTTCTCCTCCGTATAAGGAATGGCTGGAATGTGAATGACAACCTTTGTTCCCTCGTCCGGCTCACTGTAAACCTTTAATCCATATTCGCTGCCAAACATCAGCTTTATCCTGGAGTGAACATTGATAACACCCACTCCGGAGCCATGCTTTGGCACCTTATTGTTGTCCACAAGGATGTTCCGGACAACCTCCTCCGACATACCCATGCCATTATCCTCAACTGAAATGTATATGTCATTGCCCTTCTTCTCACCGCGGACAGTTATCTTGCCGCCATCGTCCTCATCCATGTTGCCCACACCGTAGTATATTGCATTTTCCAGGATTGGCTGCACGATAAGCTTAACTGTACAATAGTCATTTATCTCTTCATCTATGATAAATTCTGTTGCAAATCTTTCTTTATATCTTACCTTCTGTATGTTCATGTAACTCGTGATGTGCTGGATCTCATCCGCTATCCTTATGACGGTTCTGCCCTTTGACAGACTTATTCTGAGCAGCTTTGCAAGCTCAGATATCATAAACACTGCGTCTGTATTTCTGTTTGCCTCCACCATCCATGTTATGGACTCCAGTGTATTATACAGGAAATGCGGATTGATCTGGCTCTGGAGAGCATCCATTTCACTCTTTCTCCGCTCATTCTGCTGTCTGATTATCTCCTGCATCAGAATCTCTATCTGCTCATAGGATTTTTTGACCGAATATCCCAGATGCCTTATCTCGGAAGATCCTCCAATATATATATCCGTGGTTCCACCTGTCTCATATGACTTTACTGATTCATTCAGCTTAAGTATAGGCTTTGAGATTTTCTTTGTTATGATCCTGTTCACCCACAAAAGCATCATAAGCAATATCACAACCGTAGTTATGATGTAATATCTGTACTGATTGATACTGGCGGTCTGAACACTTTCCGGTACTACTCCTACAATCTTCCATCCAGTGTAGGCTATACTGCTGACAACAACATTTTCTTTGCCACCCGTCATCTTGATCTCATATGTACCGTCATCATATCTCGCTGCCTCTGTACTTTCCTCTGTGAAAAAACCTCTGTCTATCTCTGCTCTTCGCGGATGGTATATGATATCTCCGTCACGGTTACACAGATAATAATAAGTCTCACTTGAAGAATCATTGATCCTAGAAAGAGTCTCCTCAATTACGGAATACTTCATATCTACCAGCAGCACACCGTTTACCGGCTTATCTCCATCATTGATATCAACAGAACGGCTGAGGGATATGACCCAATAATACCTGTTGGCGCCATCTTGAAACAGATCCTGGATATGCGGTGTAGAAAAGTGCATATTCTCTATATCTTCAGATGCATTCTTGTACCATTCCTGTTCCTCCACATTAATCTTATCCTTCTGCACTGCAACCGGCTCCGCAGCAACAAGCTTCCCGGAATTGTCGTACAACGCCATACTCTGCACTTTGTCAACATTCACCTCATATAAAAGGCTGAACTGTCTGCTGAACTCCTGACTGGAGATGTCATATTCCTGGATAATGTTATAATTCACTCCATTAGATATCTGTCTGATGCCTGCCAGGTCTGTATCCACTTTATCCACAGTACTCTCTATCATGCTTTCTGCATTTGACACTGCAGTCTGCTTTATCGCAAGCTTGAATCTATTGTAAATAAGAAACCCCATAACAACAGTTGTGGTTATCGTCAGTCCTGTGAGCACCGCCATGATTATTGACTGTATATCAAATCCTATAAATCTGCCATGATGAAACCAGCCTCGTAGCCTCATACGCAGAGAATATTTATTTTTCTGTTTTTTCCCCTGAGCATCCTTCTTTTTATCTCTGATCTTCAAAACAATTATACTCCCCTTATACTTTCTCTGCTCTATTTATTCCCCATATGTTCAGTTCTGTACTTTGATGGCGACATTCCAAATCTCTTCTTGAACACATAGCTAAAGTAATTTGCATCCTGATATCCAACCTGCTCTGCTATCTTATAGCTCTTTTCATTTGTCTCAAGTATGAGATTGGCTGCGTGATCCATCCTGTAATCCGTCAGATACGAGATGAACGACTTGCCTGTCTCCTTCTTGAACACCGATGAAAAATACGAATTGGACACACCAAGCGCTGAGCACACCGTGTCCAGTGACAGGTCGGGCTCCATATATCTGTCAACCACCATATTCTGGGCATCCGTTACCATTCTTCTGGATGTGTTATTTCGGGCATTTTTCAATTCCTCGCTGATCGCCATGGATGTATCTATGAGCCATGCTGTGAGTGTGACTTCATCCATCTCAGGAACCTTCTCGTATGGGTTGCTGATCCCACCTGAAAAATTGTCAAAATCTATAAAATTATTTGCGCAGAATCTGTAGAATGTTCCTACCATCTCCATGAGCGTCAGCTTGTACCTGTTCATGGTCTGTGCAGATCTGTGCAGCTTATCTATCTCATCATGTACAGCACCCTCAATGGCCTCTCTTTTGCCAAGATATATTGACTTGATAAGCTCATGCATATTTGCATCTTCATACTGTACTGCCGCCTTCTGCTCCTTCGGTGCGACCTCAGCAATATTTATAGCCCTCTGGGTTCCGTATAAGACCCTGTATGATACCGCTTCCCTGGCACCCTCATATGAATTATTGATATTCAGGAGACTGTCACACACTCTGCCAATACCGGCAGTAACCACTGCGCCCATGACTCGGTAAGCCCATCTGCAGAATCTGTCGCAGGCATCCGTCAGCTCTGCCATGGCATCCTCTGAGGCTATTTCGATGATGAGCACTGAGTTGCCCAAATATGTAAATACCTTGCATTTCCATGTATCAGCAATTCTGTCCTTGATCTGCTGTTCCACCGACATTGACAACAGTAGCGGGTTCATTCCATCTGGAACGTGATGCTCCGATGTATGAAAAACCGCGCAGCAATAAAGCGGTCCCTTCATATCGATCTGGTATGCTGCAAGAAATTTCTCATAATCCGACTCGCTCACTCTGCCCTCTATCAGTGATACAAACAGATTTGTCTGAAGAACAGGCAGAGATGCATTGAAATAATTCGCAAGCTTTTCTACATTCAGTTTTTCCTCCCTCTCCTTGTCCAGAGAGTTCTTGACCCTCTTCAGACAGTCCGAGAGTTCTAAGGCATTTATAGGCTTGAGCATGTACTCCTCTATCTCAAGGTGCACCGCCTCCTTGGCATACTCAAACTCATCAAATCCTGTGAATATGATGATGTGTATATTCTGATAATCATTGTTGAGCCGTCTAGATAGCTCAAGACCGTCCATATACGGCATCTTGATGTCCGTTATGACCACATCCGGCTGCTGCTTCTCCACCAGTTCAAGAGCCTTCACACCATTGTTGGCACTTCCCACAACATCAAAACCAAGCATATCCCAGTGAATCTTTCTCTCTATAACATCTATAACCTCTTCCTCGTCATCGACAAGGATAACCTTGTATTTATCCATCTAACAGGAATCCTTTCTATATATTAAATGCTGCTTATCGCAATTTTTCTACATTTACAAACTCGCAAGCCCACTCGGTCTCGTTTTTATTTCGCTTTTGTCTGGCCATCGCCAAACAATCGCAGGTTCATTATACCAAATATGAGAGACATTTTGTTTTTTTTCTGCCCTGACGAATATCTTCTGATGAATTTCATCTTTCCACCATCTATCCTTTCAAAGTTTTTCCTTTTTTAGAATTTTCCCCTCCATCACAACCACGCATTGTACCTTTTAATCCCAATATATTCCGTTTAGGCACAATATCATAAAAGCCTGTACCTTTTCCGCCCCCAATAGCCCCTGAGAGACAGTTCCTGTATACTTTCTTCTCCTTCCACCACGAACAGCTGTATCTACCCGGCTGCATGCATAGCTGCATTTATATACTGCGGCATCTATAGTGAACACGACTGAACTTCAGCGCTTTTTGCCACTGCGGAGACCGCATTGCCCTTATCGCGGTCAAAGCAGTGTGCAGATAAAAGCAAGCTGAAGTAAGGGAAGGGGAACACTCGTCCAGAAATTCACAATATATAAATATCTCCACAGCCCAGCCTTCCTTGCATGCGCCTGCCACTTTTATGCATGCCACCTAATCGATAGCTAGACGCGACTGATGATTTCTTCTCCCTCCACCACGAACAGCTGTATCTGCCCGGCTGCATGCATGGCTGCATTTATATACTGCGACATCGATAGTGAACACGACTGAGCTTCAGCGCTTTTTGCCACTGCGGAGACCGCATTGCCCCTATCGCGGTCAGAGCAGTGTGCAGACAAAAGCAAGCTGAAGTGAGGGAAGGGGAACACTCGTCCAGAAATTCACAATATATAAATATCTCCACAGCCCAGCCTTCCTTGCATGCGCCTGCCACTTTTATGCATGCAACCTAATCGATAGCTAGACGC
Organism: Clostridiales bacterium; assembly: GCA_029338615.1. Lineage (GTDB taxonomy): Bacteria > Bacillota > Clostridia > Lachnospirales > Lachnospiraceae > Coprococcus. The sequence continues at coordinate 12,055 of JAQYAS010000049.1, forward strand.
GACTGAGCTTCAATGATTTTTGCTAAGGCAGAGCGCGCAAACGCCCTTATCGCGCGCGGCGCCGCATGCAGATAAAATCATTGGAGCGAAGGAAGCGGCTGCGTGATTAGGTGGCATGCATAAAAAAGTGGCATAGATGCACAGAAGGCGTCCGTCAATCCACAAAAGCCGCTCAATCCATCCTGTAGACGATCCGAGCGGCTTTTTATATAAAGGTTTTGTGAGAGTTAAATTTGTTATTCCTTACTTCTTCTGTACATACTTGAGACAGTCAAGAGTTACAGCGGCAAGGATGATGATACCTTCAAATATGAACTGAAGGTTTGTATCAATACCAAGAATTGTAAGTGAGTAAGTAAGTGATGTGAAGATAAGAACACCAGTTACAACACCGGAAATCTTACCGATACCACCTGTGAATGAAACACCACCTACAACGCAGGCTGCTATAGCGTCCATATCCCAGCCCTGTCCATAAGCTGCACTACCTGAACCAACCATTCTGTTACACTCAAGCCATGATCCGAATCCGTAAAGGATACCGGCAAGGATGAATGCACCAAGTGTTACCTTGAATACTGATATACCAGAAACTGCTGCTGCCTCTGGGTTTCCACCTACAGCATACAGATTCTTACCAAATGTAGTCTTGTTCCAGATGAACCATACTACTACGATTGCAACTACTGCCCAAAGGATAATAGTTGGGAAACTTCCTATTGTTGGGATGAACATATTTGGTATTGCTGAATCAATAGCACCAAATGAAACACCCTTTGTCGCATATGTTACAAGTCCGAAGATGATCAGCATGTTAGCCATTGTTGAAATGAACGGATGCATTTTGTACTTCGCCATGAAGAAACCTGCAATACTTGAAAATACTGTCGTGAGGATAATACATGCAACAAGTGCAAATAATGCTTTTCCTACAACCGGCATACTTGAGAAATCAAATATGTGTCCGAACACACCACCTGTATTTGCACCGTTGTGCATGATAATGGTAGCTGTAACCATACCCATACCAACCATTCGTCCAATCGAAAGATCAGTACCGGTCAGGAGGATAAGTCCCGCAACACCGAGTGCCAGGAACATTCTAGGTGATGCCTGCTGAAGTATATTCAGTATGTTTGTAACTGTGAGAAGCTGTGTATTCTTCACAATTGGAGTGATGATACAAAGCGCAATGAATATCATCACAATTACTATATACAGACCGTTCTTGTAAAGGAACTGTGCTGTGTTGAATGTGTACTTGTAGTTCTCAAATTTCTGTGCTCTGCTCTGCATGAATGTGTACTTGGACATTCTAAGGAGGTCTATCAGATGATACTTGTGTGAAAATGCATCATGCTTTCTGTCCTTGATCTCCTGAAGTTTTGACTCATGTGTCATCTGTGCATCAAAAAGCTTGTTCTTATATACATATTTCTCGTCCTTGATCTCTTCAGGATCAGAAAGCTTTGCAAGTGTCTGCTCATGCTCTGTCTTGAGTGTTGCCTTTACTCTCTCATAGGACTCATTTTCTGCTGACTTCTCAGCCTCACAGCTTGCCACAACCTTGCTGTAGTACTCGCTGTCATAATGCTCCTTAAGATATCCCTCTGCATCGGCGATGAGCTTTGCAACCTTATCCTTGTTGGCTGCCTCAACTGCCTTTGCCTTATCCAGGGCTGCCTTATCCTTTGCGATTATGCTATCCTTTTCATCTTTTGATAAATTCTTATCTTCCTTTGCGATAGCTATATGGTTCTTCAAACTACGAACCTTGTCAGATCCATCAACTCGAAGTTCATCGATCTGAGCCTGTATCTTTCCAACATATTCATCAATCGGCTTAAGGAGTTTTTCCTCTGCGTCAGCCGAAAGGATCATATTTTTATCTGCCATATCCATGCTCCTCTCTATTACAAATATTTAGCACTAAGTCTTAACAATTCTTCCTGATTGGTCTCCTTGGTATTTACAATTCCGGCAAGGTGTCCATTTGACATAACACCTATACGGTTTGTGATACCCAGGATCTCCGGCATCTCAGAGGAGACAACGATGATAGTCTTGCCCTGCTTTGCCATATTGATTATAAGCTCATATATTTCATACTTGGCTCCTACATCGATACCTCTTGTAGGATCATCCATCATGAATACATTTGGTGAACGCTCAAGCCATTTTCCGAAAATAACCTTCTGCTGGTTACCACCGGACAGGTTGGCGATCATATCGTCAGGTCCCATACACTTGGTGTGCATAACCTTGATCTCCTCAGCTGTGGCACGAACCATGCTGTCATGTGACAGTGCCACGCCGCTCTTGTAGTGATTCATATTTGCAATGGTGGTATTGAAGGTGATATCTGCCTTGAGGAAGAGACCATTTGCCTTTCTCTCCTCAGTGATGAGGGCAAATCCGTGATCCATAGCATCCTTTGGACCGGTGAAGTTCATGATCTTGCCACCATACATTACATTTCCTGCTGCTCTTGTACGAATACCAAATATAGTTTCCAGGAGCTCTGTACGGCCTGCGCCAACCAGACCATAGAGGCCGAATATCTCACCTTTCTTCACATCAAATGTGATGTTCTGAAGCTTTGGTGCATACTTTGTGGAGAGTCCCTGTACTGAGAGAATCGTCTCACCCGGCGTATTGTCTACCGGTGGAAATCTGTTATCAAGTGAACGACCAACCATGGCGGAAATAAGTTCGTTCATGTTGGTGTCCTTGCTGTCCTTTGTCATGACCAGACTACCGTCTCGGAGAACCGATATCTGATCGCAGATCTCGAATATCTCATCCATCTTATGTGAGATGTAGATCAGGGAAATTCCCTGTTCCTTGAGCTGTCTCATCATCTTGAAAAGCTTTGCAACCTCTGGTGCTGTCAGTGATGATGTAGGCTCATCAAGTACGATTACCTTAGAATTGTACGAGATAGCCTTTGCGATCTCACACATCTGTCTCTGGGAAACTGACATTCTCTTCATCGGCTGTGTAAGATTGACCGTTATACCCAGCTTTCTGAACAAGTCTGAAGCTTCCTTCTTCATACGGCCCTCATCGATAACTCCAAGAGAGTTCTTTGGATAACGTCCAAGGAACAGGTTGTCAACAACGCTTCTCTCAAGACACTGGTTAAGCTCCTGATGAACCATCGCAACTCCATTCTCGAGTGCATCTTTAGGACCAGAGAAATTTACTTCTTTTCCATCTAATATTATTGTGCCTTCGTCCTTCTGATAGGTTCCGAATAGACACTTCATCATTGTCGATTTACCGGCACCATTCTCACCCATAAGTCCCATGATTGAACCAGGTTTAACGTTCAAATTAATATGGTTAAGGACCTTGTTTCTGCCGAATGATTTGCTCATGCCTTGAATCGATAAGATGTATTTATTCTTATCTTCTGCCATATCTCTACTTCCTTTTCTTCGTAAAAGAAGGGTATCAAATGTTTAGTCTGACACCCCTCTGAGTTAAATCATTTCCTATTGATCAATCATCCAGGTAACTTATATTACTTAGAGAGAATTGATGTATATGATGCTGCATTGTCTGTCTTAACCATGTTGATTGCAAATGCATCGTACTCGCCTGGGTTACCAAGACGGTTTGTGATGTTAGACTCTGTCTGACCGTCACCACCGATGTAATCTACATTCAGGTTAAGAAGGTCATCATAGTTCTGAAGAAGTGGCTGGTATGTTGAGCTCAGGAAGTTATCTGAAGCGTTGTAGATATCAAGCCATACCTTCTTGCTTGGGCTCTTGCTTGAGTCAAGCTGCTTTGAAACCTTGTCATAAACCTTTGTTGAATCTGTGAAATCCTGGTAGTTATCTGCTGTTACTGCCACATTCAGCGCGTAGTATGATCTCTCGTCTGCGCTGTATCTGTAATCAACACCTTCCTCAAGCTGATTTCCAGCCTCATCAGCTGTACCGATACCAGTATCAACATCTACACCATCAAGTGCGTTACGAATAACTCTCAGTGTCAGGTAAGCCTGAACATCTGCATGCTGTGAAATTGTTCCGCCGTAACCCTCTGCGATAGCTGCAACTGCATCGCTGTTAGCGTCGTATCCAAATGTAGGAACCTTTGCGTCCTTTGCCCAGGCATTGAACATTGACATTCCCATACCATCGTTATTTGAAACAACTACATCGATCTGATCACCAAATGAAGCTGTCCATGTTCCTATTGCATTACCAGCTGTAGCTGCATCCCATGTAGCTCCTGCTGAGTTCTTCATCTCCTGTGATGCAAGCTCTCTGATCGTATATGTCTTGCCATCAACATCAAGCTTAGCATCCTGTACTACTGTTGCCTTACCATCTACGTTTGTTCCGGCTGGTGTTGAATCAACTGCTCCGCTTGCATCAACGCCTGTGCCAAGTGCTGAACGAACACCTCTTGTACGTGCGATTGAATCATTGTGTCCGATATCACCGATTGCAAGTACATATCCGATGACTCCATCGCCGTTACGATCGATCGTTGCTGCGTTTGCCTTGATATAATCAAGAACCATCTGTCCCTGAAGCTCAGCACCCTGATTAGCATCAAATCCTACATAATATGTGTCCTTATTGTAGTTAAGGGCATCCTTGTCAAGCTCTCCTGTTGAGCTGTTGGATGGCTGACGGTTGAACCAGCAAAGCGGCTTGTCCTTGTTTGCTACTCCGCTGCTTGAACTTCCGCCACTTGAGCTTCCGCCTGATCCACATCCTACCATTGATAATGCAAGTGTTGC
>JAQYAS010000050.1 GCA_029338615.1 Clostridiales bacterium
GCAAGCATTGAGTACTCTCTGATCTTCTCATGAAGCTCCTGACGGTTGCCGCCACGCTTAACAGCATCCATCATGATATTCTCTGTTGCCATGAATGGAATCTCCTTCATGAAGCACTGGTAGATAACCTTGTCATATACCACAAGACCATCTACAACATTCAGGTACAAATCAAGTATTCCGTCAACTGCAAGGAATGCCTCTGGAACTGAGATACGCTTATTTGCCGAGTCATCAAGAGTTCTCTCAAACCACTGTGTTGCGGCTGTGATAGCAGGATTGAGCGCGTCACACATTACATAATTGGCAAGTGATGCGATTCTCTCACTTCTCATTGGATTTCTCTTGTATGCCATAGCTGATGAACCAATCTGGTTCTTCTCAAATGGCTCCTCTATCTGCTTTAAGTGCTGGAGAAGTCTGATATCATTTGAGAACTTGTGTGCACTCTGTGCGATGCCTGAGAGCACATTAAGAATTCTTGAGTCGACCTTTCTTGAATATGTCTGGCCTGATACAGGATAGCACTCAGCAAATCCCATCTTCTCAGCGATCTTTCCATCTATCTTTCTCACGGTCTCGTGATCTCCTCCGAAGAGCTCAAGGAAACTTGCCTGTGTTCCCGTTGTTCCCTTTGATCCGAGAAGCTTCTGCTGGCTGATCATGTACTCTATATCTGAGAGGTCAAGGAGCAGTTCCTGCATCCAGAGTGTTGCACGCTTGCCGACTGTCGTAGGCTGTGCAGGCTGGAAATGTGTAAATGCAAGAGTTGGGAGATCCTTGTACTGATCTGCGAACTTTGCCAGCTCATTTATAACATTGATGAGTTTCTTTCTGACAAGCTTTAATGCCTCTGTCATAACGATAACGTCTGTGTTATCGCCTACATAGCAGCTTGTTGCTCCAAGGTGGATTATTCCTGCTGCCTTAGGGCACTGAACACCGTATGCATATACGTGGCTCATTACGTCGTGACGAACCAGCTTTTCTCTCTCTCTGGCAACATCGTAGTTGATGTCATCAGCGTGAGCCTTGAGCTCCTCGATCTGCTCATCTGTGATTCTTGGATTGCCGTTCTCGTCCTTAAGGCCAAGCTCCTTCTCTGTCTCAGCAAGAGCTATCCACAACTTTCTCCATGTCTTAAACTTCATATCAGGTGAGAAAATATACTGCATTTCCTTACTAGCGTATCTTTCACACAGTGGGCTTTCGTACTTGTCCTTACTCATGTCTTTACCTCTTTCTTCCTGTAGTCTCCCGCATCTGCCAGCTGACAAATGCTTTTATATCTTATCACACAACTATTATACATGGGTTTCAGATTATTTCCATGCTTTTTTTGCATAAACCAGAAATTCGGAATCAATATCCGCTTTTTCCGCTGATATGATTCCGAATTTTCACAATTTTTGTCTTGCGTCAAGTGCGCACTTTCGTGCGCTATCACCAGAACTCCTCCCGCTTACGCGGGCCCCTCCTCATGTCTTGTCTTGCGACAAGTGCGCACTTTCGTGCGCTATCACCAGGACTCCTCCCGCTTACGCGGGCCCCTCCTCATGATATAATATGTGACTCCGACCCTCTCTTGAAGTCTTCGTGGTCACCTCTGATGTCCTCTGTAGGCGGTTTCATCGGATACTGACCGCTGAAACATCCATGGCAGTACTGTCTTCCGCCTGAGAGCTCCGGAAGTCTCTCCATCTTCAGGTATGCCAGAGAATCGGCACCTATGATCTTACAAATATCATCTATCGATCTGTTGTATGCTATAAGCTGCTCCCTGTCCGGAATATCAGTTCCGAAATAGCAAGGATAGAGGAATGGAGGTGAACTGATCCTTACATGGACCTCAGTCGCTCCTGCCTCCCTGAGCATGCCAACTATTCTGTCACTCGTAGTTCCACGGACTATAGAGTCATCTATCATTATGACACGCTTGCCATTTACAGCCTCCTTAAGGACGTTCAGCTTAACACGCACGCTGGACTCTCTCTGGCTCTGCTGTGGCTTTATGAATGTTCTTCCCACATATCCATTCTTGACAAATGCCGTTCCATATGGAATACCCGATTCAAGAGAATACCCCATAGCCGCCGCATTTCCCGATTCAGGGACGCCAACTACCACATCAGCGTCAACCGGGCTGTCCTTTGCAAGACATCTTCCGGCTGTGATACGTGAATCGTACACTGGCATTCCATCTATGACTGAATCAAGTCTCGCAAAGTATATATACTCAAATATACATCTTGCATGCTGCTCCTGACACATGTTCTTGTACGACTGGATTCCGTACTCAGGTGATATGGTTACGACCTCTCCAGGCTCCACATCCCTTACAAATTCAGCACCGATGGTATCTAGCGCACAGCTCTCAGATGCCAGTATGTATGCGTTATCACGCTTTCCTATACAAAGCGGTCTGAAACCAAATGGGTCTCTGGCTCCAATAAGCTTTCTAGGACTCATGATGACAAGTGAATATGATCCCCTTACTTTCTTGAGGGCTCTTGTGACAGCCTCCTCAACGGAACCGCACTTAACTCTCTCCCTGGCTATATGGTAAGCTATTACCTCTGAATCTATGGTAGTCTGGAATATAGCTCCTGTGAGTTCCAGCTCACGTCTAAGTTCCGGTGCATTTACCAGATTGCCATTGTGGGCAAGTCCCAGTGTTCCCTTTACATAGTTGAGAACCAGTGGCTGTGCATTCTCTATGGTGCTGGCACCGGCTGTTGAATATCTCACATGACCCACACCGATATTTCCCTTTAGCTTGCTCAGTGAATCAGGTGTGTACACCTCATTCACAAGACCCATACCCTTTAATGAGCTGACCTTGCCCTTAGGTCCGGCTGTGTCCGACACCGCTATACCACAGCTCTCCTGTCCACGGTGCTGCAAGGCAAACAGGCCATAGTAAATTGTGTTTGCCACATCATTTCCATCAAAATCATAGATACCGAAGACTCCGCACTCCTCATGCATCTCGTCCTCGTCATAATAATGGGATCTTAAACATTCGTTCATAAATATATGCCTCTCATGTTATATTATTGTAGCTGTCCCTAGCCTGTTATCCAATTACAGACCCAGTTACAGTCATATCTTTCGCCACATAAAACTTTATCTGTTTTGCCACAACATGTCAACAGATAAATTCTATCATTTTCAGGTTTATACCCCACTTTTTTCATGCATTTTCACCAACAGCAGTGTATTTCTCAAGCATTCGGCTATTTGAACTTGAGAATATCCATATCTCTCCGTTGTAATCTCGCGCGCCGGCCGTGCTGCACTCCTTCTATAAGGCATGCCTAAGCATTTTATCTTTTTTGAATTTCTCGGTATCTTATGCCACAAAAATTTCTCAATACACACGAAAAAAGCCAAAAAGATACACTTTTTACAATCTTTGTATCTTTTTAGCTTTTACATGTCTATTTGAGATAATTTTTGTATCTTTTTAAAAAAATTCCTTGAAATATATCACAAGATCGCTAAGCCTGCTCCACAGCATATCCCTTCGCTTTGATGAGATCAACCATCTTGTATACATATTTCTCGCACAGCTCGTCTGTGGCTGCCTCGACCATAACTCTGATGACAGGCTCTGTACCACTCTGTCTGAGAAGAAGTCTTCCGTCGTCTCCGAGTTCTGCTGCTATCTCGTCGTTCAGCTTCTGCACATCGGCGTCATTCATGACTGCATCCTTGCTTGAAACCTTGACATTCACAAGGAGCTGTGGATATATCGTCAGGCTGTGGAACAGCTCTGAAAGCTTGACCTTACGTCCAAGTATCGTCTCCATGATCATCAGTGATGTGAGAACACCATCACCTGTTGTAGCATACTTGGAGAAGATGATATGACCTGACTGCTCACCGCCGATAGAATGTCCGTGCTCCATCATATTCTCGAACACATACTTGTCACCAACTGCTGTCTTCTCATAGTTGATGCCTTTCTTGTCAAGTGCCTTGTATAGTCCAAGATTGGACATGATAGTTGTGACTATGGTGTTGTTGTTCAGCTCACCCTTATCTTTCAGGTAACGGCCACATACATAGAGGATCTTATCTCCGTCCACGATCTCACCCTTGTCGTCCACTGCAAGACATCTGTCCGCATCACCATCAAATGCAAATCCCACATCAAGTCCCTTCTCCTTGACAAATGCCTGAAGCTTATCAATGTGTGTTGAACCGCAGTCCTTGTTGATGTTTGTTCCATTTGGTTCATTGTTGATGACATATGTCTTTGCTCCGAGAGCGTCATACACTGACTTTGCAACCAGATACGATGCACCATTGGCACAGTCAAGACCAATTCTCATTCCCTTGAAAGGTCTGGTAGGAATCGTGAGCAGATAACCTATATATCTGTTTCTTCCCATGGTGTAGTCGATGGTCTTACCGATGCTGTCCTTCTTTGCAAATGGTATCTCGCCGAGTTCTCCATCTATATACTGCTCTATCTCATTCTCTATGGCCGCCTCAAGCTTATAACCCTGACCGTTGATGACTTTGATACCATTGTCATAGTATGGGTTGTGGCTGGCAGATATCATGATACCGCAGTCAAAATCACCTGTGCGGACTATATAAGACACGCTAGGTGTAGGCGTTACATGCATCAGGTATACATCAGCTCCGCTGGCTGTAAGTCCTGCAACCAGTGAATACTCGAACATATAGCTTGAAAGTCTCGTATCCTTTCCAATGACAACGTGTGCCTTTCCATCCTCATGCTGCTTGCCGTAGTAATAACCAAGGTATCTTCCCACCTTATATGCATGCTCCACTGTAAGATTCACATTTGCCTCGCCTCTGAATCCATCTGTTCCAAAATATTTGCCCATTGTAAAATCCTCGATTCTATTATTCTATAACTTCATCTTGTTCACTATCCTGAACAACCAGAAGATCTATCGCTCTCCTGTGGATGTGTATCTTGGTTTCCTTATACTCTCCACCGAACTCACCATCGCATGTCCATGCGACCGGATCCTCAGCTTCGAACTTGACTCTGTGAGCCCTGAATGAAACCATGCTCCTCTCATTCACATCTCCCGTAAGAAGTGCCCTTACAACTCTCTCCAGATCAGCCGGCGTCTTCATTGTCCTGATAAGGACTCCTTCAAAAAGTCCATCATCAAATTCTACGCCTCTTCGGGTTATACTCTTAAATCCTCCAATGGATACCGAGTTGGACACCATACCGAATATGAACTCGCCTTCCTGCTCGTCCCCGTCTATTGTAACCTTCATCTTGTAAGATGGTACATTTGCCAGACTTTTTATCCCCTGCAATACATATGCCGCATGCCCAAATATATTCTTCATATTCTGCGGAGTTGCATATGATGTATCTGAGAACATTCCAAAAGCTGCGACATAAACAAAGTTCTTATCGTTCAGACTTCCTATATCTATGGAGAACGGCTCTGCTTTCACTATCATCTCAGCCGCCTCAACCGTCTCTCTCGGTATGTCCATGCTCCTTGCAAAGTCATTGGTGGAGCCACACGGAATATATCCAAGTGGAACCTTTATCCCGCTCTTCATATATCCTGTAACTGTGTTGCCCAGGGTTCCGTCGCCCCCCGCACATACGATCACATCGTAGTTTGCGCCTTCCTCCTGAACAATTCTCTCTGCGTCATCTGCCGATTTTGTAAGATATGTCCTGACCGCGTAATCGTTGTTACAGAACACTTCTAGCACATCCACCAAAGAATTCTTCAGAGTAGTCCTACCCGCTTTGGGATTCATGATGAACAGCATATTCTTCATACTTTCAATAACACAACCTTTCCCTTTGAAACTGCTTATTTATTTGTGATCCTCCTTGTACTTCATATACAGATCATACCCCTTCTTGCGGAGCTTACATGACGGACAATGTCCGCAGCCCTCGCCCTTGATGCCATTGTAACATGTAAGTGTCATATTCCTGATGACTTCCAGTCCGCCCAGTTCATCAGCCATCTTCCACGTCTCCATCTTATCGATCCACATCAATGGTGTTATTATATCAAACTCGTAGTCCATTGCAAGATTTAGTGTTGTATTTAACGATTTGATAAATATATCCCTGCAGTCAGGATATCCTGAGAAGTCACTCTGGGACACACCCGTTATTATATCAGATATTCCCCTCTGTTTGGCAAATATTGCTACAAATGTAAGAAATACCATGTTTCTTCCATCAACAAATGAGTTTGGTGTACCCTCGTCAGGTGCATTTTCATCAACCTTCATGTCTGTTCTTGTCAGAGAATTTGGCGCAAGCTGGTTAAGCAGGCTCATATCAAGTATGTGGTGCTCCACTCCGAATTTGTCCGCGATCTCCTTGGCACACTCAAGCTCTAACACATGTCTCTGTCCATAGTCAAATGATACCGCATACACCTTCTTGTACTTCTTGAGTGCCCACAGCAGACACGTTGTGCTGTCCTGTCCACCGCTGAATACTACAACTGCCTCATCCTTATTCTTCAAATTCTGCATAATCTCATCCTCCATTTATAATCAAATATGATATTCCGGACCTCATTATAACGCTCCCGGATAAACAAATTCACCATTATCAACTCAGTGTACCGATTAACTATCTTCCCGCATTGTACATCATCAGCATCTTGTTCTGCAGAGCCGTATCGCTCTCAAATCTTCCCCTGAGAGTGGTCGTCATAGTCTTGCTTCCGGGTTTCTTGATGCCCCTTGCCGTCATGCAGCTGTGATGTGCCTCTATCACGACCGCCACGTCCTCAGTTCCCGCAGCCTTGGATATGACGTAGGCTATGTCCGAGCCTATCCTCTCCTGGAGCTGAAGTCTCTTCGCCACCATATCCGCGATCCTCGCTATTTTAGAAAGTCCGAGCACTCTTCCATTTGGAATGTATGCGACTGACACCTTCATGTCGTACATGAGTGCCATATGATGCTCACAGTAACTGAACACCTCTATATCCTTCACAAACACCATATCCCCCGCCTGTCTTGCCACTCCATCCTCGGCAAATGTCTTACCGAACATTTCAGCCAGCTCATCGTTGGTATAGTTCATTCCCTCAAATACTTCCTCATACATGCGCGCAACCCTGTCCGGAGTCTCTATAAGTCCCTCTCTGTCAGGATCATCGCCAAGGGCAATGAGTATTCCTCTTACATGTTCCTTTATAGCCTCTTTATCTATAGCCATCTTATACACCTCTTTCTTCCGGATTCCAAATGAACTTGTGGAGCTGTAACTGAAGCTTTACATCATTCATATCATTATCAATCATAAAGTCTACTATATCCGCGGGATCTATGCTGCCATATACCGGACTGATAAATACTCTTGTTCTCTCATCCAGTGCATATTCCTGAACTATCTCAAGGCATTTCTCCAGATCAGCCTGTGAACCAACAACAAATTTCACCGAATCATTTTTGTCTATATAATTATAATTTGCAAGACACATGTCACTCTCCATGCCGCTGGATGGACATTTGTAATCCAGTGTGTATGACACATTTCCTCCCAGGGCCTTGAACTCTGCGATATCTACACTTCCATTCGTCTCAATCTCAACCCTTATATCATCCTCAAGCTCAAATGCAAGGAGAAGCTTATCTATATCCTTCTGTATCAACGGCTCCCCGCCTGTCAGGGTTACATTCTTCACCTCTGTCCTTCGGACGTAATCGATGATCTCATCTTCAGTGAGCTCCTCATACGGAACGCCTGCCTCATTTGCCCATTTTGTATCACAGTAGCCGCAATTAAGATTGCAGCCTGCAAATCTGATGAACACGGCCAGCTCTCCGGCTCTCGCAGCCTCACCATTGATACTTATAAATCTCTCTACTACTCTGTATGTACTCACGTCTGTATTCCTTTCTTCCAGTGTATGTCTACTCACAATACGAAGCCACGTTGTTCGGTGTCTCATACACGCTTGCCTCTATTACCTTATAGCCACGATGTGTCATCTCATCATATATATACTTTGCAAAATTCTCAGCCGTGGGTCTGAAATCAACCTTCACTATTCTCAGATTCTCAGCCAGCAGAGCATCCTCTGTTGCCTGCTTCAGGCTTCCTGTCTCCATGATGAGACTATGGTCAAAATAATCTGCTATCTCCTTAAGGTCCTTCTTCAGGTTTGAGAAATCAACCACCATTCCTCTGTTCTGTGTATCACTCTCAAGTGCCTCCGCACCTACATCAATCTCCACCGTCCATCTGTGTCCATGGATATTGCTGCATTTTCCCTCATAGTCTTTGAGAAAATGGGCACTGTCAAAACTTGCCTTTGTCTTTAACTTATACATAACTCCTCCTGTACGCAACCAGTTTTCTATCTTTCCCATTTCTCTGCACTATGCAGCCTGCCACCTGGCGGATTTCTACAAAAAAAGATCAGAATAGGACACTCTGATCTTCTTTTGTCCTAGTTTTATTTAGTGACAGGATGGTACTAATGAACTGTCAATCTATTATATTGTGTTCTGATCTCTTTATCGATTTCCTTTGGATCCTAGATATTAAGGAATCCCTTAACCTCTGCCAGCATATCCTCCTTGTCACATACTGTGTCGTGGAGAACCTTTGCTGATCTGATATCCTCTATAGCCTGAGGTACCTTTACGCCTGAGAGCTTCTCAAGCTCGTCAACGAGTTCAAAGTCTGTCTTGGAATCGTACTCAGGATCTATAGCGTTCATTACGCTTCTTGTGAACTTGTATGGGCTTGCTGTTGACGCGATGACTGTAGGTGTCTTATCACCTGTCTCTGCCACGTACTTGTCATATACTGTAGCTGCAACTGCTGTATGTGTATCGATGATATAATCATCTGACTCGTATACCTTCTTGATGGTAGCTGCTGTCTCTGCCTCTGTTGCATATCCACCGTAGAACTCAGCAAGCTTTGCCTTCATATCGTCTGTTATGGTGTATACGCCATCTGTTGTGAGCTCCTTCATGAGCTCTGAGTTCTTCTCCGCATCATTTCCAGCTATCTTGTATATCAGTCTCTCAAGGTTGCTTGAGATAAGGATATCCATTGATGGTGATGTTGTGAGTATGAACTCTCTGTTTCTATCGTATGTTCCTGTCTGGAAGAAATCAAACAGAACCTTGTTGTCATTTGATGCACAGATAAACTTTGCGATTGGAAGTCCCATCTCCTTTGCATAGTATGCTGCAAGGATATTACCAAAGTTACCTGTTGGAACGTCCACGTTGATCTTGTCGCCTGCCTTGATGGTTCCGTCTGCCACAAGTCTTGTGTAAGCGTATACATAGTATACCATCTGAGGAACAAGACGTCCGATGTTGATTGAGTTTGCTGATGAGAACTGATATCCCTTCTCATCCATGTACTTTGCAAGCTCAGCATCTGAGAACATCTTCTTAACACCTGTCTGGGCATCATCAAAGTTGCCTGTGATACCAACAACAAATGTATTGTCACCCTTCTGTGTAACCATCTGCTTCTCCTGGATTGGGCTTACACCATGCTTTGGATAGAACACGATGATCTTTGTTCCAGGAACATCCGCAAATCCTGCAAGGGCAGCCTTACCGGTGTCACCTGACGTTGCTGTGAGGATGACGATCTCATTCTTTACGCCATTCTTCTTTGCCGATGTTGTGAGAAGGTATGGAAGGATTGAAAGTGCCATATCCTTGAATGCTATTGTTGATCCATGGAAAAGCTCAAGATAATATGCTCCTGCCTTATTCACAAGTGGTGCTATAACCGGTGTATCAAACTTTGAATCATACGCTGAATTTATACAATGCTTAAGCTCGTCCTCTGTGAAGTCTGTGAACATGAGCTTCATAACCTCGTATGCAACCTGCTGATAGCTCATCTTTGCAAGATCTTCCAGAGACACATCAAGTGCTGGAATTGAATCCGGTACAAAGAGTCCACCCTCATTAGCAAGACCCTTGAGTATAGCCTGTGATGCTGTTGCTGTCTCATTTGCATTTCTTGTGCTTCTGTAGATAAGTTCCATTTGCCAATCTCCTTAATAAATATATTTAATCATTTCGTTATGTACTAAGTCCAAATATCATATGTATTCCTACAAATAATCGTGTGCATTATAACACAGCATTTTATAAAAAACAAGCTATCGCTCATCGCATTCCTCTGCCACACACACTACTTATCCCGCCACATATAAAAAACCCACCATGAGGCGGGTTTTTTATATATTCTGTATGCTATTTCTGCTATTATTTATTACTTTACATATACATCATAATATCCTGTTGCAAAGTTAAGTGCTGCCTGATGATTTGAAAAATAGATATCAAGATGATTACCGTTGATTGCACCGCCTCTGTCCTGAACTGTATATGTATGTCCATCAACTATAAGCTCTGTACCAAACTCAAAATTGCTTGGTGCTGCACATGTAACGCCCTCAACCGCAGGTGCTCCTGAAGCTGTTGTCGGATTATCCATGTTGCTGTACTCTCCACAGCAGATTGGACATGGGCAATATGCTGTGATCCAGAATGAACCAAGATATGTACCTGTTGCTTCTCCATTCACATAAATAACCTTGTCTTCAGGAAGTCCGTCTGTTGACTTCTCTGTAGATGGATCTACAGAGATCTCATCATCAGGAAGGCCCGATGCTGACTTGTCATCTGAAATAACTACCATCTCTGTTGTAGGCTCTGCATCAGCAAGTGCTGCTGACGTGGCAGCCTCTGTTGCAGCTTCTGTTGTCACTGACAATCCGCCACCACTTATAGCTGTCGCCTGACGTCTGGTCGTTTTCTTACTTGAAAGAGCCACAGAGCCAGTTTTGTTTATATCTGAAAGTGTTCCTGCATCCGCATAGTCTACTGAAGCGGCTGTTGCATCCTCATAATCTGCTGTACTATCTGCAAATAATGTATTTCCTGCTGTTGCAATTGAAACGGCTCTGCCTTTGGATGATACCATACTGTCATCTGAAGCGATAACTGTATATGACGAAATTCCAACTGCAAGGAGCACTGCTCCAATACTTATCTTCTTTACGTTGTCCTTCAATGATGTCTTCTTTAGTTTCTGTGATTTCATACTAGATGAATCTGAAAACTTTTGCATAACCTTTTCTCCTTAATTTCTTTACGGTTTCAGAATTGTTACAAAACCGTTAAAATTTAACTCATGACGTTATTATAATCTCTGTCAAAAGAAAGGTCAAGCAATGTGACTATTTTTATGTATTGTGCACAAGTACAGTATTCTCTTTATTTTTGTTAATGTAAAAATGCTACATTTTTTATGTTTGTTTTTGTATGTATTGCACATTTTATAGATGTAACAATTTTGAAACATATTGGCAAGTTGTATATTTTGCCTTTACAAAAGTTAAGAATTTCTTCAGATTTTATTACATATTATTGTTTTTATGTAAACTTATTTACATATTATACTGGAAAACTTTCCTCCCAGGAATCCATCAAATCCTCAAGTTCAGAGTAACTTTCAACTCCATTTACCTGGTTTCTTAATCTTGCAGAATCATACATTCCCACAGAATACCACGCCACATGTTTTCTCATTTCATGTATGCCGGTATATTCTCCCTTGAATTCCACCATCAATCTGGCATGTCTTAGTATCGTTTGCTTAACTTCGTGTATACTTGGACGCGGAGGTATCTCTCCATATTGCATGTAATACTTTATCTCATTAAATATCCATGGATTACCCCTGGCTCCACGACCTATCATAAATCCATCACATTTTGTCTGTTCCTTCATATCTATAATGTCCTGTGGAGTCATTATATCTCCATTACCTATAACAGGTATACTGCACACCTGCTTCACCCTTGCAATTACTCCCCAGTCAGCATGTCCCTGATAATACTGCTGCCTGGTTCTTCCATGCACTGCCACAGCTGCAGCTCCGCTTTCCTGTGCTATATGAGCTATCTCAGGTGCATTTATATGTTCTGCATCAAACCCGCTGCGGATCTTTATTGTAAGCGGTATATTGATAGCATTTGCAATCGCCTCTACTATCTTCCCTACAAGCAGCGGATCCTTCATCAGCGCAGATCCCTCCCCATTGTTTACCACTTTGGGAACAGGACATCCCATGTTAACATCTATAAACGAATATCCGTTTCCCTCTATACGTCTTGCCATCTCTGCCATGATCTCAGGATCAGATCCAAATAACTGCAATCCAAATGGCTTCTCACGTTCATCCATTGCCAAAAGAGGTTTTGTGTTCTTATTGTTATAATATATTGCCTTGGCGCTGACCATTTCGCTGTACAGGATATCACACCCCTGTTCCTTGCATAAAAGACGAAATGGCTGGTCACATACACCAGCCATCGGCGCCAGGATCAATTTATTCTTAAAATCCATAAATGTCTCCATTGCTTCTATAATAATATTATATTGTCTTTCGACCTATTTCTGCTTGTCCATTATCAGTCTAAGACCATGCAGAGTAAGATCCGGATCATACACATCTATACAATCTGTATTCTCATAAATCATCTTACCCAGTCCTCCGGTTGCCACAACCTTCATATTGCTGAGTCCTGATTCCTTCTTCATACGTCTGACTATATACTCAGTCTGCCCTATGTAACCCATGCATACACCGGCCTGCATGCTGGATATTGTATCCTTGCACAATATTGTATCTGGAACCTTAATCTCTATCTCAGGAAGTTTCGCAGTACCTGTCCACAACGCATTTGCAATCAGTCTTATACCCGGAGATGTGACCTCTGCTTCGAACACACCATCTGAGTTAATGAGATCATACGTTGTTGCTGTTCCAAAATCCACTGTAAGCACCGGACCGCCATAAATGTGATACGCAGCTACAGCGTCAACTATTCTGTCTGCACCCAGCTGTTTCGGATTAGG
Source organism: Clostridiales bacterium (assembly GCA_029338615.1). GTDB lineage: Bacteria > Bacillota > Clostridia > Lachnospirales > Lachnospiraceae > Coprococcus. The sequence continues at coordinate 12,904 of JAQYAS010000050.1, forward strand.
CAGTGCTATGTTGATTCCTGTCCGGATTCCAGGTTCTACTATAAGTGGTGTTATTCCAAAATACTTCTTTATTCCATTGACCAGAGAATGCATGATCTTTGGAACGACCGAAGCAATTATAACCTCATCAATAACATCGGTTGACAATTGTCTCATTCTCAACCAGTCACACAAGAACACACCATACTCATCTGAGGTTCGTGATATACCTGTGGTCATTCGAAACGTCTTCTCAAGCTTTTCTCCATCAAACAGTCCTATAGTGATATTTGTATTTCCTGCATCAATAGCAAACAACATGGCTTACTTTTCCTTCCTGATCATTCTATAATAATTATTCCTTATACCAGACTATTTATATCTACACCCTGTATAAAAATCTTGTAAAACAGTTCCAGGCTCTGGAACAGTTCTTTCTTCTCATTCTGTATTTTCTTTACCTTTAGACCACACCCGATATCGTCAAACAAAAGATCGTCCTCCAATGCCCTGGTCTGTATCTTCAAATTGCCCGCATCGTCAAATACTAGCATGAATATTCCACCAACTTCCTGCGTAAACGCACCACACATAGCATGCAGTTCATCTTTGATCTCGTCCGGGAGTTTTGAAAAATCCTTATTTAGATAAAACTTCTGATTATATATGGAACTGGCACACAGTACCAATTCACCAGCCTCTGTTCTTGTTGATATATCCATATTATACTCCTAACCGATCACATCAGCCATATCATACATTCCTGCAGGCTTGTCCTTAAGGAATTTCGCAGCCTCCACAGCTCCCTTTGCAAATACCGATTTTGAGTATGCTGTATGCTTGAATTCTATAACTTCATCAATTCCTGCAAATATAACTTCATGCTCTCCTACTATTGTGCCGCCTCTCACTGCGGAAATCCCAAGTTCCTTCTTGTCCCTCTTCTTTCTCACCTGACTCCTGTCATACACATACTCATACTGCTCATCACAGGCCTCATTGATAGAATCTGCAAGTGCAAGTGCTGTACCCGATGGCGCATCAACCTTTTGGTTATGATGTTTCTCCACTATCTCTATATCATATCCGGCCGGTGAGAATACTTTTGCCGCATCCTTAAGCAGTTTCATAAGTGTGTTGATGCCCAGAGACATATTCGCCGACTTGAGCACTGCAACCTTTGTGCTGGCATCCTTTACATTTGCCAACTGCGTCTCCGAAAGTCCTGTAGTACAAAGAACTATAGGAGTCTGCGTTCTTACACCATATTCCAGTAGCTTGTCAACGGCCACTGCTGCTGCAAAATCTATTATTACATCAGCATCAACGTCACATGTATCTATATCTGTAAATACTGGATATCCATTATCCCTGTTATCCACAACATCTATTCCTGCCACTATCTCAACATCCGGATCATTTGCTGCTATTCCGGTTATAACCTGTCCCATCTTACCATTACATCCATGCATGATAACTTTTACCATTTGATCATTCCTCCATCTATTCATATGTATATTGTATTTTTATCTATTATTCCTATTACAACCTGAACATGTACAACATTTTACACATTTGAAGTCTATTGTGCAATGGTTATATACATTTTAAGCCGTTTTTACTGCATTCCCGTATCTTATTTCCCCAACTTAAAATGTCTGCCGTCACTCGGACCGCAGACATTTTGTTCTTCACTATGATTTATATGGATGTTCTAGAGTACTCCATATTCTTCCATAGCTTTCTTTAATCTCTCCACATTCTGTGGCTCCATCTCTGTAAGCGGCATTCTGAGTGTTCCGCCACACATACCAAGAAGTTCAACAGCCTTCTTTACTGGAATAGGATTTACCTCACAGAACAATGCATTGCAAAGATCTATTGCCTTAAGCTGCAGGTCAAGGCTTCCCTGAACGTCACCGTCAAGATACTTCTGTACCATATCATGCACATCTTCCGGTATGATATTTGCTGTTACAGAGATAACACCCTTTCCGCCAAGAGCAAGAAGAGGTACAACCTGATCATCATTTCCAGAATATATATCTATACAGCCCTTTGCAAGGCTTGCAAGCTTTACAACCTGACTTATGTTTCCTGATGCTTCTTTGATTCCCACAATGTTATCTACGTTCTGTGCAAGATAAATTGCTGTTTCAGGCTGGATATTGCATCCCGTACGTGATGGTACGTTGTACAGAATGATCGGTATATTTACCGAATTGGCAACGGCTGTAAAATGAGCTATAAGCCCCTTCTGTGTCGCCTTATTATAGTAAGGTGTAACAACCAGGAGTCCGTCTACTCCATAACTCTCAGCCTCTGTTGATAAATATATTGCAGTAGCTGTACAATTTGAGCCTGTGCCTGCTATAACCTTTATTCTATGATCGGCAAACTCCACACACTTTTTTACGCACTCCAGATGCTCTTCATGAGAAAGTGTAGATGCCTCTCCTGTTGTACCACATATTACAATCGCATCTGTTTTATGAGCAACATGAAACTCTACAAGCTCTTTAAGCTTATCAAAATCCACATCTCCATTCTCCAGAAATGGTGTTACAAGTGCAACTGCTGAACCAGTAAAAATTGACATATTGTCGTCCTCCTTAAAATATAGTCGATACAATATAGCATTTTCATAAAAAATGGGCTGGCAAAAAGCCAACCCATAAAAACATCTCATTCTTATAAGTAGCTCTCCATCCTACGATGACAGTCATACAGCTATTAACTGCACAACCAGCAATAAATTTCATGGATAATCTATCACTTCGGCGGTATTCCCTTTTCACTGACATCACCTGCATCCACATACATCAATCAGTGTACTATTAAATCCCGCGCCTCTACTATATTGTATTCAGTTAAACCTTAGATAGTGTTACTATATCACCCGCAAAATATATTGTCAATATGAAAAGTTATTCCAGACACTCCATTTTGCTGACCGATACCTCATATGCAATCTTACTTATCACTTGATCATTGTCTATCCTCTTCTGATACTCGCGACTCTGTATACGTCCCCATATCGCAACATGTTCTCCAACCTGAAGTTTGCCCGCAAATCTGGCGTTTCTTCCCCAGCATATACACGGAATATAGTCACTCTTTCCATACGCCCTGTTGACTGCCAGCAATACATCTGCTATCTCTCTTCCAAGAGGTGTCATCCTGTATACAGGTGCCTTGCATATGTACCCATCAAGATATATCTGGTTCGGTTTGTTTTCTTCCTCCGCATCCTCATCATCCATCGGCTCTATCTCCCTCACAAACACAGACAATATCAGGCGGTTTCTAGTCTCCTCATGCTTATTATAGGATCTAAACTGCCCCTTTGCCATGATCTTCTCACCGATATGAGATTCATTTACGTCAAACAGCCTGTCAGATACCATAAGAGGAATGATATCATAGGCATCACTCAGTCTGCTGACCATAAGATCCACCATATAGAATCCCTCTCCGAATATTTCGTGGCTGAATGTAAATTCAGATGCTATCTCTCCTGCCACCACTACCTGATTGTTGTTCAATGTTTTTTCAGTCATATTTTCTCCCTCCGTTATAACAAACTTTTGCATACTCTAAAAGTTATGCTGGTATGTTCAAAAATATGCTGTCTTCTTTAATCTAGTTTTGTCGTGCACTTTTTCGCTGTCTCATGGCTTCATACGACAAAAGAGTTGCAGAAATCGCCGCATTTAACGACTCCACTTTCCCATCCATTGGTATTCGAAGCAGCTCATCCGCCTCATTCGATACATTTTGTGACAGGCCATTTCCCTCGTTGCCGATCAGGAATGCTGTCTTATGTGGTATCTGTATATCATACAGGTCATCACCGTCCAAATGTGCACCATATACCACCACACCTCTATGTTTCAGCTGTCTGACAGTCTCCACAAGATCATCACTTACAACAAAAGGAACTCTGAATATTGCTCCCATCGTAGACCTCACCACCTTGGGATTATATGGATCACATGAACCATTACCTATTATGAGCGCGGTAACGCCCGCAGCCTCTGCACTTCTGAATATCGTCCCCATATTTCCCGGATCCTGCAATGTCTCAAGCACCAGATAAACCTCATAATCCCTATCATTATAAATCATGTCTAAAGTATAATGCGCGCATCTCACCACAGCCATACATCCCTGAGGAGTCTTTGTCTGGGATATGGCAGCAAATACAGTGTCTTTCATCACCACTGTTTTGTCTGACACCCCCATCTCGTGCAAAAGTTTATTATTTTCGTCATAAAACGACTCAGAAAGATATATTTCTCTGACCCTTTCCACGGGTATCTCCCTGAACATCCTGATACCCTCAACAACAAATACATCCTCTTCTCTTCTGAATCCCGAATCACGATTGATCTTATTTATCCATTTTACCCTTGGATTATTGTTAGAAGTTATTATGTCCACTTATTTCTCCTTATTTCCAGCATCTCTCAGCAGAACTTTTCCCTGTCCATACTCCATCTGAAGCGCATAGACAATTCCAGAGTTCTCATCCACCTCAAATCCACGTCCCATATTTTTTACCTGTCTTGTCTTTTTTAACTGAACATATACAGGACAATTTCCCTTATGTTCCTCAAGTATAGATATAAAACCAGTTTCATTCCTGACATATTCATCCACATCATCAAAAAGTACCCATAACTGCTTCTGACTGGTCTGCTGCCTTATATTCTGTGTATTTCTTCCTGACCAGCTCTTTCTTTCCTGAAACATTCTTCCCTGTTCAGCATCCTCAAACGTTATAAGTTCAGACAAAATGAGTTTATTTTCCTTCTCATTCAGATTTGCGCGCCCTTTTACGAATATACGGTTATCAACATAAAGCTTATCTCTGAACTTCTCAAAGTCTCTCGGAAATACGACCAGCTCTATCTGTCCAAACATATCCTCTATATCTACATAAGCCATATTCTGGTTATTCTTTGTAAGTTTTACAGACACACCCACTATAATTCCTCCCACTGTATATGAGAAATTATCTATAAGTCTCTGTCTGTCACCGTCAGCCCCCGCATCGTCCATCTCTGAATCATCGTTATGATCAACTGCAAAATCCATGGACTGCGCAGTACATATCTTATTCATAAGGTCCACATATTTTGCCAGTGGATGTCCCGATATATATACCCCCAGAACAGATTTTTCAAGTGTGAGCTTTTCCTGATCCGCATATTCGTCCACATCCGGATATGGCACCTGCGAACTCTGTGCAAAATCTTCACCCATGAAGTCAAACAGTGACATCTGCCCCGATTCTCTGCTCTTGCGTTCTCTTGCAGTCTCCTCCGATATAGCCGGCAGCGCCATGATCATTTGCTTTCTGTTTGCGCCCATTCCATCAAAAGCACCACTTAATATGAGAGCCTCTACTGTTTTTTTGTTAGTGTCCTTTGCAGGCATTCTGGTAAGAAAGTCTCTAAGATCCTTAAATCTGCCATTTTTTCTTCTCTCTTCCACCACTCTGTCTATAACTGCAGCTCCTACACTCTTTATTCCTGAAAGTCCATATCTGATCCTGCCGCCACTTATAGAGAATTTGCTGACACCATCATTAATATTTGGAGGCAGCACCTCAACGTCCATCTGCTTACATACATTTATATACAAAGCAATCTTTCCATTGTTATCCAGTACCGAAGACATAAGTGCAGCCATAAACTCCACCGGATAGTAATACTTCAGATATGCTGTCTGGGCTGCAAGAACCGCATAGGCAACTGAATGTGATTTGTTAAATGCATATTCTGCAAATTTCGTCATCTCATCAAATATTTTATTTGCCACATCCTCGGATATTCCATTTGCCACACATCCCGGAACATTCAGTTCGGCATTGCCATACACAAAATTATGACGCTCCTTTTCCATTTCCTCAGGCTTTTTCTTGGCCATAGCCCTTCTTACAAGATCACTACGTCCAAGTGTATACCCAGCTAGTTTCATAACTATCTGCATAACCTGCTCCTGATATATTATACAGCCATATGTAGGCTCCAGGATCTCCTCAAGCTCTGGAGTGTCATACTTTACAAGCTCTCTGTTCTCTTTACCCCTTATATAGTCATCTATAAACTGCATAGGGCCTGGTCTGAACAGCGCCACCCCCGCTATGACATCGTCAAGGCTTTGTGGTTTTAGTTTCATCATGAAATTTTTCATTCCCTGACTTTCAAGCTGGAACATTCCCTCTGTCTTACCCTGACCCATAAGTCCCAATATATTAGGATCGTCATAATCTATATTGTCGAGATCTATATCATTTCCAGTAGTTTCTTTTATTAATTTCACGGTATCCTGGATAACCGTAGCGGTTCGAAGGCCAAGGAAATCCATCTTAAGCATTCCCAGATGCTCCACGGTGTTTTTCTCAAACTGGGTTACCACTGCACCTTCGGCGCCAACCGAAAGAGGTGCATATTCTTCTATGGCCTCCCTGCCTATAACTACTCCGGCTGCATGCATTCCTGCATTTCTCGGCAATCCTTCCAGTTTCTTTGCTATATCTACAAGCTTCTTGATCTCATCCGAACTGTTATACATATCCATAAAGTCCTTACTGGTCTTCATAGCTATGTCAATAGTCATATCCTTCTCTGCCGGTATTGCCTTTGCCAGAGAATCGCACACTGCGTATGGCAGATCCATTGCTCTTCCCACATCTCTTATTACATTTCTTGCCCCCATCGTCTGATATGCGATTATCTGGGTAACACATTCTTCTCCATATTTCCGTACACAGTAATCTATAACCTCCTGCCTTCTGATATAGCAGAAATCAATATCAATATCAGGCATAGATACTCTCTCTGGATTCAGGAATCTTTCAAACAGCAGATTGTATTTGAGAGGTTCTATTGTGGTTATATCAAGGCAATACGCAACAACACTTCCCACAGCAGATCCACGTCCCGGGCCAACTGCGATTCCATGTGTTTTTGCAAAATGTATAAAGTCCCACACAATAAGGAAATAGTCAACAAACCCCATATGCTTTATGACAGATAACTCATAATCTATCCTCTGTCTTACATCATATCCCCTGTCTCCTTCTTTTAATCCATCGGTCTGGGAATATGTTATTCCATATTTTTTGGCCATTCCATCATGTACAAGCTTCTCCAGATACTCCTCTGCAGTATATCCTTCTGGCACATCAAATTTGGGTACTTTCTGTTCGCCAAATACTATATTTACATTACATCTATCAGCAATCCTGTGGGTATTCTCAAGAGCCTCTATAGCATAAGGGAATAACTCAGCCATCTCCTCTTTAGACTTGAGATAAAACTGTCCACCGTCATATCTCATCCTGTTCTCATCATGAACTTTCCTGTTAGTCTGAATGCACAGGAGCACATCATGAGCTTCCCAGTCCTCAGCATATATGTAATGCGAATCATTTGTAACCACCATAGGTATTCCCAGTTCTTTTGACAGTCTCATAACTCCGGCATTGACAGTAGCCTGTTCCGGTATTCCATGATCCTGCATCTCCAGGAAATAATTATCCGCACCAAATATATTCCTGTATCTTATAGCAGCTTCTTTAGCTCCATCATAATCTCCTTTTTTGAGATTAACAGCCACCTCTCCAGCCAGACAAGCACTGAGAGCAATAACTCCATCATGGTATTTCTCAAGAACCTCCATATCAACTCTGGGTTTATAATAAAAGCCCTCTGTAAATCCTCTTGTAACGATCTTGGAAAGGTTGTGATATCCTGTATCGTTCTCTGCAAGGAGCACCAGATGATAGTATCTGTCATCCCCCTTGTTAACCTCCCGGTCAAATCTTGATCCGGGACTTACATATACCTCACATCCAAGTATCGGCTTTATTCCCTCTTTCTGGCAAGCTTCATAAAATTCTATTACACCATACATGACACCATGGTCAGTTATAGCCAGAGAGTCATATCCCAACTCTTTAGCCCTGTGTACAAGTTCTTTTATTTTTGCAGCACCATCCAGCAGGCTGTATCCCGTATGCACATGCAGATGCGTAAATTCCATATATTCTCCCTTCAAGGATTCTCTGTCCAAGGAAAAATCCTCTGTATTATTTTTTCTTCAATATCTCTTTTTTGATATAGTCAAATGTATAATCCTCCCCCTTTTCTGCCAACATGCGAAGCATACGCTCCAACAATTCTGCAGATTCAGGATGGAGCATAGTCTTTGATCTGCCCTTCATATAATAATCCAGTGGAAGATTATCCGTATAGCTTTCCATATTATAATTCTTGCTTGCAGCCACTCTGTCACAGAACATTTCTACCACATACTTTTCAGGCATTTTCATCCCTATCAGCTGTTTACAGCTTTTATCAGCACTATAATCTATCCAGTATTCCAAATGATGTTTGTTGCGACCCTTGTGATGCAGCCAGGCACTTGAATAGCCTTTATCTTCTCTTTCCGCATCGTTTGGACTTCTTGTTCCCTGATAATATTTTGCCCCAACTGAAAATTCAGTCCAAGAGTATTTGGAAAGATCATGAAGCAGCCCCTGCATGTAAAGCCCGCATCTGAAGCAGTTTTTCATAACCATCCGCTTATGTCTGTTTATCGTTTTCAAATGACAATACCACTTTGGTGCTTTCATCAGATAACACTCCTTTCCTGATCTCTAAAATCACATATAATCAAAAAGCTGCCAGCAAATTATATTGCAGGCAGCCTTACTCATATTCAAGCCGAAAAAGGGACTCGAACCCTCGACCCACGCATTACGAATGCGTTGCTCTACCAACTGAGCTATTTCGGCATCTATAAAAACACTACCATATGACCGGCATCAGAAGCACCAAATGCCATATAGTGGTATATTTACCATACCTTTATCAACGAACATATCATCTGTAGATATCCTCACTGATGTCTGATTATCATATCTTTGTTTAAACACCCTGGAACTTTGTGCCTTTGTGTGTGGACTAGTCTGCACATCTACAGGTATAACCTCTCCATCACCCTCATACACAAAATCAACCTTTGCTGTAGCTGATGATATCCAGAAATATAACTCTCCAACACTTTTATTCATATGCAGCTCAGAAAGTGCATACTGCTCAGCTATGACACCATCCATTATATCCAGGATATTATTCCTGTCTAAATCCTCAACCAATATGCCAGCCATCATCCTAAGAAGTCCATGATCCAGATGATATATCTCAAAGGATTTATCATCCTTCTGCTCCGACAATGGTAAAACTCCATTCCTGACACGGTATACCTGTCTGACTACCCCAAGTCTCACCAGTTGATCTACAGAAGCTTCATATTCTCGAGCCCTGGCCTTGGGATCAACATACCCATACATGAACTTTTTGTTCTCTTTTGTGAGCTGTATTGGAATACTGTTCCATATGGCCATTACCTTGGTTAAATATCTCTTCGGAGTGGAGTCTATCAGATATTCAGTGGTTCTGTCAAGTATTGACTTCAAAACTACGTCAACTCTCCTGAAATCTCCTGTTTTATAGTATTCCTCCACCGCCTCAGGCATCCCTCCTGTCACGAAAAAAGCCTCAAGCATAGTCTGAACACTATCTCTTACCTCATCAGGCATAGCCGTTATCTTCTGGTTCTCAATAAATGCACATAATTTCCTGCCTTTACCGGCTTTGAGAAATTCCTCAAAGCCCATCGGAACCATCTCATACACAGATATATCCTCTGCGCACTCTTCTTCACCAGGCAGTTCTCCATGCACCGTGGCAATAACACAAATTCTACAGTCCGTATTATATTTACCATATTCTACAAGATTCTTCAATAACCCCGGGCAATTTTGTGCATTGTCAAATATCAGTAATTTATCTTTAAAATCATATTTGTCGAGAGATGTGGTGAGTTTGGCATGCATTTTCTCCGGGCGTCTGGTCTTAGACGCATACACAGCCAGATCATTATACTTGTTCATATCAATAATTATATGATCCTCAAAAAAACCCATGGCAAAATCAACAACCGCCCAGGTTTTACCAACAAATTTACCTCCACGTACAACAGCAACTTTATCAGCGCCAGTCTCATACCATGCAGCAAGATCATTCATAATATTTCTAAACAAGCATATCACCTCTTTTCATCAAATTATATCCATAAATCTTATTCGTACAAAAATTTTTCTCTGAAGTATGTCTTAAGGGCAGGCTCATCTATATCCATATATTTCATAACCACTTCATAAAGGAATTCCTTATAGTATTCCCAATCTTTACCTGACATATCTATAGTCTGCTCATCCTCATAAAACACTTCACCAAGTTTATTACGCAGCTTGATCACTGCTCTATATATGTTGCGATCATTTTTTTCATTGTCAGTTTTTTCAATATCCACAGTCATATCACCATACTTCAAATGACTCTCTCCGTGCATAATTGTCACTTCTTTTTCTATCCTTGAAATGCACTTCTCCTCCACCATATCCCTAAGGAAATATTGTCTGTTTTCGAACAGATATCTTTTGATAGACATAAGGATAATTTCATTCTGTGAATAACCCGTATAACTAGATAATTTCTCTATATCCCGTGCCATGCGTGAGTCCATTCTCAATGGCTTACTTGTAAGCTCTCTTTTGTTAAGTCCAGGCATTTGTATCTCCTTTTCCGAAGTTCTGATCTGTCATACTAATTAACTATCAATTTATACTTAGTATAAAAATCCCGGAGTATATTTCTCCGGGATCAAACAATCAAACCTTTTATTGCAGATTACTCTCCCTTTCCAATCGAAAGGAATCCGCTTTCATTTGCCTTCAGCAAGAAGGCCAGTCCGATATTCTTCTTGCTCTCTCCTGTCGCCTTATAAATCTCTCCTGTCTCCACGAGTGACTTGGCTATTGATATCAATACTTCCTTAAACTGCATCATCTGACGTCTGTCTTTTGAACTAAGCTTGAATATATACTGGTTCTTAGAGCTTATAAGAAGTATGCTGAATGTATGTACATTATCCTTAGATGCCCTTATTGCAGATCCGATCATTCTCGAGTTAGCAATGATTACATCAGCATTCTCATCTGGCAGATACTCTGATACGATAAGTTTGTATATCTTGAGATAATCCTGTTCTGCAGATGCATTGACAGGCATCTCCGCAACAGCAAATTCAACAACTGAATCTGCCATCTTGATCGTTCCGCCTTCGTCATTGATAACGGCATTGCACTCTTTTGGAACACATAATCTGAAGAACTTGTTCTCCACAACCTTCTGTCCCTTAGCAGGCTCACGAAGGATGAGATCTACATAATTCATCTCCAGTTTATTCATCGCAACTATAGCGGATTCATCACCGGTCTCTGCAAGATCTATCAAAGCATCATACAGACTCCATATCTGCTGTGTTGTCACAGGGACAAGTGTTATCAGTTTCTCAATAGCAGGAACATAGCCCATACTTGCGTTCTCAATATAGAGCTTGATAGCTTCCTCATCTGAAAGTCCCTTTTCAACCTTGTAATTGATAACCTTGAAAAGATTCTCCTTATCCCAGTCATCAAAGTTGGCATTAAATGCCTTTTCAAAATACTTTATACTCTTTATCTCGCCCTTATAATTATCCTGTTTTTCCTGAACCTGATAAATTCTTCCAAGTTCATAACCAGCCTGAGCACTTCCAAGTCCCAACGCTTCCAGATACGCTTTCTCTATCTCATAAGGAGTCGCAATATAGAATATCTGTCTCTGCTTCATCATAGCTATCTTAATAGCCGCTGACTCACTTCCAGCCTCCACAGCACGCTCCCACTTATCTATGGCAGTCTGCAGATCTTCACCCTTCAGGTCTTCTAGATCCTTTATGTATCCCTCTGCTTCCTGAATTCCATTCTCTCTGGCTTTCTTAAAGTAAGATAAAGCCTTCACGCCGTCTCTCTTCGTTCTGAGCAGTCCATAGTAATAGATTCTTCCCAGATAGAATGCAACCCTCTTATGTCCAAGTCTCTCTGCATTCTCATACCAGTTGACGGCTTTCACATAATCCTTTAATTCCTGATCATATACAATTCCAAGGAGGAATGCCAATTCAGGATCCTTTGTAGCCTCAAACAGCTGCTTTGCGTAACTTATAGTTTTCTCTACATCCCTGTATGGGCTGTCCTCATCATAGTAAAGCTCTATGAGCAGGTAACTTGCCTTTATGCTTCCAAGCTTAAGCGCCTGCTTGGCTGCCCTCATCGCACCCTCATAGTCCTCAAGATAGTAGCAGTAAATTGCCTCGTTGTAGTACTGCATATCTTTTCTGTTTGCACTATGCTCACTGGCAAGAGTCGGATCTACAAAAGCAAACGAATTCGCTGTCTCAAATATGATCTCCTCATACTGTTCTATGATCTCCATCGTTGCACATACAAACCTCATACATGCAAGACGTCTTCCATGGTAAAATGCAAATGATACAATTCCCTTCTCCATCTCCTTATGATAATAAGTGGTACATATACCATCAGCATACTCTGTTACATATGCCTTAAGCTGAAGTTCCTCATCAAATGCATCATTGCAGTATCTGAGATAATTCTCAAGAGTCATCTTTGAATCCTTTGGTACACTGTCATAATATACATACATGGCAAAATCCTTGTATGTAAGACTAGGAGCATAATACTCCTCACCTGTCGTCTCATTGATGGTCTTTACCCATCCCTTTGGAAGTTTGTGAATGAATCCTTCAACCTGGTTGTGGACATATGTATACTGATATTGAAGTCTTGATGCTTCTATAACCTTATATCTAGGCTCCTTGCCCTTTGCCTTTCTGGCCTCGGCAATATCGGTATAAAGCTTATCCTTCTCCTCAAATTCAAGGCTGTCTCCATGTGTTCTCATGTACTCAACTCTCTCATATGATGCCTTAGCTTTTGCATCACCTGTATCAGCGAGCTTCTTATACCACATCATAGCCTTGTCCAGATCTACAGGGACAACGTAATCACTCTTGTTTCCGTATTCATCTACTCTGTTAAGTCCACTCTCATATATAGAGCCAAGGCTCATGTAAGCTGCCTTAATTCCGTATTCTGTAGCCGCAAGTTCATAATACTTGATAGCCTTAGAAAAGTTCTGAACTTCCAGAAGCATCTTGGCAAGTTTAAAGATCACATCCCCGTCATGATTCTGATTGACATACTTCTCATAATACTTTGTAGCTTTATTCAAATCTACATCAGTCACGGCATTGCGATACTTACCTTTCTCGTAAAACTCGGCAAGCGCCAGCAATGCATCATCCCCATAAGACTTATACTGTGCATCCATTATTCCAATGTCAGCAACCTGCTCCAATATAGTAACTGATTCCTCAGCATCACCATTGTCCATAAGGTTCATAGCCTTATTGAACTGAAGCTCCACATTGTTAACCGGCTCTTTTCTTTTAGAAAATCTGGATACGAATGGTATCTTCTTAAATAATCCGTCAAAAAATCCCATATCCTGTTCCTCCGACAAATGTCCATTGATAAATTTATTTTACCACATAGATAACTGTGGTGCAATAAATTTACCAATTTATCATCCGTGATTATCTAATATAACAAACAGAATAAACAACAATCTACAGCTTTTATCTGCTATTCTTTGTGAGGTGCTCTGCAAGTGCCTCCACTGCCTGCTGCTCATCAGCACCATCAGCAACTATAGTAATCTCACTGCCAGTCTCAAAATTCATACTCATCATTCCCATGATGCTCTTGGCATTGATTCTCTTGTCTCCTGTCACAAGATGGACCTTGCTGTCATACTGGCTTGCCACCTGCACAAGAACAGCTACAGGTCTCTCCTCTGTTTCATTTACCATTGATACAACAACTGTTTTTTCGATCATTATTTCCTCCTTGGACTTTCTAACAGCCCCGCATATTCTCTGCGATTTCACTTATTTTTCTTAATCTATGATTAACCCCCGATTTACCTATCGGCGGAGTCATCATCTCACCTAATTCCTTTAATGACGCATCTTCATTTTCAAGCCGCGCCAGTGCAAGTTCCTGCAGATTGTCCGGAAGACAACCTATCCCCTTGGTATTTATTATATAATTGATATCATTGACCTGTTTCACGGCCGCACTAACCGTCTTATTCAGGTTTGCCGCCTCACAGTTAACTCTTCTGTTGATATTATTCCGGATGTCTTTTCTTATCCGTATATTCTCCATATCCATAAGGGATCTGTGTGCTCCCATTATACCCAACATATCTACTATCATCTCACCATCTTTGAGATACACTACATAGTATTTCTTTCTTTGGATCACCCGGGCTTCCATGCCAAATCCACTTATGATCTCTCTGACAAACTGAGCCCTGCTGCGATTCTCACATACTATTTCCAAATGATATGCCTTATTGGGGTCGCTTATTGAACCCGACGTCATAAAAGCGCCTTTTACATATGCTCTGCGGCAGCAATTCTGGCTTACCACAAGCCTGCTGACCTTCATTTGCTGACATGGCACACTTCCCTTTTTGACGTTTCCACTATCTATCTTAAGAGTCTCCAGTATCTTTTCAACCATATCCGGAGACGTAATCTTCATTCTGTAATTTCTGCTGTTCAGCCCGATCCTCTTGACAGAGGCCTCTGGAACACAGCGAAACAGCCTTTTTATCAGAGCTGCAATCTCCTTTGCAACAACGCTCCGCTCGGTTGTGATCACCAGCTCCACTGGTTTTCCGGCTCCATATCTTATATATGCCACCATAGATATCATCGCCGAAAGTTCTGCTATCTGGCAATGTCTGGCTCCCGCCATATTCCCTGCCAGTTCAGCCTTAACATCTGATGAAAATGACATACCCTATACACCTACCATCTTTCTACGCTACATCTTCTTCACTATGGAATCCTTCGAAATGTCTCTATGTAGTATCCTCACTGTATATTTCGACTTCTGAAGCTTCTCATACACAGCATTCGCAATGGTAACCGATCTGTGTTTGCCACCTGTGCATCCTATCGATATAACCAGCTGATTTTTGCCTTCCTTTATGTAATTAGGAATCAGAAATGTCAACAGATCAACGAATTTATCCAGAAATTCCGGACCCTCTTTGCAATTCATCACATAGTCCTGTATCTCCTTATCATTGCCCGTTTTACTTCTTAATTCAAGATCATAATATGGATTTGGCAAAAATCTTACATCCTGAACAATATCTGAGTCCCTCGGTATTCCATATTTAAATCCGAAAGACATAACAGTTATGATAAAGTTGGCATACTCTTCATTCTGTACAAATATTTTGTCAAGCTCAGCTTTAAACTCCCTTACCAACAGATTCGAAGTGTCGATTATATAATCAGCCTCATCCTTAATAAATCCTATAAGCTCCCGCTCTTTCTTAATTCCATCTATTATTCTGCCACCCTTTACTGAAAGCGGCTGTTTTCTCCTGGTCTCTTTATATCTCTTGACAAGAGTTTCGTCTGAGCATTCCACAAACAGTATTTCATACTGCATCCCCTCTCTCTTGATCTCTTCAAGACATGAATTGAGCTGTGAAAGCGCACGTCCACTTCTGATATCCACACTTATAGCAACATCATCAACCTGTATCTGCTCGTCATATGCGATTTCCGCAAATCTTTTAATAAGCTGTATCGGAAGATTATCCACACAGAAAAAACCCGCATCTTCCAGTGTTTTAAGTGCCGTAGCCTTACCTGCGCCACTCATTCCTGTCACTATAACAAATCTCATACCTCAATTCTCCTGTTCCAACTCATCAGTCCTCTCATATAGGAGACTGACTCAATGTCTGTCATGTAGAGCATCAAAAATCGCCGAGGGTTTTTACCTCTGTATCAAGTCTAACTCCAAAGGCATTCTGCACTCTGTCCTGAACATCCTGTATCAAAGTCACAACGTCACTGGCCGTTGCACCACCTTTATTAACAACAAAACCACAATGTTTCTCAGAAATCTGTGCTCCTCCTACAGAATATCCTCTAAGTCCGGCATCCATGATCAGTTTGCCGGCAAAATACCCCTCCGGACGTTTAAATGTAGATCCTGCCGAAGGATATTCCAACGGCTGTTTACTGCGTCTTGCATCGGACAGTTCTTTCATCCTGCAGTTGATCTCATACATATCTCCGTGCTTCAGTTCTATCACAACCTCAAGCACAATCAGATCATTTTCTTCTATTATACTATGGCGATATGCAAACTTCATATCTTTTCCATCTATCTCGCATATCTCTCCGGCCTGAGTCAAAGCAGTGACTTTGCTCACAACTCCACTCATATCACCACCATAGGCTCCAGCATTCATATACACTGCACCGCCCACAGTTCCCGGAATTCCTGATGCAAATTCCATTCCGGTCAGACTGTTGTCCCTTGCAGTTCCACTGACTTTTATCAGCATAGCTCCGGCCTGTGCAGTTATTCTCTCCCCATCAACAGAAATTCTGTTCATATTATCAGCGATGTTGATAACCACTCCTCTGTAGCCACTATCCGACACAAGCAGGTTGCTTCCATTTCCAAGAATAAACCATGGCACCTCATTGTCCCTGCACAAGTTTATAATAGATGCTATCTGCACACTGTCTGAAGGTTTAACAAAGTAATCCGCAGGCCCGCCAATCTTAAATGTAGTATGGAGTTTAAGCGGTTCATCTGTCCTGACATTCTTCTCTCCAACTATAGCTACCAAACCATTATAAAAATCTATATCTGACATATAAACCTCATATCTTCTATCTTTTTATATTAATGCAAAAAGTAAAAGCATCTCCTTTAAGGAAACTGCTTTCTGTAAAATGTATATTAAAGAAAATAAAAGTCTCTAATATATTATGTGAATACGCTGTTAAAGCTAATAAATTCATCATACATTAAAGACTTTTATAATTCAATATCAAAAATTAATATAAATTTGACGACTTTTCTACACGTTTTGGCCATTTCTACAAATTCTACTGTTAAAAATTACCATAAGCATTGATCATCGTTATTTTATCTGCCGAGTATGCTTCTGGCTGCACCATATATCCCTGCATCATTCCCAAGTTCTGCAAGAGCAAATTTCGTATTACGGCATGCATGGAATGCATATTTCTGGAAGTATTTCTGTACAGAATCTGTAAGAATTGAACCAGCCTTTGATACTCCGCCTCCGATTACAAATATTTCAGGGTCAACTACACATGCGATCTGTGCCAGTGTTCTGCCAAGTATACAAGCCTGTCTGTCAACTATCTCTGCAGCAAGCTCATCACCATTCTTAGCAGCATCAAATACATCCTTGGCGGTAACATTCTGTATACTTCTGAGCACTGATGGCTTATCAGATGATGCCATCGCTCTGCTTGCAAGTCTTACAACACCGGTTGCCGATGTATACTGTTCAAGACATCCCTTGTTGCCACAGCCGCATGTCTCTGTCTCCGAATCGTCAACACAGATATGTCCAATCTCACCACCTGCTCCGTTAACACCGAACAGCATCTTTCCATTCTGTATTATTCCGCCGCCTACTCCGGTTCCCAGCGTAACCATGACAAGGTTGCTGTGTCCTTTACCGCCACCCTGCCACATCTCTCCAAGGGCAGCTACATTTGCATCATTTCCTGCCTTAACAGGATATCCAACAAGTGCCTTGAGTTCATCTTCTACGTTTATTATTCCCCATCCGAGATTTACACACTTGAGAACAGTTCCGTCCTCCTTGACCGGACCAGGAACACCGATTCCAACACCCTCAATATCTGCATCAGCTATACATTTTGCCTCTACAGTCTTCTTTATAGACTCTGCTATGTCAGGCAGAACATACTTTCCACCGTCTTCTGTTCTTGTCTTGATCTCCCACTTGTCCAACACTTCTCCATCAACTGTGAAAAGTCCCATCTTTACTGTAGTTCCACCAACGTCCACTCCAAATACATATTTTGACATTATCTTTTCTCCTTCCATATAGTTCCATTATGTATTTTTATTTATTATCAGATCCACCACCATTGCCCTTCATGATGTTCTGTGTAACCCTGTTATAAAGTTCCTGTGCAGCATTATATCCCATCTTCTTCTGTCTGTGATTAACAGCTGCAGATTCTACTATAATTGCAATATTTCTTCCAGGCCTTATAGGAATATTGTGTGACACAACCTTATTGCCAAGGAATTCCATATAATTATCCTCAAGGCCTAACCTGTCATACTCTGTATCCTTACTCCACTCCTCCAGGTTGATTACCAGATCTATATTCTGATCTATCTTAACACATTCTACACCAAACAATGACTTTACATCTATTATTCCGATTCCTCTGAGTTCTATGAAATGTCTCGTAATGTCAGGTGCCCGTCCTACAAGCGTGGCATCACTGACCTTCTTGATCTCCACAACGTCATCTGCCACAAGTCTGTGTCCTCTCTTCAACAGTTCAAGTGCAGCCTCCGACTTTCCTATACCGCTCTCTCCCATGATCAAAACACCTTCACCGTATACATCCACCAGTACCGCGTGTACCGATATTCTCGGTGCAAGTTCCACATGAAGCCACCTGTCAACCTCATGTACAAACGCTGATGTTACAGCATCCGATGTGAGCACCGGCACACCATGCTTCTTGGCCATCTCTATGATAAACGGATATGGCTCCAGCCCTCTACAGAATATAAGACATGGTGGTTTATACGAGAAAAACTCATCCATGATTCTTTTGTTCTCTTCCTCTGTATGCATAGCCGCCACATATGCATGTTCAACATTACCACATATCTGGATCCTTCCGGCATCAAAATGCTCAAAAAAGCCTCCAAACTGAACCGCTGGCCTGTTCATTCCGGGATCCTGTATCAGAATCTTATCCGTATCGATCTCCGGTGTGTGGTTCTTCAGATCCATCTTTTCAATAAGCTGCGTAACCGTAACACTATATACCATACCCTCTGTGTGACGACTTACAAATGCGTCATCTTCCTCTCTTAAAAATCGAGGCTGTACCGTCCAGCCCGTAGAATTAATTATACTTATCCGTGCTCTGTATTGTCAAGAAGCCCATATACAATTGTGAAAATAAAAAGGCTCTGCTCCGCAACATTTTTCCAGATGACAGCATTACCATCCCGGTGATATACTAATCTAAGATTTTGAGGTGAAAATTATGTTTGATTTTGAAGAAGAATTAAAAAAGCTCCCCCATGTTCCCGGAGTATACCTGATGCACGATTCAGCGGATCATATAATCTATGTCGGCAAAGCCATAGATCTTTACAATCGTGTTCATCAATATTTTCAGGACGGATACAAAAAATCCCCTAAAATACAAAAAATGGTATCCCACATTGCATGGTTTGAATATATAGTATGTGCATCTGAAATAGAAGCACTTGTCCTGGAATGTAATCTGATCAAAGAACACAGGCCGCATTACAACACCATGCTGACAGATGACAAAGGATATCCTTATATAAAGATCACCATCGATGAAGATTATCCCCGTATTCTCTACAGCCACCAGATGAAGCGGGATCACTGCAAATATTTCGGCCCATACACCAACTCAAGGGCAGTCAAAGACATCATCGATCTTCTGAAAAAGCTCTATCACATCAGGAGCTGTAATCGTGTTCTTCCACGGGATATGGGGCTTGAAAGGCCGTGTCTTTATCATCAGATAAAACAGTGCGATGCTCCATGCCAGGGATACATATCAAAGGAGGCATACAACAACCACATTCAGGAGGCTATAAGTTTCCTCAACGGCAATCACGGCCATATCGTCAGAGATCTCGAGCGTCAGATGAGAGATCTGGCTTCTCAGATGGAGTTTGAACAGGCGGGAGAAATACGTGATCTTATCAAAAGTATACATCATATAGAATCCACGCAGAGGGTCGGTGATACCAGTGCGGATGACCGCGATGTAATAGCCATGGCTACTGATCTTGGGAATGAGTGCGTCATATCCATTTTCTTTGTGAGGGAAGGTAAGATGATCGGAAGGGAACATTACCACATGAGCGGCGTAAATGCGGAGAAATACAGCACCATCATGGAGGCATTTATCAAACAATACTACGCATCCACGCCATATCTGCCAAAAGAGATAATCATCGAACAGCCCATTGACGACTCTGCCGTTATAGAAGAATATCTCAGCGCAAGAAGAGGGAGTCAGGTTCACATCGTAGTTCCTCAAAAGGGAGACAAACAGAAGCTTTTGAAACTTGCAAAAGACAACGCATTTCTTGTTATGAATCAGGATGCAGACAAATTAAAGCGAGAGAAAGAACGCACCGAAGGCGCCGCCAACGAGCTGGCAGAACTGATCGGTGTTCCTTCCGCCAGAAGACTTGAGGCATTCGATATATCACATATAAGCGGTTACCACTCCGTTGCCTCCATGGTTGTTTTTGAAAATGGGCGGGCCAGGAAAAATGATTACAGAAAATTCAAATTAAAAACTGTTGACGGTCCAGACGATTATGCCAGTATGCGCGAAGTGCTTACCAGACGGTTCACAGATGAAAGATTTAATATATATCCTGATGTCCTTATGATGGATGGTGGAAAGGGACAGGTTAACATAGCACTTGAGGTGCTGGATAATCTTGGATTGAACATACCTGTATGTGGCATGGTAAAGGACGATCACCACAGGACAAGGGGGCTGTATTACAACAACAGAGAGATAGATTTTCCCGCAGGGACACAGGCTTTCAACATGATCACAAGACTTCAGGATGAAGCCCATCGTTTCGCCATAGAATATCACAGAAGCCTGCGAAGCAAATCCCAGATCCATTCTGTTCTGGATGACATAGACGGGATCGGTCCTGCAAGAAGGAAAGCATTACTCGCATACTTCAAAGATATTGATAAGATCAAATCCGCAAACGTGGCCGATCTTGAAATTCCATCAGGAATGACCAAAGCTTCAGCCCAGGCGGTGTACGATTTCTTCCACAGTAAGTCATCCACAGATTAATCTTACATACGGATATATAACCAAATTACGAAAACAAAGAGGTATTTATTATGGAATATAATTTTTTTGCACTGATATCCAGAATGAAATATATAGACAGATGGGCTCTGATGCGCAACAGCCGTGAAGAAAACCTGTGTGAACACTGTCTTGAGGTCAGTATGATAGCGCACGCACTGGCAGTCATTGGAAATGTACGTTACGGCAAATCACTGAATGCTGAACGTGCAGCTCTCATCGGGCTCTACCATGATGCATCTGAGATCATCACCGGCGATATGCCGACGCCTGTAAAATATTATAATAATAAACTCAAAACAGCATTTAAGGATGTGGAGGATATTGCCTGCCACACCCTTATTGATAAGCTGCCTGATGATCTCAAACCATCCTATGAAAATATTTTCTTTAAAGACGAAAATAACGAAAATGATATATACCTCTGGAAACTGGTCAAAGCAGCAGATAAGCTGTCCGCTCTCATCAAATGCATGGAGGAAACCGGCTCTGGCAACACAGAATTCTCAAGCGCCATGAGCACGATCCTTGCATCTGTGTCCCAGATGTCTGAGGTCTATCCTGAGGTGAATGATTTTGTCTGCCAGTTCATTCCCTCTTACGGCAAAACATTGGACGAACTTCAGGAAATTTAGTTTTCCAGACTATCTGTTTTCTTTTCAACTCTGTTGAATATTTCCATAAACTCCTGTCCTGTTATGGATTCCTTCTCTATAAGGAACTGGGCTATATTATCAAGAGCCTCCATATGCTGCGACAGGAGTCTTTTTGCCTCTTCATACGCCTTCTTCAACTGATTCTTTATTTCCTCATCCACCTTAGCCGCTGTTTTATCAGAGCACTGCAGAACAGCATTCCTGTCGAGATATTTTCCCTGCACAGCCTCCAGCTGCATAAGGCCAAATCTGTCAGACATGCCATACATAGTTATCATTGCCCTGACCGTTTTCGTTGCCTGCTCTATATCATTTGCCGCCCCTGTAGTCACAGAGTCAAACTTTAACTCCTCCGCTGCACGGCCGCCCAGTGTCGTGATGACATTTGCCTCCAGTTCAGCCTTGGTCTCCATGTATTTTTCTTCCTCCGGCACCTGCCATACATATCCGAGAGATCCCATGGTTCTTGGCACAATAGTTATCCTCTGAACAGGTTCTGTATGTTTTTGCAGAGCAACAAGCAATGCATGCCCAACCTCATGATAAGCAACTACTCTCTTCTCCTGCTCACCCAGAAGTTTTCCTTTTTTCTCTTTGCCCGCAAATACAAGTTCTACAGCTCCTATAAGATCTGCCTGCGATACCATAGTTCTTCTATTTCGCACAGCTGTAAGTGCCGCTTCATTTATTATATTTGCCAGATCTGCTCCAACCGCACCAGCAGTTGCCAACGCCAGTTCTCTGAGATCAACTGTTTCATCCATCTTGACATTTCTGGAGTGAACTCTCAGCGTATCTATACGCCCCTGCAGATCCGGTTTTTCCACTATGACCCTGCGGTCGAATCTTCCAGGTCTGAGCAGCGCCTTGTCCAGTGTCTCAGGTCTGTTTGTGGCTGCCAGTATAACAATCCCCTTAGATGTATCAAATCCATCCATCTCTGCCAGCAACTGATTCAGAGTCTGCTCACGTTCAGAATCACCGCCTCTTACACTGTCCCTGCTCTGTCCTATCGCATCTATCTCATCTATAAATATAATACACGGTGCCATCTCTGATGCCTGTTTGAACAGATCCCTCACTCTGGATGCTCCAACTCCCACATACATTTCCACAAAGCTGGAACCCGACATAGAGAAAAACGGAACGTTAGCCTCTCCTGCCACAGCCTTTGCAAGCAGTGTCTTTCCTGTTCCCGGAGGTCCCACAAGAAGAGCACCCTTAGGAAGTTTAGCACCAATTTCAAGATATCTCTTGGGATTATGAAGGAAATCAACCATCTCCGTGAGAGATTCCTTTGCTTCATCCTCCCCTGCCACATCGTCAAACGTCACTCCTGTTTTCTTTTCCATATATACTTTGGCATTGGACTTTCCAACGCCCATCATACCACCACGCTTGGCTATAAGAGAGAGAAACAGATAAAACGCAGCTATCATTACCACATATGACAATATGGTGCCAACCATAGCTGAACCACTTTCATCCACGCCTTCATATGTTGTTGCATATTTTTCATGTGCTGTTCTCAGCCTGTCAGCAAGTTTGTCATCACTTATTCTCACTGTCACATAAGTATTTTTGTCCAGGCTGTCGTCCGTCTCCTTGGTCGTAAATTTTATCTTCTTGGCATATATGTCTGCGTTTTCCACCTCACCAGCTTCAAGCATCTCGACAAACCCGCTGTAAGGGATTTCTTTCTTTGTTCCATTTGTAATCTTATCATATGCCCGCCAGCTGAGCAGTGTCAGTATCACAGATATTATCAAAAGCACAATTACACTTCTGTTTCTGCCTTTATTTCCATTATTTTTACTTTCGTTATTCTTATCATTTTGTTCATTCTTATATTCGTCGTTCAAGTTACGCCTCCTTTGGACTTTTATGTTAAATCATCATTATGACTTTAATGCCTATCAATTTATAAGTCAAGTAAACTGTTTTTATTAATTATTCAGATTCTTGACATTTCAAGCTTGCTGGATGTACACTTTGTCATATTTTATTATACTATTGGAGGCTTACTATGCCAGGCTATATGATGCATCTTTGCGAAGGTACTTATATAATAAATAAACTCGATCCGTCTGCGGATGACAATACCGGTATCTGCAATGACTTTCTGCTCGGTACGATCATTCCTGATGCGGTTTCAGACAAATCATTGACACACTTTCGTCCCCAATGGCAGCACGATCTCATAACAAAATATCCTGATATAAATTCTGTTATTGACGCATATCCAACAAACCTGATGACTGCTGCCGATCTGGGCATTATCTCTCATCTGATGATGGATGCCGCTTATGTCAAAGATTTCTGGCCCAAATATTTCCATTTTGAAAGTCTATCGGATACCGAAACAGCCATTGCTAATGACATACACCATGTACGGATGACTCAGAACAGCATGCAGCCCAATGGCTGCACCATCCCATTCTCTGAGTTTTTCAGCAGCAGGTTTTTCTACGGAGATTACGACATAACCAACCCTTTGTTCTTTTCAGATATGCACCCATATATTCCGAATTTGAAGAGCTGCGATATCAGCATCATCCCATGCCGCATGTATGATCACGTAAAACTCGGCGGAGACATTGCCAGTTTTACCTTGCATGATGAACATACAGCAGCACTAACTACCTCTGTTTTTCCTTATGCCGATCTGAAATCGTTTGTTATTGAGTGTGCTGACTCATTTCTTAATTTTCTGGATCAGCGATCAATCAGCATTCTCTCGCCCCGATCATAAATTAAGCAGGAGACATTGACTAACCGCCAGGCTCACACAAGCCAAAAAGAAACGCCAGTCATTACCATTTTTAATGATAATGACTGGCGCTTTATATTTTGTTCACTATTTAACCTTTACAGATTTTACCTTTGAATATGAACTGTATACCGTCTTTCCTTTATATACCTTATATGTTCTCACCTTAAAGTAGTAAGTCTTTCCCTTCTTGAGTCCCTTCTTGATATATTTTACCTTTGAAGCACTCTTCAGGGTTGCAACCTTCTTATACTTACCCTTCTTGCTTGTGGACATATAAACTATATATCCCTTTACTCCTGACGTCTTCTTCCAGCTTACAGCAGCCTTTTTGGCCGATGCCTTAACTGTAACAACCGGAGTCTTAGGTGCCGTGATAGTTCTGATCGCAGCTCCGGAATT
Organism: Clostridiales bacterium; assembly: GCA_029338615.1. Classification (GTDB taxonomy): domain Bacteria; phylum Bacillota; class Clostridia; order Lachnospirales; family Lachnospiraceae; genus Coprococcus. The sequence continues at coordinate 37,732 of JAQYAS010000050.1, forward strand.
TGACACAATGGACTTGCCATCCTTCTTGAAAGCAACAACTTTGTATCTGTACTCTGTTCCCGCCTTAAGCTTTGAACCAATATACTTTACAGTATTCTTATTGCTTATCGTCTTTACTTTTCTGTACTTGCCACCAGAATATCTATATACGATGTATCCACTGGCATTTGCCACCTTTGACCATGTAATGGTTAAAGAAGCTGCTGTTCTTGACTTAACCTTGAGGTTTTTAACTGCCCCAGGAGTGGTTGTCACTCCCAACACAGCAGCATCACCATACAAAGTCTTACCGGCTGTCACATATGCCTGAACCTTGATATTGTATTTTGTACCCGCTGAAAGTTTTGTTACCTTAAAGCTGTTGGTCTTCACATCACCTATCTGAACATACTTGCCAGATCCCACGCTCTTATAAATCTTATAGGCCTTTGCACCTGCAACCTTATTCCACGATATCACTGCAGATGATGATGTTCTTGACTTCAATTTCATTCCTGTCACCTTTGCAGGACGTATGTTAAATGTGATCTGTTTACTTCCGTACACAATATTCTGTCCTGTTATGGTTATCTTGGCAACACCCGGATTCACATTATTGCTGTAAACAACCTTGTAATTAGCGGAAGGTACTACACCTCCGCCTATCTTAACTGTAAGCCGAGGCGTCAGCTGTTTGCCATTATATCCCAGATCAGCAATATTGGTCACTGTAGCCTTTGACAGATCAAAAGCTCTGATCCTGAACTGCTTTGTAATCTTTCCTGTATAATCCCCGGCAAATGTCACAACACACGATGCCTGACCTGTACTGTTAACTGTAAGATTGCTATTACCCTGATATGTTATCGAGTAATCTACGCCATCCCTCAATATTATATCATTCCATTTTACTGAGATCTCACTGAACTCAAATGCATCTCCGCCGCATGTCACCTCATCCTCTGTGCCTGTTATAACAGCAGTTTCAGTGATATCTGCAGGTGCTATTTCAAATGTTTTTCTGATACTTCCCATGTAGTCACCAGTACCAGTAATTATTACTGTTGCTGTTCCCGCATTTATATTGTTCTTATAATCCAGCTGATAGTCTCTTCCTCTGACAAGTGCCACACCGCCTGCAGACACACTCACATTCTGTGTAAGTGCCTCGCCAGTGAATACCATGTCTTTTATTCCGCCTACATTTGCATTGGATATATCTATCTGCTCGATAGATATTTCTCTTGTTAATGAATCTTTGTAATTACCTTTTCCGGTTATTACTATTGTACCCTGTCTTCCGGTTTCCTCATCAACAGTGTAGACAAGCTCATAATCCTTATCCTGTATAAGCTTAATATCTCCATCCTTCACTGTGACTTCCGGTACACCATGGCTGTTTACAGAATCACTATATGTTACTTCACAGGCCTTTATACTCTTAGGAATTATATTAAATGTACTGTTACATGTTCCTGTATAATTGCCTTTACCCTTTACAGTGATTTCGGCACTTCCTGCACTGATGTTTTTTGTATAATCTACAGAATAATCCGATTCCGAAAGAATCACTCCATTAACGATCAGCTCTATTTCCGGAATGATCTCACTTCCTGTGTACTCATAATCAGTTACGTTTACATTTGCATTATCTATAGCAGCAGGCACTATCTGGTATTCTGCAGTGATACTGCCTGTATAATTACTGCTTCCGCCAGCAACCAATGTGATCTTTGCAGTTCCCGCATTGATATTATCTGCATATTTGACAACAAATCCTGCAAGTTCATCGTCATCAAGCACCCACTCACCAGCTGCATCTGCCACCTTATCGACAACAGGCTTTACAGCATTTCCTGTGTATGTTGCCTTATCCTTATTAAGTGTAATTGCAAATCCGTCAACACTCTTCTTTGTGATCTTGAATGTCGTTGTCTTTGATCCAATATAGTCACCATATCCTGTAACATATACTGTTGCAGTTCCCGCATTGTAATTATTTGCGTATGACACCTTGTAATCTGTTCCCTGAACAAGGCTTCCGCCATTATATGTAACCTTGACATCCGGTGTTATGAAATCCTTTGCAAATATCTGATCGTTGATATCATCTATCTTTGCAGAACTTATGCTCTTTGGATTCTTTGTGATAGTAAATTCTATCTCAACAGTTCCAGTATAATTTCCCTTACCTACGATAGTAGCCTTAGCTGGATCAGCAGTAGATGCAGGTCCCACATTATTGGTGTATGTAACTTCATAATCTACCGTCTCAAGTAAGGTAGTATCACCATATGTTATTGCCACATCCGGTTCCAGTTTCTTGCCGGTATATATCTGTGATGATATTTCATTCACATGGCAGTCCTTGTCTGATATATTCTTCGCTGTAATAGCAAAGTTCTTGATCACTGATCCTGAATAGTTGCCTTTACCTGTGATCTTTAAAGTTGCCTTGTCTGTCACATTCTTATTGTCGCCATATGATACAGTGTAATCCGTTCCCTGAACAAGCACTTCATCGTCATATACCAGGCGAAGTCCTGCAAATGTGATCTCTTTTCCTGTATATACAACGCTGTTCTTTATACCAGATATCTTTGCACCTGATATATCAAGTCCACTGATCGCAAATACCCTGGTAACCGTTCCGGTATAATTGCCCTTTCCGGTTATGACCACATATGCTGTATCTGTTACGGTTGTGTTGTTCTTGTAGGTAACTGTATAATCTACATCCTGCTTCAGCTGTCTTGCACCATCAACAACTTTGACATCAGGTGTAACCGGCTTTCCTGTATAATTCTGAACGCCTATATCACTTATTTCAGCCAAAGTTATATCGCGTGCTGTTATATCGAATTCAGCTGATATTGTTCCACTGTAATTACCAGTACCTGTAACCTTGACCTTTGCTCTGTTATCAGGTGCCGTAACATTCACATTGTCTGTGTAATCTACAGTGTAATCCTTTCCATTCACAAGAACTACGCCATCCAATCTTACTGTAACTTCAGGAGTCAGTTTTTCTCCTGTGTATACGGCTGAAATTGTTGTAACTTCTGCTGTCTTGATATCTTTTGATGCAATCTTGAATGTCTGTGTCTGAGTTCCTGTATAATTGTTAATTCCTGTTACTGTAAGAACCGCACTGTCGCCAGCATTGACATTATCCTTGAACTCTGCGCTGTAATCAATTCCATTTACAAGTACCCTGTCACCAAGCATCACCGTATAATCCGGAATTACAGGCTCTCCTGTATATATTCCATCGGATATCTTTATTGTTGCATTTTCTACAGATGATCCTACAATAGCAAATTTCCTGCTTACACTTCCGCCAAATCCCTGTCCGCTTATCGCTAACACAGTTATCATTCCTGTGCCCACCTCGACATTTGCTGTGTAGCGTATATTCAGATTATCAAAATTGGTAATCTCTGTCTTCTTACCGGCTCTGTTCACTGTAATTGATTTGATCTCCGGTTGTATAGCCTCTCCGGTATACAGATATGAAGCCGCATCAATTGCAATAACTGCATCACTTATATTCACCGGCAATATCTCAAAGTGTGCTGATACTGTTCCTGTACTGTTATTTATACCCTTCACGTATACAGATGCTGTTCCTTCCATAACATTATCAACGTATACCAGAGCATAATCTGTTCCCTTTGTAAGTGTTTTTCCATTCAGTGTAACAGTTACATCAGGCGTGAGCTCAGTTCCAAAGTTGTAATACTGGTCTTCAATTTTAGATATAACAGCCTTGGAGATATCAGTTACGTTTTTACTGATTGCAAATTCAGCACTTATGGTTCCTGTATAATTTCCCTTTCCGGTTATTGTCACAGTTGCCATGCTGTCATTTGTTGTAACATTTATATTGTTGCTGTATTCTACCGTGTAATCAGTACCCTCACTGAGAACAACCGCACCATCACGGACTGTAACGGCAGGTGTAACAGCCTTGCCTGTATATTGCTGTCCATTTATAGCATCAACACTGCATGCATTTGTATTCTTTGCTGTTATAGCAAATGTCTTAACTATTACTCCGCCATATACGCCTGTACCGCTTATCTTAACCGCAGCCTTGGATGAAACTGCTATATTGTCTGAATACTCAACTACATAGTCTCTGTCTTTTACAAGCACTGAGCCATCCACTGATACCGCAAGATTACTGAACTCTATAGCCGAACCGGTGTATACGACACTGCTTGCAATGCCTGTAATATATGCCTTCTCGATTGACACTTTATATATGGAGAATTTCTTTTCTACAGTTCCTGTATAATTACCCTTTCCGGTTATAACTATAACTGCCTCATCTGAAACTTCTACATTATTCTTATACTCTAATGTATAATCATCCCCTGCTTTGAGAGTTCTGCCACCAAGTGTAATTGCCACTGCCGGTTTCACTTCAGCCCCTGTATATCTCTGGGCATCTACTTCGCTTACGATCGCAGCACTTATATCTGCAGCAGATATTTCAAACGTAGCTGTCAGAGTTCCTGTATAATTGCCAGTTCCCTGTATTGTTGCAACAGCCTTTGAGCCATCAGATGTAACATTTATGTTGTTACTATATGCAACTGTGTAATCAACATCCTTCTGAAGAGTTGTCTCACCTATTTTTACAGATACAACCGGTTTCTGTGCAAGACCTGAATAAGTTGCATTTTCAACCTTAACCACCGCACTGCTGATATCCTTTGCATATATAGCAAAGTTCTCTACACAGGATCCGGTGTAATTACCTGCACCTGTAATTGTAAGCACCGCACTGTTGCCTACGTTTATATTATTTCTGCACACAACTGTGAAGTCCTTAATATCTGCCAGTTTCTTTCCATCAAGAACGACCGTATACTCTGGTGTTACTGCTGTTCCTGTATATGCTGCATTCTTTACTGTAACCTCAGCTTTTGAAAGATCCCTCTGTGATATAGTAAACGGTACATTCACAGTTCCTGTGAATCCGCTGCCCTTCTTTGCAGCGATCATCACTTTGCCATTTCCGGCATTGATATTATCACTGTATGTTATATCAAATGAATCCATCGCGGTTACTGATACATCCTGTGAGTCTCTCATTACAACAAGAAGTTTGATGCCTGGCTTTATCTCATTTCCTGTGTATGTATATGATGCATTATCCAGTGATACATCACTATCGCTTATATCCACCGGAAGTATCTTGAATGTTGTACTTACCGATCCTGTATTTGCATTGATACCCTTAACATGTATTTCTGCTGTTCCCTCGTTTACGTTGTTCCCGTACACGATCTCATAATCAACATTTCTGACAAGCGTTTTTCCATTGTTAACCACTGTCACATCAGGCTTGATTTCTGCTCCGAAATTGTAATACTGGTCAGGGACCGCACTGATCTCTGCATTCGATATATCAATTATATCTTTTGATATTGTAAATGTTGTGCTTATAGATCCCTTATAGTTACCCTTTCCTGTTATCTTCACCTGCGCCGCAGTTGTCACTTCTGTATTGTCACTATATTCAACATCATAATCAACAAACGCTTTAAGTATTCTGTCGCCATCTCTTACCACGACATCAGGCTCTATTGCATCTCCTGTGTATATCTGGCCTCCTATCGGATCAACACTGCACTTCGTTATGTTCTTTGCAACTACCGCAAACTGTCTCTTTATTGTCCCGAAATAATTGTTTTTTCCGGTAATTACCACATATGCAGGAGCATTATCAGTTGTCACATTTATATTGCTTTCATAAGCAACATCATAATCTGTTCCCTGAACAAGCGTATTGTCATTCAGTTCAACCACAAGCCCTGACATCTCGATCGCCGATCCCGTATACACTACAGAATCCTGTATTCCGCTTATATCTGCTTTGCTGATATCTGCTGCCTTGATCGCAAATATCTTGCTAACTGTTCCTGTATAATTTCCACGTCCTTCCAATACTGCTTTTGCCTTTTCAGTTACAACATCGTTATCCTCATAGGTAATATTATAGTCAACACCTGCAGTAAGAATTGTATCTCCGTTCTTTACTACGAGTGCCGGTTTTACGCTCTGTCCTGTGTAGGTCTGATCTGCAACATCTTCAATTGTAAGCTTGACTACACTCATTGGTGTAATGTCAAACTGTCCGTTGACTGTTCCTGCATAATTGCCAGTACCTGTTACTGTGACATGAGCCTTCTTTGCGTCACTCGTCACATTTATATTGTCTGTATAGCTTAGTGTATAATCCTTACCCTTCTCAAGAGTCTGTCCATCCAGAACAACTGTCACAGCTGGAGTTATTGCCTTTCCTGTATATTCAGCTGCTTCCGCAGTAACTTTTGCGCTGGCAATGCTATTTGCAGCTATCACAAACTTCTTTGTAACAGTTCCTGAATAACTGCCAAGTCCCTGCACATTAAGTTTTGCGGAATCAGTAACATTGATATTATTCTCATATGTTACTTTATAATCAGTTCCCTCTATAAGATCTGCTCCACCAAGAGTTACCTTGCAGGCAGGCTCAATTGCCTTTCCTGTATACACATATACACCACTGTCAAGAGTAACCACAGCACTGCTTATATCATTTGCCGCTATAGTGTAGTTCCTGCTTGCACTTCCTGTAAATCCTGACTTCTCAATTGCACTCACAGTTACAGTTGCTTTTCCTACATTGATATTATCTGTGCATGTGATCTCAAATGTACTCAGATCTGTCAGCTCTACCTTCTTGCCTGCCCTGTCTACTGTTATTCCTATAACTTTCGCAGTAACCGCACTTCCCGTATATGGATATGTATCGCTGCTCAATGATATCTGTGCGGTGGATATATCAATAGGCAGAATCTTGAATGTCTTTTCTATCTTTCCCTTACTCTGATTGATACCGTTAACAGTCACTGTTGCGGTTCCCTCATTTTTATTTCCAGAATATGTAACAGTATAATCTGTTCCCTTTGTAAGTACTTTTCCATTCAATGTAACCGTAACATCAGGAATGAGCTCCTCGCCAAAGTTGTAATACTGATCAGCAATGTCGCTTATAACCGCTTTTGAAATATCAACAACTTCCTTGGCGATCACAAACTGAACTTCCTGTGTTCCAGTATAATTTCCATTTCCAGTTACAACTGCCTTAGCTGTTGTAGTTGCGTCTGTATTATTGCTATAGCTAACTGTATAATCCGTATTCTTCTCAAGCACTCTGTCTCCATCATGTACCGTGACATCCGGAGTTATTGCAGATCCTGTATAAATCTGTCCACTTATAGAATCCACACTGCACTTGGATATATTCTTTGGTGTGATCTCAAATTCGCTTCTGATCTGACTGGTGTAACCACCCTTACCCTTTATCACAGCTGCTGCCTTCTTTGCAGCACTTGTGACATTTATATTGTTCTCATAGGTAACGGTATAATCAACACCGTAGACCAGCGCCGTTCCGGAATATGTAACTGTTACATCAGGAGTTATCTGTCCACCTGTATATTCCTGTGCAGCTATGTCAGATACAACTGCAGCCGATATATCCTTCACGCTCTGTTTAATTGTGAAATAAATCGTTGTACTGCCTGTATAATTGCCAATACCTGTTACTGTTGCCTGAGCCTTATCTGTAACATCCACGTTATCCGTATATGTCACTGTGTAATCAACGTCTTTTACAAGCCCTGATATTGTGAGTGCAGGCTCAACCGCCTTTCCTGTCCATTCCTGATCTGCAATCTCCGATATCGTACACTTTGCTATATCCTTAGGAATTATTGCAAATTCTACAGTCTTAACTCCGGCATATGCACCTTTACCTGCAATAGATATCTCTGCCTTCTTATCTCCGGAGCTTGCATTTGTATTGTTTGTATATCCTGTGATCTCATAATCAACACCAGCAGTGAGTACCTTACCATCGTATGTAAGTTCTACTGTCGGTTTGATTGCAGATCCTGTATATGTCTGATCAGATATCTCTGATGCTGATGCCTTTGAAATGTCATATGCTGATATTCTGAAGTGACCTGTCAGTGTTCCTGTATAACTGCCACTTGCTGTAACTGTTACCGTTGCGGTTCCAATCTCTGTATTATCAGAATATGCAACTTCATAGCTGGCCTTTGGAAGTTCTGATCCATCTTTTAATATTACCGCGACTTCAGGGGTCTGTGCCTTTCCATTATACTCAACATCGGACACCCTAATCTCAGCTTCACTTATATCCTGCTTCGTTATCTGGAAGACTGCACTCAGTTTTCCTGTGAAGTTTCCAACAGCCTTGGCTGCAATATTTACGGTTCCATCTCCAACACTCTCATTATTTGCGTATGTTATATCGAATTCAGAGAAATTGACACTCTTATCTGTACCTCCAACATTTATAGCTTTTGGAGCAGGTGTAATTTCCTTACCTGTATATTCATAGCTGTTCTTTTCAAGAACCAGTGAATCCTTTGATATATCATACTTAGCTATATTGAAGGTGTATGATTTCTTACCACCGTATATTCCCTTACCCAGTACATTGAGGGTAGCTACACCAGCTGACCTATTGTTGTTGTAAGTACATGTGTAATCCTTTCCACTTACAAGTGCAGTTCCATCATATGTCACTGTGACCTCCGGCTTTATCGGATTGCCAAAATCATATACCTGATCCTTAAGGCCTGTCACTACAAGCTTGTCACTACCGGTGAAATCTACCACATTATCTGATATTACAAATGTCTTCTTTACCTCTCCGGTATAATTGCTTCCAATCGACTTTACATATGCCGTAGCCGTTCCTATGTCTGTATTGTTGGTATATGCCAGTTCATAATCTGTTCCTTCGACCAGAACTATTGATCCGTGGGTAACAGTAACTTCCGGTTCGATCGGATCTCCTGTGTATTTCTGATTTGGTATATCAGAAACCATAGAAAGTGTGAGCGTCTTCTTTGTGATATTAAACTTCATATCAACAGAACCATCGAAATTACCTATACCTGTTACAGTTACACTTGCCACATCTCCCACATTGGTATTCTCGCCGTATGTAACAGTATAGTCCTTATCAAGGATCAGAGCCTGTCCCTCTTGCAGAACTTCGACAGCAGGAGTGATCCTGGAACCTGTATACTCTCTGTCAGCCGTCACATTGGTCATACTGAATCCATTGGTGTTCTTTTCAATAGTAAGTGGCTTGATATTAAAATAAACAACCTTCTCTCCTGTATAATTTGAACTCAGTGCTGTAATTGTGATTTTTGCTTTATCTGTTGTGGTGACATTGATATTGTTTTCATATTTTGCTTCATAATCCGTATCCTGTTCCAGCTCATTGTTTCCATTCATAAGCTTAACTGCCGGGCATATCGCATTACCCATCATATAGGTAAAGTCGCCGATATTACTCATAGTGCAATCATTTATATCCTTTGGAACTATATTGAACTGCAGAATCTTATTTCCGCTGTACGAGCCTTTTCCTTCTATCTTGATTGTTGAGGTTCCTACATCTATATTGTTTGTTCTCTCGGTCACCTCATAATCTATACCCTCCTTTAATGAGTAATCCCCATTCTTAATTGAAAGCACTGGTTTTATCTCACTTCCGGTGTATGTAAGGTCAGGTATATCTGCATAATCAAGGCCTGCCATATCTCCTGTAGGGGCCACTACATTAACATAGATATCCCTGGAGCCAATAAAACAAGTTGCAGTGTTAGAACTTATAGTAACCTTAATACCAGTGTCTCCTGTTACCTCTTTTGGATATCTCAGGAAATTATAATCAACACCTTCCACGAGGTCTATTCCGTTATATGTGAGTTTTACCTCAGGTTTAATCTCGCTTCCAGTGTAATCATATGTATCTTTATATGTGCATATCACATCGTCATCACTTATAAGTTTTCTATCAATATTGAATGTAAGCTTCTTGCTGCCAATATAGCTGCCTGCTCCGGTGAAAGTAACCTCACCAGTCTCACTTGGAAGCTTATTACTTCCATATGTTACTATGTAATCCTTGCCATCTACCAGAGTGTAATCGCCATCTGTAAGTACTGCCTCAGGCTTTATCTGCTTGCCTGTATAAGTGATTATAGATGGCATCTGTACATTTACAGAACTAATATTCTTGATGCTGTCTGATTTGATCGTAAATATTCCAGTCGCTGTACCTGTATAATTACCGAGTCCCTTTATTATGACTTTGGCATTTTCACCTATAGATACATTGTTATCATATCCTGTTATCTCATAATCCGTCTTCTCCACAAGAGTAGTTCCGTTGTATGTTACCGTTATCTTATCCGGCTTAACTTCACTTCCCGTATACTCCACAGGGTCAACCTCAATTACTGCATCTGCCAAATCTGCAGGCACTATCTTGAACTCACCTGCCAGTGTACCGGTATAGTTTCCTGTACCCTTGATCTTGAATGGATATGTTCCAACTGAATATTCATTGAGAGCATAGTACTCTTTAAAGTCTAATGAGTATTCTTTTCCATTTCCCAAAAGGGTTTTATTTAATCCGGAATCAGTAACCGTAACACTTATCCCGCTCCACGACGGATCATTGTTCGTGGTTTTATATACCGCATCACTCGCAGTATATGAGAAACCTGAACCACTAATATCCCTGCGGGCAATATTGAAATCAGCAATATAGCTTCCTGAATAATCTCCGCAACCGGTTATTATTACATGTCCCTTTGATGTCGTTGTAGTTGCATTTGTGTTGTTGCTATATCCACCTATCTTGTAATCTACATTCTTCTTAAGTACAGCCCCTTTGTAAGTAACGATAGGCTCCGGCTCCTGAGCCTGTCCATTATAGGTAAGCTCATCAGCAAATGTCACTCTGGCATCACTGATATTCTTTACATCTGTGCCTTTCTCAAGTATGGTATAGGTAACCTCAACACTTCCACTATATCTTCCATCAACGCCTTTGACAGTTGCTGTCTTTACGCCTGGCTCTGTACAGTTATTCTCATCATATTCGACAGTGTATTCAGGATCCTTTGTTCCAGGCCCGTCCAGCTGTAATCCGGTCTGTGCATCGTATACGATTATCTCTGGTTTTACTTTCTTTCCTGTATAAGGCTGTGTCTCTCCTGCCACCTGAATCTTTTGATCAGCCATGTTAGCTGCCTTTATTCCATAGAATGCATAGAAACTTCCATTGTCACCCATGACATAATTTTTGTTAAGGCTTTGGATCTGAGCTGATATACTACTTGCTGGATCTTCACCAAACGCTGACCCTGCGCTGCCAGCATTGTGGTATATAACAGAATAGTCCACATTCTCGGTCAAAAATTTCCCATTGGGCGATACTCTTACATATATAGTCGGACATACACCGCCCGTTGTATATGTATAATATTTATTCTTATTATTATAATATTTGTTGGCATCCTCAGTACCATCCATGTAAAAAAGTACTTCACGCGATATACGCATTGGTTCAATAGTAAACGTTCCCGTTATTGTTCCTGTACAACCGGCATCACTGTTACCACTGACCGTCACAATGGCGGTTCCCACTTCAGTATTATTGCTGTATGCAACACTGTACTTTTCTTCGTCCAGATAATCTTCTGTGTCAGTCTTTACCACATATATATAAGGTTCAACCGCTTTTCCCTCTGCATATACATTCTCTGCATCCGGGTCCACATAAACCTCATACCCATCGGTATTCAGATTGATCTCCCCGTCTGCCAGCTGCGCAGTATTAAGCTCTGCAGCATCTGACTGCGTTGCAATCCCATATTCTCCTGCACCCCCCTGTGATGCATCAGATACGGCCGCCAGAACATTGGCCAAACCGCCTATTGCCATATCACTTTGGAACACCACGGACAAAGCCATAATGAACGCCATGATAAACGCAACAATTCTTGTCGTGTTACTTCTTCTCATAAACCACTCCCGCCTTTCGCTTTATATAGTCATCTTACTAATAGAGCTGCCATGGCAGCCCTATTAGTTGCCCAAGCATACAATGACCCTATTTATATAGAATTTTACCAAAAATCAATAGCATATTCAATTATATTTATGAATTATTCACCTATAATGCATGGTATCTCATATATATATCTTCCTGTTGTTCCTGCTTTCCACACAAAAAAAGAGTGACCACAGACATTTTATCCAGGTCACTCACTTTATTTTGTTATTATCTTATATTATGCATAGAGAGGATACTTTTCAACAATGCTCTTTACCAGAGCTGCTGCCTTATCCTTATCACTGTAAAGAACTGCTGCCTTAATGGCATCAGCTATGATCTCCATATCTGCCTCATTTGCGCCCCTTGTGGTCACTGCAGGGGTTCCAAGTCTTATACCACTTGTAACGAATGGTGATTTTGGATCATTTGGTACAGTATTCTTGTTAGCTGTAATATGAACTTCATCAAGAAGTTTCTCAACTTCCTTACCTGTAAGTCCAAGTCTCTTGAGATCCATGAGCATAAGATGGTTATCTGTACCACCTGATACAATGTCAAATCCTCTTGCCATAAGTGCATCTGCAAGAGCTGCTGCATTCTTCACTACCTGCTGCTGATATGCCTTAAACTCAGGTGTAAGTGCTTCCTTAAAACATACAGCCTTTCCTGCTATAACATGCATGAGAGGTCCGCCCTGAATTCCAGGGAATACAGACTTATTGAAGTTGAACTTCTCGTTTATCTCGTTACTGCACATTATCATACCACCTCTTGGACCACGAAGTGTCTTATGGGTTGTTGTTGTTGTAACATGAGCATATGGGATTGGACTCATGTGAAGTCCTGCTGCCACAAGGCCCGCTATATGAGCCATATCTACCATCAGATATGCTCCAACCTCATCAGCAATCTCTCTGAATCTCTTGAAATCTATCGCTCTGGCATATGCTGAGGCACCTGCCACAATAAGCTTTGGCTTGCACTCCTTTGCAATCTCCAGAACCTTGTCATAATCTATAAAACCATCATCATTTACACCGTAAGGAACACAGTGGAAATACTTTCCAGACATGTTAACAGGTGATCCATGTGTCAGATGTCCGCCATGGTCAAGATTCATACCCATAAATGTATCCCCAGGATTGAGAATAGCAAAGAACACCGCCATATTAGCCTGTGCTCCCGAATGTGGCTGTACATTTACATATTCACATCCAAATAACTCCTTTGCCCTCTCCCTTGCAAGATCCTCTACAACATCGACATACTGGCATCCACCATAATATCTCTTGCCAGGATAACCCTCTGCATACTTATTGGTAAGATGGCTTCCCATAGCCGCCATAACTGCCTTTGATACAATATTCTCCGAAGCGATCAACTCCAGATTATTATTCTGTCTATTAAATTCATCAGTCATAGCTGCCGCAACTTCAGGATCTACCTTTGTAATCTCATCAAAACTGAACATCTAATTTACCTCCATCAAAAATTTGTTCCTATTATACGCTTTATCTGCACATATTTTCAATACAAAAAAGCCCTTTTGTCACTTTCTAAAGTTATTATCCTTTTTACTTGTATTTATTCTGCACCCAGTTTCAACATGTCCTGGTACTGTCCATATTCATACTGATCATAGAAATATTTCTGTGGCTTATCTGTTATTCCAAGTTCGTCATACCACTCACGTATCAGAATATTCCTGAGTTTTGTCTTTGTCGGTTCTGCCAGGGTATTGTAATTCCAAAGGCAGAAATGCAATGCGTAATTGATATAATCTTTTTCCAGTTCAACATACAGTCCGTGCTCCCTGAGCATCTCCCTGACTGCAAGAAGCATATGATAGAAATTATCCCATGACTTTTCTCTCGTCTTGGACAAAGATCCTGCCGTATCAACTCTTCTATGTATAAGTACCTTTTTTACGGTTGAAATCCTCTTGGCCAAAACCAGCGCACTGAACACAAACAATGCATCATTTGTCGTACGCTGTTCCTGGAACTGCAATTTGTTTTTCATTACAAATTCCCTGAGATACAATTTATCCCATGCCCAGCCCACAAATGCCTTGAAGATATTTGTAGATATCTGTCTGTAGCTAAACGGCTCATATGGAGGCAGTGCCCACTCCAGCATAGCCCAGTTTTCATATACATACTCCTGAGTGTCCATATTGTACTGATCCGACTTATACACAACAATTTCTGCGTTGTCTCGTTCAGCTGCAACATAGGCTTCTTCCAGCATATTCGGTTCAAAGAAATCATCACAGTCCAAAAACAGTATATACTTTCCCGTGGCTTCCCTCATACCTCTGTTTCTTGCTGCTCCTCCACCGGCATTGGCTTCTTCGATCACCTTGATCCTGCTGTCTTTCCTGCTATACTCTTTTATTATACTTAGAGAATTATCCTTTGATCCATCGTCCACACATATTATCTCTATATCTTCC
>JAQYAS010000051.1 GCA_029338615.1 Clostridiales bacterium
AATATGCAGATGCAGACATCAGGTGGCGGAGTAGGCAAGATGTTCACCAGAGCCATATCCGGCGAATCAATGTTCCGAAATACATATACTGCTCAGGGCGGTCCGGGAATGATAGCATTTGGTTCTAGTTTTGTTGGCAACATCATGGCGGTGGAGATCGCACCCGGAAGAGAGATTATTTGTCAGAAGTCAGCATATCTTGCGTCTACACCAGGGGTTAATCTGGAGATAGCTTTTCAGAAGAAGATAGCCGGAGGATTCTTCGGAGGAGAAGGTTTTATAATGCAGAAGATCACAGGCCAGGGATTAGTTTTTCTGGAAATAGATGGTTCTGTTGTGGATTATATGCTTGCACCGGGACAGCAGATGGTTATCGACACGGGATATCTTGCAATGATGGATGCCACCTGTTCACTCAATGCGGAGACGGTCAAGGGCGGTGCTATGAATATGTTCTTTGGAGGAGAGGGCTTCTTCAACACGGTTGTCACAGGCCCTGGAAGAATTACACTTCAGACAATGCCGAAGTCACAGCTTGCCGCTGAGATAGCATCCATGATTCCATCCAAGTAAATGACATATTCAAATATTATTGCACAAAGGATTGAAAAATATAAATATATAGAAGAAAAAGGAGAGTAATTTATGAACAGAGAGATACCTTACAAGATCTATCTTGAAGAGAGCGAGATGCCGAAGCAGTGGTACAACGTGCGCGCCGACATGAAGAACAAGCCTGCACCGATACTGAACCCTGCAACACTTAAGCCGATTACAGTTGAGGAGCTTTCTCCTATATTTTGTACAGAGCTTGCAAAGCAGGAACTTGATGAGACAACACCTTATTTTGACATTCCTGAGGAGATCAGAGAATTCTATAAGATGTACCGTCCGGCACCACTTGTAAGAGCATACTGCCTTGAGAAGAAACTCGGAACTCCGGCACACATCTATTACAAGTTCGAGGGAAACAATATATCAGGAAGCCACAAGCTTAACTCGGCTATAGCTCAGGCATACTATGCCAAGAAGCAGGGCCTTAAGGGTGTAACTACGGAGACAGGAGCAGGACAGTGGGGAACAGCACTCTCCATGGCGTGTTCATATTTTGATCTTGACTGTCAGGTATATATGGTAAAGGTATCATATGAGCAGAAGCCGTTCAGAAGAGAGGTTATGCGTACATATGGAGCACAGGTAACACCATCACCATCCATGAAAACAGAGGTTGGACGTAAGATAAATGCAGAATTCCCAGGTACAACAGGAAGTCTTGGATGCGCGATTTCAGAGGCTGTGGAGGCTGCCACAACACAGGAAGGATACCGATATGTACTCGGCTCAGTGCTGTCACAGGTACTCATCCATCAGACCGTTATCGGCCTTGAGACAAAGGCTGCCCTTGACAAATACGGAATCAAGGCAGACACGATCATAGGCTGTGCAGGCGGCGGATCAAACCTTGGAGGACTCATATCACCATTTGCAGGAGAGATCCTCAGAGGCGAGGCTGACTATGAGATAATAGCAGTTGAACCAGCATCATGTCCAAGCCTTACAAGAGGAAGATATGCATATGACTATTGCGATACAGGTAAGATATGTCCACTTGCCAAGATGTATACACTCGGAAGCGGATTCATACCATCGGCCAATCATGCCGGAGGACTTCGTTATCACGGCATGAGCTCTATAGTTTCACAGCTCTATGATGACGGAATCATAACGGCTAGAAGTGTGGAACAGACAGAGGTGTTCAAGGCTGCTGAGATGTTCGCAAGAGTTGAGGGAATACTCCCTGCTCCGGAGAGCAGCCATGCCATAAAGGTGGCTATAGATGAGGCACTTAAGTGCAAGGAGACAGGTGAGGAGAAGAACATAGTATTTGGTCTCACCGGAACAGGCTACTTTGATATGGTGGCATACCAGAAGTATAATGATGGTGAGATGACAGATTATATCCCTACTGACGAGGAGCTTGCCAAGAGCTTTGCAACACTTCCTAAGGTTGACTAACTTGAAAATAAAAAGTCAAAGACGTAATTTTGACGAAAATATAGCTGGATTTAATGCTTGGACTTAGATTTTTCAACCAAAAATTGCAAAATACTGCAAACTTATGCGAATAAGGTCTAGACAACCGGAGAAATAAATTATATGATACAAGGGTTGAACGTTACGACTGACTATTAATTTAGAATGTTTTGACGTACAACCCGGACATATAACTATAACATTGTTAGGTAGCAAGGGAGACTTTTATGAAAGCGTACAGTGAATTATCAAGAGAAGAGTTAATGGAACTTAGAGAGCAGCTGCTTGCGGCATATGAGGAGAAGAAGGCTCTTGGCCTGAACCTTGATATGTCAAGAGGAAAGCCATCACCAACCCAGCTTGGAGTATCTGTTGGTCTTATGGATGTTATCAACAGTGATTCAGATATGAAGTCAGAGTGTGGCATAGACTGCAGAAACTATGGGTGCCTTGATGGAATTCCAGAAGTCAAGAGACTTATGGCTGAGATGATGGGAACCACTGAGGATCATATCTTTATTGGTGGTAATGCGAGTCTTACTCTTATGTTTGACACTGTATCAAGAGCATATACACATGGAATAATGGGAGAGATACCTTGGTGCAAGCTTGACAAGGTAAAGTTTCTCTGCCCAGTTCCAGGATATGACAGACATTTTGCTATCACAGAGCATTTCGGAATAGAGATGATCAACATACCTATGTCAGAGACAGGTCCTGACATGGATATGGTTGAAGAGCTTGTAAATTCAGATCCAACTGTAAAGGGTATATGGTGCGTGCCAAAGTACTCAAATCCACAGGGTATCTGCTATAGTGATGAGACGGTAAGAAGATTTGCAAATCTTAAGCCAGCGGCTAAGGACTTCAGGATCTTCTGGGATAATGCGTATGTCATCCATCATCTGTATGAGGACAATCAGGTGGAGATACTTGATATCATCGGGGAGTGTGAGAAAGCAGGCAACCCTGATATGGTATTTGAATTTGCATCAACATCAAAGGTCAGTTTTCCTGGTTCAGGAGTTTCAGCGATGGCGACATCACATGCGAACCTTGAGGATGCCAAGAAGCATTATACAATACAGACTATAGGTAATGATAAGGTAAATCAGCTCAGACATGCAAGATACTTCAAGAACCTTGATGGACTCAAGGAGCATATGAAGAAGCATGCTGATTTCATGAGACCAAAGTTTGAGGCTACTCTGAAAGTTCTTGAGGAGGAGCTTGATGGACTTGGAATCGGTTCATGGATCAAGCCTCTCGGCGGATACTTCATATCATTTGATGCTATGGAGGGCTGTGCAAAGGCTATAGTTGCAAAGTGCAAGGAGGCAGGAGTTATCCTCACAGGAGCTGGCGCAACATTCCCATATCATAACGATCCAAAGGACAGCAACATCAGAATCGCACCTTCATTCCCTACACCTGAGGAGATGCAGCAGGCAACAGAGATATTTGTTCTCTGCGTAAAGCTTGTAAGTGTCCAGAAGCTTCTTGAAGCATAGAATAACCAACGGGCTGTGTATATTTATTTAACAGTTCAATAGATAGAAGTTAAAATATATCAGATAAACGATAAGAAAGATCTCATTCAATACGGATGGGATCTTTTTATTTTGTGATTATTTGAAGGATTTGGTGACTATTCAATCAATAACGATCAAAAAGGCAAAGAAATGTGAACAGCGCAAACGATTGTATACTACTGTTTATACAAAAAGTTACAAAATGTTCATAAATTGTCCATGATTTTGGCAATTTTTCATCATTGATATATCACAGTTATGTACTTATAATTTAGGTCGATAAGAACCAGTTTTATTAAGCATATATTTGTCATATGGAGGAATATGATTGTTTAATTACTATATATACAGAACGTATTTTAATGCAAAACACAGTTTTAACGGTGATGTATCAAAGATCCACGGACATTCATTTACAGTGGTGACTTATATAGGTATGAAAGACAAGGATGAAGAGATTCCATTTTTCAAGTTGGAAGCAATCATATCATCATTTATATACAGATACAGGGGAAAATACCTGAATGAACTTCCGGAGTTTGCAGGATGTGAGAATACACTAGAAACTATAGGAGATTATTTCTATGAGGAGCTCAGACATATGTTGGAAAAAAACAGTATGGAGCTTTATCAGCTCGATATTTCTGAGAATCCTCTGTGTGTATACCAGGTGTCAGACCGGCTTCTGCTGCCAACGATGAACATGAATGAAAGCGGAAGGAATTATCAAAAAATATTTTATGATATATTAAGACTTGAAGGTATGACAGGGATGAGCTGAAAATAGTACATCTATATATAATGATAAAAGATTTGACAGAAATACTACAGGGATAAGGCGTGATGATTATGAAGAATGGTACAAGAGATAAAAGATGGTTGAGAAGAAAAGTTATATCGATCAGTATGATTGTTATTTTAACAGTTTTTCCGTTTGCAGGATACCAGGCTTTTGCCAATGGTGATGTTGCCACACAGACAGATGCCACAGCAAAAGCAGTAGAGGGACCGGTCACAACCGGACTTGTTATCGATGGATATTATGGGGAATGGAGCCAGTACCCAGCATCAGATATAACATACAGCAGTAACAATGGATATTCAGTACACAAAGGACAGCTGGCAGTGGAAAATGGAAGGCTGTATGTGCATTTTTCAATGAATGATCTGTATACATCGCAGATGCAGTTCCAGTTTTGGAAAATCGTAGTTGATGGAAAAGAATGCGTGCTCAATATTCTGCCGGTGAATGCGGATGGTTCTATAAACTGGTCTGGACAGATGTATGGACTTGGTGAGGGTATATACAGGAATTTTGGCGTGTTTGCAGGTTATTACACAGATATAGATGGTGATGTGGCGTTTACAGTGTATGATTCGGCCCATACGGAGACCGGTAAGGGCGATGAGATAGAGTTCTCCATTTCACTGGACAAATTAGCGGCTTATCTTGGCATAAATATAGACCAGGGGGCAACTATCACAGTTTCAAATCCGAACATCGGTGCCCAGGGTGTTACCATCACAGGAACTCCTACAGGTCCATGGGCAGGGACCGCTATGGCGATGGCTCTTGCAACCGGTGGTGTGTGTGCATTTAGAAGAAAGAAAAAGGAAAGAATATAGTTTATGAACATGATATTGATAATATCATTTGTATTGTGGTTATATGTGCTTACTGTCCTGAAGCGTGGAAAATTGGATTTCTGGTATTTCATAGTGGGAAGTGTTGGATTCTTCATATACATGCTGATAATTGTTGAACCAATAATTTTGGCACCTCTGCAGAAAGCGGTATCAGCCGTTGCCGGAATGTTTGGAGACATGACAGGGATATATGAGGCTTATTTCAATAAGAATATAATATTTATTTCTACAGGAGATACCAATCTTTCTATGTATATAGATTATGAATGCTCAGGAATCATAGAGATATTGGCATTTTTGGCACTTTTATGGTTCTTTCCGTTGTACCACACATATGAGAAGATAGTTCTAAGTGTTACCGGAACTGCGGTGATATTTGCATCAAATGTTTTGAGGATATTTATTATTTGTCTGATAATTTATGTGTTCGGAGGAAGTGCTTATTTTATGGCACACACTATAATCGGCCGTCTTGTGTTCTATGCATGTACAGTTGCATTGTATTTCTTTGTATTTACAAAGTCTCAGATAATCAGGCAGAAAGTGGGAGGTTTTAAATTTGACGTTCATAACGCAGATATTCCATAGTTCTATAATATTCTGGGCTGCCTGGGTTATTATTCCTGTAGTTATGGAGATCATTCCTACTATAGGGAATTTCGTGATACTGATAAAAAAGAAGATAGTGTCACGAAAAGAAAAAACTGTGGATTTTTCTCCTGAAATAACATTGATAATTCCAGTATATAATCAGGAACACAGTCTCAGAAGATGCATTAGTTCAATAAATGATTCAAATTATCCAAATGACAAGATATATATACTTGTTGTCAACAACATGAGTACGGATAGAAGTTTCGAAGTTTTCTGTGAGTGTCAGGAGGAATTCCCGGAACTTACTATGAACTGGGTGAATTCAAAACAGGGTAAATCAAAGGCTCTTAATCTTGGGTTGTTCAACAGTTTTGGCAAATATGTCATACACATAGACAGTGATGGTGTACTCCAGAGAGATGCGATCAGGAATATGGTGACGAAATTTGAAAAAAATCCAGATATTGACTGCATGACTGGTACGATCATGACAAATCCTGAGATGATCGATGAAACAGACAAATTCGGACTCAGGCTGCTGAGAAAGCTGGAATTCTTTGAATATTGCCAGGCTTTTCTGGCAGGAAGAAACTTTCAGTCTGAATTCAATAATATATTTACTCTTTCGGGTGCATTTTCTGCATTCCGTCGATCAACTATCATGAGAACAAATATGTACAATACGGATACAGTGTGTGAAGATACCCATGTAACTTTTCAGATAAGGGATGTACTTGGTGACAAGGTGGTTCTTTGCAGTGAAGCTATATTTTATGTTGATCCAATAGAGGATATGAACAGACTGTATATACAGAGGCAGAGATGGCAGCGCGGTGAGATAGAAGTTGTGCATATGTTCATGAAGAACCGTATGCATGTGGTGAGAGGATTTTTCTCTGATTTTATAGTACGACTTGTGATGTTTGACCACACGTTTGCGTTTCCGAGAATGATATGGTATTTTGCGCTCATATGCCTGGGATTTGTCAATTATCCGTTTAGTCTCATCATACAGTCGGTTATAATCATGTATATTCTGTATGTGTTTACCACAGCTCTTCTATATATATGCATTAGCCTATTTTTAAAACCGTTCAAAAAACTCAGAAGATATTACATGAGAAAATGGTATCTTGTATTCTTGCTGCCGCTGTACAATTTTGTGGTGTTCTGGTTCAGATTTGCAGGAATAATAAATTCCATGAAGTCAAAGGGCAGTTGGAAGATGAGAAATTTTACTGAGGAAAGAGATACAGCTGTGGGAATAGTAAAAAGTGATTTTTTATGGCTTATGCGAGGGATTGAGAAGGCTCGCAGATTTGTAAACTATCAGGACAATGAGTTTGGCGGTGGACATGAGGAGACCAGATAATGAACAAACATGCTGATAAAAGAAATGACAATACCAGAAAAAAGACATATAAGGGAAGACTGGCAGCAGCTTTGGTATTTGTGATCGTAACGATCGTGCTGGAGGTGGTGTATTTTACATATCATATTCCAGATAACAGAAATAATATTATACAGGCATATAAAGATAATCAGGCACAGACTGTCCAGCTTCTTGCGGATACATTGAAAGGGATGGATGAGGATGAAATGGCAGATTTTATAAGTCATTCTGTGCCTGTATCAGGATCCACATGGGGATTTCTTGTAAAAAATGATGGTGTGGTGTATATGAAGGATGAAGATACAACGAGGTCACTGGAGTATATATCAACAATAGATGAGTTTGACAGTTACATGGAAAGCCTCGGCGGTGTTGTGAGCGAAAATGAAATATCCGGATCAGAGTATACATGCGGAATATTTGCAGATACGGATTATGTACTTGAAAAATATGGTGTATACAGCATGGAATTTTATATCATCATTGCGCTGACAGCAACTATTCTTGTGTTTGGCTGCATACTTATAGAATTCGCTGGAAGAGTTGGGCATGAGGGCCGTAAAGTTATTGCCCTGCAGACAGATCTTGCAGAGCGCAATGAGAAATTTGACGAATATGAAAGACTGACAGACCAATATGAGGAGGAACTCAGAAACAGGGATATTGACAAGACAGAGATGAAGAGAGAAGGATATTTCGATATGGATATTGTAGATACTCTTCTCAGGAAATCATCGGATCCTGAGCTTTATCCAATTGTGTTTATGTATATCCGTATCCGCATGGGAGACAGATATTTTTCTCGTGATGCAATTTTCAGGATCATGGATTTTATCAAGGGCAGTATGGGTAAAAATCATATTACAGCGGAGATATCCAAGGGGTACTTTGTTGTGATCATGTATAAGACAGACGCAGATACGGCAGAGAAGAAAAAAGCAGAAATATTGGAAAAGTGGGGAGAATTCTCCAAAGGCTCTGAGCTTGAGGCTGTACTTAGATCGGTTGCTCCGGGCGAAAATCCGAGACAGGTGTTCTATCATGAGAAGGACAGACTTATCGATCTTACAAACTGGCAATAGAGATATACATTGTTCATGAGAGGTGTGTATATAAAATGAGATTCAGACAATACAAATTCAAATTTTATCTCAATGCGAGACATGGTATATATAAAAATGGCGTACTGGGAGAAGTGCATCCACATACATGGGAGATCGTGATAAATGTGGTAAAGGGCAGAAATGAGACGGTCAAGTTCCATCATCTGGAACACAGAGTTGAGGAATTTCTCAGCGCTTATCAGGACAAAACACTGAATGATGTTCCTCCATTTGATATAATCAATCCGACACTTGAAAATATATGTGAATATTTTAAGGAGGAGTTAACAAAGATACTCAATAGAAATGGATGGATATTCCTGATGATGGAGATGAGTGAGTCTCCATCCATGTCGTATGTGGTGAGCCTTATCGATGACAGTTATACTGAGGAGATGCAGACTATAAACTCACTTACAGACAGGATACTCAAAGAAATAAAGGAAAATGACGTGGACAAATGATAGAAAAAGAGGCTTCCATCAGAAGAAAACTTAATATGTATTTTGCCCTTGGAATAATAGTACTGGCTGTTTTGGCAGTGATCGGAGTGCTGCGCTTTAGAAGTGTAGTTCCGGAACCATCGGGAAATGATGTATGGGGGCATCTGTATAAATCAAAGTATCTTTATGATGCTGTGAGGCGTGGAAAACTATATCCATTATATGACGAAACGTGGTACAACGGTATTCAGTTGTACAGATACTGGCCGCCTCTTTCGTATTATATAACGGCATTTCTTATGTGTTTTACTGGCGGTGATGTGGTAGCTGCATATTATATGCTGTTTGGTGTATATATTTTCTTTGGAGGTTTTGCATTCCTGCTCATGGGAAGGCGGCAGGGAAGGCCGTTGTTTGGCATGGCTCTTGCAGTGCTGTGGTTCTTCATGCCTGAAAACGCCAGGATGTATGTTGATGAGGGAAATATGCCGAGAATGGTCGTGTCATTTCTGCTTCCTTATATCATCTATTTTGTATGGGTGTATCTCAGAGAGGAAAAGCAGTGGGCGTTGTTTGGCATACTTATATTCACCATGCTCATAACAGTTACGCATATTATGATGATCGCTATGATAGGAATTGGAACATTTCTGTTCCTGCTGTTTGATCATCACAGAGGGATGGGAATAAAAAGACAGATAATTATTCTTGCTACGATGATCTGCGGTATTTTGATCATGGGGGTGTGGCTTGTCCCATCTCTTTCAGGCGGAATATCATCCATGAATTCAGAGGCGGCATCAGATGTTATGACGATGTGGATGTCGGATCTTTCCTCATCGCTCAATCCGTTAAATCGTATAAATGGAGATATAGGTGCATTTTATTTTGGAATATCCGTTGTTCTGCTCTCCATAGCGGGAATCATGCTGGCAGATAACAGGAAAAAGTCCGGATTTATACTGGCGCTTGTCATACTTGTGCTGACTACACCGGATGTTCTTCCGATACTTCGCAAGATGCCGATGAGTCAGGCACTTTGGATGACTAGATTTACAGTTATAGCATACGGTTATTTCTTTTTGTCCCTCATAGAGTGGAAACGGCTCAGAAAGCTATTTGTGATCGCAGCTGTGATCATTCTTGTGATAGATGCTATACCGTCATTTACATTTGAGAGGTACAAAGTTCCGGCAAATGATGACGGTGTAGCGGCGGCAGACCTTTTGAGAAATAATACAAGCCAAAGGGCTTCACTCATGGATCTGTCAAGTCTTGGTTCATATCCATCCTATGGAGTGTGTACAGATGGAGGAGTGTCCTATACATTTGGCTGGGCATGGCAGGGCGCTGCCACCGCAGACAATATTATGCTTCTTAATCAATCACTTGAAAATGAACAGTATGATTATCTGTTCGACAGATCCGTCGAACTTGGCGATGATACAGTTGCTGTTGACAAAAAGTACATTGGATTGAAGGGAAAGACTCTACAGGATGTAAAAGACAGTGCAGAAAAAAGCGGTTATACACTTGTGGATGAAAATGACGAGGTATACCTTTTTAAGCTTAAATGCCCTGAAGAATTTGGAGTTGTGACACGGTATGATGGAATTGCGATAGGAGATTACGCTGATAACGTGACGCTGGCTTTCCCGGCCTTCAGAACAGGTTCAAGCTCGAATATAGAAGAGTATTCATATGAAGATCTAGTGAAGTATAAGACAGTTTTTCTTACCGGATTCACATATGACAGCAGAGAAGATGCTGAAGATTTGGTGAGAAAACTTGCGGATAATGGCGTAAATATAGTTATTGACATGACTCATATTCCAGCAGACAAGGCAACAAGGCAGCATGTGTTTATGGGAGTTACCAATATGTCGGTGTCACTTCAGGATGCATATCCTGTACTCACATATAAAGATAGTCAGATTTCCAGCGGTGCATTTCCAGATGGGATGGAAGAGTGGAATACCGGCTATATAACGGGAGACATAAATATAACGGGTGAATTTGGATATGAGATGGAAAGACTTGCATTCGCCGCAACATCCCAAGATAATGACAATATAAAGTATGTTGGACTGAATCTTGTATATTATTACAGTGTCACAGGTGACAGTGGTGTAGAGGAAATTGTGGAGGATATGCTGGGGATATCTGCTGGAAGCCTCCCTCAAAGGACGCTTGTTCCAATTAAGAGAGAGATTTCAGATGACAGTATGGTCATAACTACAGACACGGACTCTGTATCTATTCCAGATGGTTCATATATAAATACCACTCTGGCATATCAGGATATATTTGTATCTGATTCTTATATATCAGATGAGAACAATCTACTGTGCGTGGAACCAGGTACGACAACAATAAAATTCAGATATCCAAAGTTCTGGCTGGGAGCTTTGGTGAGTATGGTTGGGTTGGCAGGAATGGTGATCATATGTATGATTGCCGGAAAAACAAAAAAAATTCAGCTCACATAGAAAAATATTATTAATAACAGGTATTGACAATATGTGTAAATGATAGTAACATAACGGTGTTATGAAACGTAACACTGTTATGTTATTTTTATGAGGTGAAGATTATGGCAAAGAAAATGCAGCATGACAGCGAGACGAAGAAAGAGCTTCTGAGATGTGCCAAGGAAGAGTTTATGGAGAAAGGCTTTATGGGCGCATCACTGAGAAATATATGTCAGAAAGCCGGAGTGACAACCGGAGCACTGTATTTCTTTTTCAAGGATAAGGATGATCTGTTCTGTAACGTTGTGGGACATATGCTTGACAGCCTCAATGTTGTGTTAACCGAGCATTTCTCCTTTGAGGTGGATGAGATGAACAATGGC
>JAQYAS010000052.1 GCA_029338615.1 Clostridiales bacterium
GCTGTAAGACCTGTAGCAACTCTTGCTGAAACTGTTGGGCCAAGATCTCTACCGATTGCTGTAGCACCAACTAAAACGATCTCTGGCTTGTACTCATTGATAACTGATGCAAGTGCATGTGCATATGGCTCAGTTCTGTACTCCTTGAGCTCTGGATCATCAACAACGATAACTCTGTCTGCGCCGTACTCTGCAAGCTCATCAACAAGGCCCTTAACGTCTGAACCTATAAGTACTGCAGTTACCTTCTCATCAAGCTTTTCTGCAAGTCTCTTTCCTTCGCCTATAAGCTCGAAAGAAATACCACTTAACTTATTATCTACCTGCTGTGCAAAGACAAATACGCCTTTGTAGTTCTTCATATCTTCTGCGTTCATTGCGCCCATTTTATTCACCACTTTTCCTTTACTATATTAGATTACATGCTTATCCTTTAACTTGCCAACAATATAGCTAACTGCCTCGTCTGGAGAATCAGGAACAACCTTCTCGCCTGCACCCTTTCTTACCTTATCTGAAGCCTTAGCGATCTTTGTTGGTGAGCCCTTAAGACCAAGGTTAGAATCATCAACATCTACAAGGTCTGCTCTTCCAAGTGTTGTGATCTCTGCATTAACTGCATCAAAGATTCCGCCTGGAGTCATGTATCTTGGCTCATTTAACTCTGAAAGTGCTGTAACAAGGCAAGGCATCTTAGCCTTTAACATATGATATCCATCATCATACTGACGCTTTACAATAACTGAATCTCCGTCAACCTTAATCTCCTGTGCATATGAAATTACAGGAATTCCAAGATGCTCAGCTATCTGTGGTCCAACCTGAGCTGTATCTCCATCGATAGCCTGACGACCTGTGATAATCAGATCATAATCAAGCTTTCTGAGAGCACCTGCAATTGTTGTAGATGTAGCCCATGTATCAGCACCGCCGAGAACACGGTCTGTTACAAGTACACCCTTGTCAGCGCCCATTGCAATAGCTTCCTGAAGAACATCAGCTGCCTTTGGAAGACCCATTGTGAGAACTGTAACCTCTGCGCCATACTCATCCTTTAATCTAAGTGCTGCCTCAAGACCAGCCTTATCATCAGGGTTCATGATCGTGAGCATTGCTGCTCTGTTTAATGTACCGTCTGGGTTGAACTGTACTCCACCCTTTGTATCAGGTACCTGCTTTATACAAACTATAACCTTCACGTTAAGTACCTCCTATATTACTTTAATAAGTTTGAAGAAATGACCATACGCTGAACCTCTGAAGTTCCCTCGTATATCTCAGTGATCTTTGCATCACGCATCATACGCTCTATATCGTACTCTTTGATATAACCGTAACCACCGTGTAACTGAACACACTTTGTAGTAACTTCCATAGCAACCTCTGCTGCACAAAGCTTAGCCATAGCTGCCTCTACTGAGTATGAAACCTTAGCTCCAGCCTGGTACTGATCCTTCTTTCTTGCTGCCTTGTAAACGAGAAGCTTAGCTGCCTCAACCTTTGTTGCAAGATCTGCAAGAACGAACTGTGTATTCTGGAACTGAGCGATTGATCTGCCGAACTGCTTTCTCTCCTTAACATAGTTAACTGTTGTCTCAAGAG
The DNA here is from genome assembly GCA_029338615.1 of Clostridiales bacterium. Taxonomy (GTDB): domain Bacteria; phylum Bacillota; class Clostridia; order Lachnospirales; family Lachnospiraceae; genus Coprococcus. The sequence goes on from JAQYAS010000052.1 coordinate 1,603, forward strand.
CGCCCTCAGCAATACCAAGTGCCTGAGCAGCGATACCGATACGACCACCATCAAGTGTGTGCATAGCGATATTGAAGCCCTTACCCTTCTGTCCAAGAAGTGCATCCTTTGGAATACGGCAATCTGTGAAGATAAGCTCGTAAGTAGAAGAACCACAGATACCCATCTTGTTCTCCTTTGTACCAAATGTAAATCCAGGTGTACCCTTCTCTACGATGAATGCTGAAATCTCTTTCATCTTTCTGCCACGCTTCTCAACGATACCAGTAACAGCGATAACGATATATACGTCAGCTTCTTTACCGTTTGTTATGAAGCACTTTGAACCGTTAAGTACCCACTCATCACCGTCAAGTACAGCCTTTGTCTGCTGACCCTGGGCATCTGTACCAGCGCCTGGCTCAGTAAGACCGAAAGCACCAAGCTTTCTACCTGAAGCAAGATCAGGAACGTACTTTTCCTTCTGTGCAGGTGTACCAAATGTTACGATAGGATCAACACAGAGTGATGTATGTGCTGAAACGATAACACCTGTAGTACCACAAACCTTTGAAAGCTCCTCAACGCACATAGCATATGTGAGAATATCACATCCCTGTCCGCCTAATTCCTTTGAAACAGGAATTCCAAGGAAACCATACTTTGCCATCTTCTCAACAGTCTCTCTAGGAAATCTGTGCTGCTCATCAATTTCCTGTGCAAGAGGCTTTACTTCGTTCTGCGCGAACTCTCTGAATAAATTCTGCGCCATTTCATACTTCTTGTCTAAAGTGAAATCCATTCTAATTATTCCTCCATGAATTTATTTAACTGCAGGCACCATTACAGTGCCCGCATTATCACCAATCCTTGTGATGTACTGCGCTGCCATATTAAATATGTCTCTCGCAATGTATGCATTATCACCAGAATTATCCCTGTGATATTTACTGAGCATCAACTGGTGTCTTTGTACGATCAGCATTGTATACATAGAATCCTCTGCCGCTCTTAACACCGAGATTGCCACCACGTACCATCTTACGAAGTAATGGACAAGCACGATACTTGCTGTCACCTGTCTCATTGTAAAGTACATCCATGATTGCAAGACAGATATCAAGGCCTACAAAATCACCGAGCTCAAGTGGTCCCATTGGATGATTAGCACCAAGCTTCATAGCAGCATCGATACCAGCGATATCTGAAACACCTTCCATCTTGATGAATGCAGCTTCGTTGATCATAGGAATGAGAATTCTGTTAACAACGAATCCAGCAGCCTCGTTAACCTGTACAGGTGTCTTGCCAATCTCCTCTGAAATCTTAACGATCTTATCTACAGTCTCAGCTGGTGTGTTAACACCTGCAATAACCTCGATAAGCTTCATTCTGTCTGCAGGATTGAAGAAATGCATACCAATCATAGGACGTGTAAGACCATTTCCAATCTCTGTGATAGAAAGTGATGAAGTGTTTGAAGCGAATACACACTCTGGCTTGCAGATCTTGTCAAGCTCAGCAAATGTTGTCTTCTTTACTTCCATGTTCTCGAAAGCAGCCTCAACAATAATGTCGCAGTCTGCACATAAATCTTCCTTAAGACCTGGAGTGATGCTGGCAAGAATACCATCAACCTTCTCCTGTGTCATCTTTCCTTTTTCTACGAGTCTTGCATAGCCCTTAGCGATCTTATCCTTACCGCCTTCAGCCCACTCCTGCTTGATGTCGCAGAGTGCAACCTCGTATCCGTCAACCTGAGCAAATGCCTTAGCAATGCCCTGACCCATGGTTCCTGCACCAATTACGCCAACCTTCATTTTTATGTCCTCCTAAATCTTTTTTTCGGGTAAACATGAGAAATTCATATACGTTTCGTTTAACATGCTACCATAATACTTATATCACACATTTAGGATGGTTTACCTTTATCAGATTCCCCACCCTAAATGTTAATATCAGAACTGTTAATTATTACTTGTTCTGGAAAGGAACAACCTTAAGCTTCTTTTCCTTGTCTTTCTCAAGGAAGTTGCCCATTCCTGCCTTCTGATCCTCTGTCTCGAAACAGTCACCAAAAAGCTTCTCCTCAATAACAATTGCCTGATCCATATCTACCTGTAAGCCATCGTTGATAGCCTTCTTGCAGTTTCTTACTGCAATAGGAGCATTTGCTGCGATTCCGGCTGCCATCTTCTTAGCTGCTGGAAGGAGCTCCTCAAGTGGATAAACAGCATTCACAAGACCAATTCTGTATGCCTCATCAGCCTTGATGTTTCTTGCTGTGTAGATAAGCTGCTTAGCCATGCCTGCACCTACAAGACGTGCAAGTCTCTGTGTTCCGCCAAAACCTGGTGTGATTCCAAGACCAACCTCTGGCTGACCGAATATTGCATTCTCTGAGCAGATTCTGATGTCACAGCTCATTGATATCTCGCATCCGCCGCCAAGAGCGAACCCATTCACTGCCGCGATAACTGGGATAGGGAATGTCTCGATGTATCTGAACACATCGTTACCCTTCTTACCGAAGGCCTCTCCCTCTGCCTTTGTAAGTGTTGACATCTCACCTATATCAGCTCCGGCAACAAATGACTTCTCGCCGGCACCTGTAAGAATAAGACATCTTGTTGTATCAAGATCAACTGCCTTGAATGTAGCGTCAAGCTCCTCAAGAACTGCACTGTTGAGTGCGTTCAGAGCCTTTGGGCGGTTGATAGTGATGATTCCTACATATCCATCCTGTTCGTATGTAACAAACTCCATGATATATCTCCTTTTATCTTTTATTCGTACTCAATTAGTCCTCAATCTTAACGACTGTTGAGCATCCCATTCCACCACCGATACAGAGAGTAGCAAGACCTGTCTTAGCACCCTTTGCCTGCATCTCATGAAGCAGTGTAACAAGAATACGGCATCCTGAAGCTCCTACTGGATGTCCAAGAGCGATTGCACCACCGTTAGGGTTAACCTGCTTGTCAACGTCAAATCCAAGATCCTTAGCAACTGCTACTGACTGTGCAGCGAATGCCTCGTTTGCCTCGATAATATCGAAGTCCTCGATCTTGAGACCAGTCTTAGCCATAACCTTCTTGGTTGAAGCTACAGGTCCGATACCCATGATTGAAGGATCAACTCCGCCGAGTGCTCCAGCTACCCATGTAGCCATAGGCTTAACACCAAGCTCCTTAGCCTTCTCCTCGCTCATAACAACGATAGCTGCAGCACCATCATTGATACCTGAAGCATTACCAGCTGTAACAAATCCGTTAGGATTGATTGTTCTGAGTCTTGAAAGTGTCTCAACTGTTGTACCAGGTCTTGGTCCCTCATCCTTCTTGAACTCAACGATCTCTTTCTTCTTCTTTACCATAACTGGAACGATCTCAGCGTCAAATGCGCCTGACTCCTGAGCTGCAACTGCCTTCTGCTGGCTCTTTGCTGCGAACTCATCAAGCTCCTCACGTGTAAGACCCCACTGCTCACAGATATTGTCAGCTGTCTTGATCATGTGATAGTCATTGAATGCATCCCACAGAGCATCGTTTACCATTGTATCTACGAGTACACCATTGTTCATTCTGTAACCGAAACGACCCTTCATCATAGCGTAAGGAGCCATAGACATGTTCTCCATACCACCTGCAACTACGATATCAGCGTCTCCTGCCTCGATCATCTGTGCAGCCATGTTAACACAGTTAAGACCTGAACCACAGACAACGTTAACTGTAACAGCAGTTGTCTCGATTGGAAGTCCTGCCTTAATTGAAGCCTGACGTGCTACGTTCTGTCCCTGACCAGCCTGGATAACACATCCCATGTATACGTGGTCTACCTGATCTGCAGGAACTCCTGCTCTGTTGATAGCCTCCTTGATAACGATTGAACCAAGCTCTGCAGCTGGTGTTGTGCTGAGTGATCCACCCATTGTTCCGATAGCTGTACGACATGCGCCTGCTAAAACAATCTTCTTTGCCATTTTCAAATCCTCCATTTTAAAAAATATTCGTGTGACATAAGACTACATATAAAAAAACCTTAAAGGTTCACACAATCTGCCATAATTCTAGCACAAAAGCATGTGCCACGCAACCAAAAATGAAATGCTCCAGGAAGGAGCTATTTCCTTTTATTCCTGTTTTTACCATTCTGTGTATTTCTCTGAACGGATGTTTTTTTGTTATTATGGGAAACTGCATTATTATTTTTGCTGTTTTTGCCATTTCTGGTTGAATTATTTTTATTTTTGTTATTTTTACCAGACGAACGTTGACCCTGGTGTTCGTTTTTTCGATCCACCTTTCTTGGCGCTATCAGACATTTTTTATCAAAACCAATAAGATCCTGTCTGCCAGCCTTTATGAGAGCCTCCTTGACCAGATCGTAATTTTCCGGTTTTCTGTACATCATAAGCGCCTTCTGCATGGCCTTCTCATGTGGATTATGTGGAACATATACCGGCTTCATGGTTCTCGGATCAACACCGGTATAGTACATGCATGTAGAGATTGTGGATGGCGTAGGATAGAAATCCTGCACCTGCTCCGGCATATAACCTATATCCCTGACATATTCAGCAAGTTCCACCGCTTCCTTAAGAGTGGAACCAGGATGTGAAGACATGAGATATGGTACTACATACTGCTGCTTTCCTGTCTTCGCATTTACCCTTTTATATCTCTCTATAAATTTCTCATACACGCTGTTCTGCGGCTTTCCCATCATCTTGAGCACATTATCTGATACATGCTCAGGTGCAACTCTCAGCTGTCCGCTTATGTGTTTCTCGCAAAGCTCCTTCAGGAATTCATCACTGCTATCTGCCATGACATAATCAAATCGTATTCCAGATCTGATAAACACTTTCTTAACCCCGGGTATAGCCTCCAGTTTTCGAAGGAGTTCAACATAGTCCTTGTGGTCAACCTTCAAATTCCTACAAGGCTCAGGAAACAGACACTGTTTATTAGTGCACACACCAAATTTGTCCTGCTTTGCGCATGATTTATGTCTGAAATTTGCAGTAGGTCCACCAACATCGTGTATATATCCCTTGAAATCAGGGTCATGCGTCATCCGCTCCGCTTCTCTTACCAAGGAATCATGGCTTCTCGTCTGTATGATCCTTCCCTGATGAAATGTCAGCGCACAAAAGCTACAGCCTCCAAAACATCCTCGGTTACTGGTCAGACTAAATTTTATCTCTGATATGGCAGGAATCCCACCTGCCGCCTCGTATACAGGATGGTAATTGTTCATATACGGCAGATCATACACATCGTCCATCTCCATCTGTGTAAGCGGATATGCCGGAGGATTCTGAACAACATATCCTCTGTTGCCATAGCCCTCGACCAAAGTCTTTGCTGAGTATGGATCTGTATTTATATACTGTGTATAAAAGCTTCTGGCGTATTCCAGCTTGTCCTTTGTCAGGCTGTCATAATCTGGCAGCATAATGGAATCCTCAGGCACACCGGAGATATCCTTTGTCTTGTAGCATGTTCCTCTGACATACGTGATATCCTTCACATCTATTCCGCTATCAAGAGCCTCAGCTATCTCCACCATACTGTGTTCCCCCATACCATAGGAAAGTATATCAGCAGATGAATCTATCAGAATGGAATGCTTCAGCTTGTCCGACCAATAATCATAGTGAGCCATACGTCTGAGACTTGCTTCTATGCCACCGATTATGATCGGCACATCCTTGTATGTCCGTCTTATCAAGTTACAATATACCGTGGTGGCATAATCTGGTCTGAGGCCCATCTCACCACCAGGAGAAAACGAGTCCTTTTGTCTCCTCTTCTTGGACACGGAATAATGGTTTACCATGGAATCCATATTGCCTCCGCACACCAAAAAGCCCAGTCTTGGTCTGCCAAAAACATCAATGCTCTTGTCATTCTTCCAATCAGGCTGGGCAATCATACACACCTTATATCCATATCTTTCAAGCAATCTGCTTATGATGGCAGGACCAAATGAGGGATGGTCAACATAGGCATCACCTATCACGAACACAAAATCCGCCTGAGTCCATCCTCTCTTTTTCATATCCTCCATACAGATTGGCAAATAATCTCTATCCATATTATTCCTCTATGCCGATCACAATAGTCTCTATTGCTTACTCGTCTTTCTTATCATTCTGGTTGACCGACATTCCAGCGCCAAGCGCAACAGCCTCCAGAGCTTTTTCCGATACATACGCCTCTATACCTGTCTTCTCCTTGATCAGAGAATCCATTCCATATATAAGACTCCCTCCACCAGTGAGGACTATTCCGGCCACAGCAATATCTGCCACAAGTTCAGGAGGCGCAGTTTCCAATACATTATGTATCGCGCCCAGAATATGATTCGTGGTCTCCTCAAATGCAACCACCGTTTCGTTAGCTGTTATGGTTACAGCCTTTGGAAGTCCCCTTATCAGGTCTCTTCCCTTTATCACATACTCTACATCCTCATCTCGTTCCTTCACAGAACCAATTGCTATTTTGGCCTTTTCCGCTGTCTGATCTCCGATCAAAAGGTTGTATTTCCTTCGAGCATATTTCACCAGGGCGTTGTTGTAATCATCCCCCGCATACTTTATAGAACTGCTTTCAACAGCTCCCCCAAGAGATACAACGGCAATATCGGTTGTGCCACCGCCTATATCAACCACCATGTTACCTTTTGCTTCAGATATATCTACATTTGCACCAACAGCTGCAGCTAATGGTTCTTCCATGACATATACCGATTTTGCACCTGTTTTATATACAGCTTCCTCCACCGCTCTTCTCTGAACTTCTGTGACTCCACTCGGCACACACACACATATTCTCGGTCTTCCAACCCCTGATCTTTTCTCCATTGCACTTCTTATAAACGCCTTAAGCATGATCTCTGCAATAGTATAATCCGATATTACCCCTTTGTTGAGCGGTCTTACCACCTCTATATTCTCCGGAGTTTTACCTATCATTTTCTTAGCTTTCGTACCAATGGCAATAACCTTCTTGGTGGATACTTCATATGCAACAACGGACGGCTGATTAACTACAACTCCTTTGCCTCTGACACTTATCAATACATTTGATGTTCCTAAGTCTACTCCTATATCAGTTGAAAGCATATAATTCTCCTTATCAATAAAAAATACCAGTGCTATAACACAAATATTATACGCACTGGTATCCTTTTTTTCAACATTTTATTCTATTGTGACAAATGTCAGATTATTACTTTATCTCTTTCTTGAGAACCTTCTTATCAATAGGATCCCTGGTCTCTGCTGCAGCCATGGCATTATCCATAGCTCCAAGAAGTCTGTCTATATTGCCTGACTCCATTCCCATCAGGATATTCTTGATAGAAGCATCTGCTCCGTTTTCAAGCTTGAATCCCTTCTCATCAACATAACATTCTGCCACATTGACCATACCTGTCTCGTTGATCTGGTCAAAGTACACTCTGTTGTTAAATGATCTCGCCTGGGTCATGTTTGCTGCAAGCATATTGCTGAGCGCAGTCTTCTCACCTGTGAGGATGATCTTGATATCATTCTTCTCCGGTGAACACATATCAACCATCTCTTTGAATCTCTCAGATGTTATAAGTCCGGCACTCTCAATAATAAGGCATCCACCCTTAAGCTTGGAAACCGCACCGGCAAGCTTACCACTGTTGATAACCTTTGCCTTAACCTTTGCCTTTGCCTCTGATTTACAGATTCCCATATCGTAATAGAACTTTGCAAAGTCCTCACCGACCATAGTAAGTCCAAATCCATGCTGTCCAAGAATAACTATATTCTTTGATCTCTTTGGATCAACTTTAAGTGTCTGAAGAACATTTACAATCTGAGCACCAGCAGGCTCAACACCAAGATACTTAAACAGGTATTTTGCCTCAGCAGGAAGCGACTTACGTCTTGCTGCAACCGCCTCACTTACAGAAGCGGCCATAGTTGCTTCCTCTTCCTGAGTTATAACCTGAGCAGCTTCCTCAATCTTACCTGCCTTGAGAAGTTCCTCCTGCTTCCTGTACTCTTCCTCACGCTTTATAGCTTTCTCGAGAACCTTAGCAGCTGCACTGGCCTTGCTTCTGATATCCTCAAGCTGTTTTGTAACATCAGCCTCAGCCTTTTCAAGTGCTGCAAGATCCTTCTTCTTCTTTTCGTCAGCCTCAGCCTTAGCCTGTTCAGCAGCTTCCTTCCTTGCTACAACACGCTCAGCCTGCTCTGTCTTAAGCTCTGATATCTTATTCTGTAACTCCTCAGCCTTTTTAGCTGCATCATCTACAAGTTTCTTGGCATCAGCTTCAGCCTTAGCCTTCATATCAGCAGCGTCTTTCTCTGCCTTTACAGCTACGTTCTGAACCTTTTCAAGCTCAGTAGCCTCTGCATTTGCATATTTTTCATCCTCTGCAGCTATAAATGCCTCATGCTTAGCCTCTCTAACCTTGCTCTCAGCATCTATCTTGTCAACGCTTTCCTTTGCGCTGTTTTCAGCATTCTGGATTTCAACTTCCTCTGCGATCTTAGCCTCTTCAACTATCTGCTCTGCTTCTTCTGCAGCTGATTCAGCCTTTGCCAAAAGATCCTCTGCCTCTACAAGAGACTTCTTTGCAGATTCAAGGGCATCAGAAGCTTCAGCTTTAGCAGCCTTGAACGAATCAGCTTCCTTCTGAGCAGCCTTTACATCCTCTGAAATCTTCTTGTTATCAGTCTCAGCAGTTTTAATCTTGTCATCGGCATCCTTTATAAATGACTCACTGTCTGAAATCTTCTTTTCAACCTCAGCTTTAGCCTTCTGAGCATTTTCAAGAGCCTTTCTTGCATCTTCCTCTGCCTTTACAGCTTTCTTTAACTCTTCTTTCTGTATTGCAAGTTTTGTATTTGCATCATTTCTGCTGTTCTTTGCATTCTTGACCGCATTGTCAGAATCTGTAAGCTTCTTTTTCAGATCATCGAGAGCCTTCTGTGACTGAGCCTCAAGTTCAGTTGTATTCTTGAGGTTTGCATTAGCCTCTTCCTCTGCCTTCTTGGATTCACTGAATATTGTTCCAGCCTTCTCCTTGTCTGATTCTGCAGCCTTTACTATCTTTGCAGCCTTAGCCTCTTCATCTGCACGCTTCTTCTTGGCAGCATCTATTGCCTTCTTCTTGGCAGCATCTATATCTGCAAGTTTCTTCTTGTCATCATCTACAGCCTTCTTGAACTCAGCAGTACCCTTGTCAATGTTCGCTTTCTTTGCATCAGCGAGAGACTTTATAGCCTTATCAGCTGCAGCCTGTGCATCACTTATGAGCTTATTCTTATATGTATCAGGATCACTCTCGCTAAGGATCCTCTCGGATTCCTTCTTTGCATTTGCCTTTATATCTTCAATTTCCTTCTTGAGCTTAGTCACAGCCTCGTCAAGCTCTTTCTCCTCGCGTTCAAGAATTTCGGCATCATTCTTCTTCTTTGCCTCTGCTTCACGAGCCACCTTATCGTCATAGCTCTTCTTCTTGTTCTTGAATTCTTCAAGCTGACTCTCGAGATCCTTTTCAGTCTTAGCACACTCATCTATAGTCTTCTGCGAAGTCTCTGCGTGCTGTTTTGCCTCTTCTGCATTCTTATGTGCATCATCTATTGCCTGCTGCTTCTTAGCTTCCGCCTCAGCCTTTGCCTTCTCCTCTGCAGCTTTCTTTCTTGCAATCTCAGCTTCCTTACGTTTCTTCTCTTCCTCAGCTTTTCTGCGAGCCTCTTCTTCAGCCTTCTTCTTGGCCTCTTCCTCAGCCTTCTTCTTGGCTTCTTCTTCAGCCTTCTTCTTGGCCTCCTCTTCAGCTTTCTTCTTGGCTATCTCCTCCGGACTTTCCTCATCAATGTTGGAAAGATTCTTTATGCCTGCTCCAAGGAAATCATCATCGTCATCGTCATCATCAAAATCATATAACGACTCTTCTGTACCATTCGGTTTATTTCTGTCAGGAAGTATACTGAACAGATCTCCATTCGCATCACTTCCCTTAGGAGATTTAACCTTGTTGACCTTTGCATTTTTATCTGCAACCCACTCAAGAGTCTCCTCGTCCTCTGTTTCATCGTTATCCTCAAGGACAATGTTCCTTCCGCCCTTTGATTTGATCGTACCCGCTGCTTCAGCAGCAAATTCAATCTTTCCACCGAGGCCGTTCTCTGTCTTTGGTGCATTGCCAAGTCCGCCACCGAGGCCAGCTGAACCCAGACCACCGCCGAGACCGCCAAGACCACTTTCAAATTTCTGGGTCGAACCAAGACCACCACCAAGGCCACCACCAAGGCCGCCTAAACCGCCGCCCTGTACCTCATCGGCAATACCGCCAAGATTAAGACTGAGTTTTGGAGCTGGGCCTTCCTTTTTGTCCTCTTTCTTATCTTCTTCCTTCTTATCCTTATCACCAAGATTCTGTCCAGCCCCCACAGTCTGAACTTCCTCTTTCTTCTCCTCATCCGAAGTATCCGGTTCATCCTCATGAACTATTCCCAGAGCTTCTTCCCGTTTACGGCGTTTCTTCGCCTCTATACGTTCGAGTTCCTCCTTGGACAATGTTTTGTGTTGGCTTTTAGTTGCTTCTGTATCTTTCTTCTTATTACTACCGTTTTTGAGAAGTTCTTCTTCCTCTTCTCTCTTTTTCTTGGCAGCTTCAGCAGCTCGCTCTTTCTCGAGCTGGGCCTTGATCGCAGCAATCATAGCTTCTGTCTGATCTACAGCCAATTCCCTCGCCTCCTTCCTTGTGTTCAGCAGCTAAAATATTTATATTATATTTTAACTGTGTAAATAAAGAGTAATACATTATATATTTATGCTACTTTATTTCTATTTTGATGTTCCTTTCAATCTGAAAGGCTTTTTGCCAGACTTTTTAACACCCTCTTTTCTGACATCTTCTGAAGCGCTTTCATCACTCACAGTTTCTACGATATCTTCATCTGGCTTTCTTTCAGGTTCGTTTTCCACCATGTCAGTCTCAGAATCCTCCTCATCATCAAATTCAAGAATTGACTTGAATTCTGTATTAAATTTTATACCGAGTCTTGCAAGCAAACGATCCGTTTCCCCGATAAGATCCTCCTCTTTCTTTAAATTTTCATTGATTTTGATCTCATCCTCGGCAATATCCGCTTTCTTTGTATCATGAATATCATACAAAAAAGCATTCTCTGTATTGTAATCAGGAAACAGACTGCTCTTAAATATCGGGAAATCAGGTTTATGTTCCTTGATATCATTATCCTCGTCTTCAAACGATTCTTCTACCTCGGTATCAACCTCTATATCCTCTGTAGAATCGTCATCAACAGAATAGTCCTCCACCTGGAATTCCTCCTGTTGAAGCTCATCTGTGTCTATATATATTTCTGATTTATCGGCATCATTCTGTTCATCGCCATTCTCCAGATCTGATTCATCAATCTCATATTCTTCTGACATTGAATCCCCAGATTCAAATTCTGCCGGTTCATTGATCTCTTCCAATTCTATATTCTCGGATTCAGATTCATCCGGTTCATCAGCCATCTCCGGCTCTGCATCACCAGATTCCGGTTCTTCTGAGTAATCAATTGCATCAGTCTCCGATTCAATTTCATCTGACTCTATATCTTCTATATCATCAGCCGGCGCATCCTCTGATTCTTCATTTTCAGCATCTGTACTCTGTATTTCAGGATCAACTGTCTGAACATCACTGATGTCTTCGATCTCAGGTTCAACCTCAAATTCTTCAAGAGATTCAAACGCCTTATCAAAATCAAACGAAGGAGTCTCATCTTCCTCTGCAAAAAATGTATCATCAACACTTATGCTATCTGGATCATCAACAACGTTAAACTCTTCATCCTCGTCCGCCGCAAACTCCGGATCAAATGTTTCTCTGGCATCTTCATCGGCAACTTTTTCTGCTTCCAGAACATCTGAATCACTATCACTATAATCCTCTTCTGGCTCCTCAGTTATAGGAATATCCACCATGACAACCTCTTCCGGCTCTTCCTCCAACACAAAATTGTCCTCTTGTTCAAGATCATCCTCATCCAATTTATCAGACACCGGCTCATTCTCTGTAGACTGATCATCATGGACTTCTGCAGCATTATCTGTTTCAGCATCAGATTTAACATTTTGTTCATCTGTATCTGTCTTTTGTGAGTCTTCAACTATCTCTCCAATGAGCTGTTCCTTACTCAACTGCTCATTCTGGATTTCCTGCATCTCCTGGTCTACCAAAGACTCCTCCTTGCGGGACATTATCCCCCAGAAGCCTCTGGATTTCTTGGTGGCGGCAAGTTCATCTCCTGCCTCCTCCTGCTCTTCACGTTTCTGTTCCTTCTTTTGTTCTTTTCTATCTCTGGATCGTATCCACATCTGTTTGAATTTCATAGAACTGGAAACAGGCGCATCATCTTCTACCATGATCATTATCTTGGCATCCTTTGGATGCATCTTCAGATCGTCTTCAGCTAGGACATTTTCTTCCATTTTTCTTGTGTTTTCCTGCTCTGGATCATCATCAATTTTATCCTCATACGGAAAACAATATATCATGGATTCCAGATCATTTTTACCATCCATAAGCTCATCCAGCATATAAAGTCTGGATGAATTTCTGTAATTTGCTCTGAATTCAACACATGCACTGTTATACTTTTCCTTGTTTCGTATAAACGCATGCAATAAAAGCATCTCAAATTCCCACTCCTCATCAGCCTCCATCTCGTTTGCTGATATCAGGATGCTGTAAAGCTCATTAACGGGCTTTTTGTATGCCTTTGCAATCATATATTCTATTCTGTATGTACCTACATCCTTATTGTTCTGGTTAAACTTATATATTTCATAATAATGCTCAGCCAGCTTTCTAAACCCCATAGAAAGATACAATTTGATGATGGAATATATTATCTTATTACCTGCCGGAGCCATCGAATGTGCTTTCACAAGTGCTGCTCTGGCATCCGCATACCTCTTGTTCTCATAATACACTTCTCCACATATTCTAATAAACTGTGGACTGAGGGATTTTGATAAATCCTGATGTTCCAGTATATCGAGAGCGAGGCTGTAATCTCCATTATCTGCAAGTTCTTTTATTTTGTTAACACTTGACATGCTAATCCCAGTACTCATACCCAGCCTCCCACATTTTATCGTCGTATTATTTTATCATATATGACTATTGTTTACAACCTTTTGATTAGTCAGCATAAGTATCACACCTGCCACTACACCAGCTATAAATCCAGCTATATGGGCAACGTTATCTATCCCCTCTGACAAAAAACCATCAGCGACTGTCATCGCAAAAAGGATGATCATATTCATAAGTGACAGGTCTTTAACTCTGCCCTTGTTGAATATCGCAATAACGCACAGAATTCCCAGCAGGCCAAATATCGCTCCAGACGCACCGGCTGCATAGTCATATGTCATGTTATTATAACAATTTATATATGATGCTCCCGATGCCACCAGGCCTACTATCAGGTATAGTACGACATAGTTCACCCTGCCAACAATATTCTCAACTCTTGCGCCAAGAGCGGTAAGAATAACCATATTGCCAAACAAGTGGGCAAATCCAAAATGTGTGAAAACAGATGTGAGCAGTCGATAATATTGTCCATTCTGCGCTATAGCATGAACATTTATCGCGAGACTGTATTCAAGAGGGATATCAAAGAATACCCCATCACCGAACTTTCCAATCATATATACGATCACATTCAGGACAACAAGAAAAGGAGTTACCACGCCAAACATCTTGCGAAGATCACGTCTGGATCTCTCTGTGCCTATCAGGGTCTGCTTATCAATAATCTCATATAAGCCGTCAAAATCCGCAGGTTGATTTTCAAATATATATAATTTACCGTAGTCCTCCGTAAAGAGCCATACATTGTCCAATTGAGCTACAATATTCTTTGTAGCATCGTCAAACATACCTGTAGGCACCATTAGAATATTTAATATTTTGATCTTTTTATGGAGATTCATCGACAAATCCAACACTATCTTATCGTTAAATCTCTTCAGTTGTTCTGCTCCAAGATCCCGATTACTTCCTATAACAACAACGTATACGGCATCACCTCCGTCAGTTCTGCCGTATACGTTGTTACTGTCAGGATTCAGTCTCCTGTATCCTCTTTTTTCAAGATTATTGATTATCTGTATCATGTACTGCTGCATACAATCCTGCCATTACTGTGGATTGCATACCACAGCCACTTTCTCATATATTTTTATAGTCCAAGGAAAAGATTCTCAACTTTCTCAATAACAGACTCTTTCATAGACCCCCTTGTCTTTTCGTAATGAAGTCCTGATTCCATGATCTCAAGCAGCTGCATTCTCATGCCGGCATCAATATCCTTGATATACTTCATAAGGACATCCTTGATCTCTACCACATACTCTTTAGTCTTCATCTCTTCAAGCATAGGCTCATAATTGAATGATATAGAGTTCTTCATCTCATCCTGCTTTCTTCCACAGATGACGCACTCCTCTGCTCCACCTTCATTGACATGACCACAGTTGCATGTCCACACGAGTCCGTCAGACTTGTAATTCGCAACTGCATCAATACCCTTTTTGCGCTTAAGTGCCTTGAACTTGGTCTCTGACATCTCAATTCCTATGGAATCCGCATCAATCTCATATACTCCGTTAGGCTTTACATACTTCTTGATATATACCTTAGCCGATGAGATCATCTTGATATATTTGTCAGGCAGCTTACACTCAACATAATCGGATTTGAGTAGTTTCAGATTAGTTTTATCAAATGTAAAATCCACGTCTGGAAGAGTAATGTTATCACCATAAATATTGGTAAACTGAACCTCTGCCTTGATTGCAATTATGTCATCGTTATTATAATTATTAAACCATGCTGAAATCTTGGTTCCCTTTCCCTCAGAAGCAAGAATCACCTTTGAAGCTCTTGGTACCAGAAGATCATAATAATTGCGGACAAAAACTTCACTTCTCACAAAGTTGCTCTTGTCAAACTCAGATTTGTACTGTTCGGTAATGTTGACCAATGTTCCACTGGCAACAACAGCTGTTACATTGTTGCTGTACTCCTCCACCGCTGTCTTAAATCCTATAACCGCATTATACTTTGATTCCCTGACCATATTTGTAAAGTTCTGAATGGTCTCGTTGAGAATCTCGTCTATCTTCTCCTGATATACATCTCTTCTGTCTGTTGCAATATCCGCGATAGATGTTCCAAAATCTTTCAAAAAATTTGAATTCAGAATAGTCTGAGTGAATTTGTAGTCACCATAGTCAACTATATCGTATCCCTCAAAACCTGTTCCCGCTGTAATTAATACATCCTTCATGTAGTACACCTCCCATAATATATGGAAATTGTACCACAACACTTTCTAATAAACAAATACTATTTTGTATATTTTTCATTAAAATAAGTATCTTTTTTGTGAATTATATCAAATTACACTTATTTATTTCCTACACGAAGAGTTTTTGTATGTAACAAATGCGAAATTAACATCTTCCTGATTCTCTCCCTCGCGCTCATGTACAGCCACCCACTCAGGAGCTTTATCAAGATCCATTATATGCGCATCTGCGTCAAAATCCCGGTCTATCTTTGTTATTATTGCCGTGTCACAATATGGTATGAGAGCATCATATACCATCTGTCCGCCTATGATAAATATATCATCAGAATCATAATGTGAGAGCTGTCCAAACAGTTCATCTAAAGAATGGACCACTACCGCCCCATCAACGCTGTAATCCCTGTTCCTGCTCAAAATTATATTTGTTCTTCCTTTTAAAGGTCTTCCACCCGGGAACTCCTCCAACGTCTTTCTTCCAAGAACAACTACATGCCCCATGGTTGTCTCACGAAAATTTCTCTGATCTTCTGATATTCTTATGAGAAGTCTACCGTTTTTTCCTATCCCCCATTTACTGTCAACAGCAGCTATAAATTTCATTCCTTTTCCTCCTGACCTGCACTATATAGCAATCGGTATATTTTTTATCTGTGGTCCTGTCACATAATCCTCGATCGTAAAATCATCTACCGTAAAATCATAAAAATCTTTTATATCAGGATTCATACTGAACTTCGGCGCCGGGTATGTTGGTCTCGATATAAGTTCCTTTACAAGAGGTATATGTCTGTCGTATATGTGCGCATCCGCTATAACATGTACCATTTCACCCGGTTTGAATCCGGTAACCTGTGCAAGCATATAAACAAGCACTGCATACTGAACAACATTCCAGTTATTTGCAGCCAAAACATCCTGGGATCTCTGATTGAGTATCGCATTAAGCCTGTCTCCGGTTACATTGAAAGTCATACTGTAAGCGCATGGATACAGATTCATCTCATGAAGATCCTGGTGCACGTATATATTTGTCAACATTCTTCTGCTATATGGATTATTTTTGAGATCATATATAAGTCTGTCAACCTGATCCATCATGCCCTCTTTGTACTGATGCTTTACACCAAGCTGGTATCCATATGCCTTGCCTATTGAACCATCTTCATCAGCCCAGCTGTCCCATATATGACTTTTGAGATCATTTACATTGTTCGACTTCTTCTGCCATATCCACAGAAGCTCATCTATAGCAGATTTTATATATGTCTTTCTGAGTGTTATCGCTGGGAATTCTTTTGAAAGATCATATCTGTTTACTACGCCAAACTTCTTTATTGTATACGCATATGTTCCATCCTCCCACCTGGGGCGGACCTTCTCCCCCTCTGTGCTGTATCCGTTTTCTATTATGTCTTTGCACATATTTATGAACAAACTATCTGCCAAACTCATATTTCGTCCTCCATACATTTATTACATTTTCTTTTTTGACAACTGTAATGCTCATTATAACATGTCCAGTCATTTTTTGATGGATATTTTTCGATTATTACACGATCTTATATGGATTATTACATTTTAGATAATAAATAATGAAATGCTTATATACTTATTCCAAAAGAACGAAGGAGAAACATATATGGAATACAGTACACCAAACCCGCTGCCAGCTCTGCTGAAATATTTCAGAAAAAAGGCAGGTTTTACCCAGCTGGATATTGCATCAAAGCTGTCTATATCCCGGTCAGGATACGCAAGTTACGAAGAAGGCCGTAACCTTCCAAGCATAGAGCAGACTATAAAACTGTCAGAACTCCTTGATCACGATCTTCTATATGCGTATACACTCTCGTCAAGGTTTATGCAGACCCAATCCGGAAAACCAAAACAGATGGTCATGGAGTCCAACTCATATCTGGCAGCCATAGAAGCCAACCAAAATACAGCCAGACTGCTCAATAATTACAAAATCCTAAGCAGAGACGACCAACTCCTTGTGGATCGTTTCGTTGAAAATCTGTCATCTAAAAAACAAAAAGACATGGAATGTTAAGAATAATAAGAATATGGAGAAAAATATGAAAAAAAGTACATCAACCACAACCGACCAGGAGTTATCACTGACACAGCCCCAGGAGCATTTCGAAACCATAGGGATCATCCTGAAAACTCTCAGAGTATCACACGGATACAAACAGCGTGCCGTGGCAAGAGCGATCAGAGTAACCACATCCGCCTATTCCCACTACGAATGCAGCGAGAGATTCCCCGATCTGACCACACTGATCAAAATATCCAATCTGTATCAGATCAATATAAGCTATCTCATCCTTGTTACATGCATAGATCTGGCAAGAAAAAATGATATAAATGTCAACGATGTATTTCGAGCATACAGCTACAACCAGGCACTTCCAAAAGACGATGCCGATATACTCATAGAATACAATCATCTGTCACCTGAAAACAAAGAAAATCTACACTTATTCCTTGATGCAGCACTTAATCGTTAAAGCTCCCTGATCCGTCTGTTCAGTTCATTGATCACCCTTTTCTTATCGGCACTCCAAAGAGGCGCTGCAAGGAGTCTCTTTGGGCCATCGCCGGTGAATCTGTGAACAACCACATTCTCAGGAATCTCTTTCAGACATGCCATCAGAATATCTGCATACTCTTCAAAAGAAAGTGCTTTCACTTCCCCTCTCATATACATCTGTTCAAGAACAGTGCCCTTGAGTATATGTAATAATTGAAGTTTTATTCCATCCGACCCGCTGTCAATTATATATCTGACCGTCCGTACAGCATCTTCCATATTTTCTCCCGGCAGACCGATTATCATATGCGTTATTATATGCACCTTAAGCTTTTTCAGTTTCTCCATGGTATCGTCATATGTATTCAGGTCATATCCCCTGTTTATAAGCTTTGCAGTATCGTCTCTGATCGTCTGTAGCCCAAGTTCTACCCACACCGGTTTGATATCCGAAAGTTCTTTTAACATCAGTATAACTTCATCCCCAAAGCAATCAGGTCTGGACGCAATGGAAACAGCCGCTATATCATCCCGCCTGGCAGCTTTCAGAAATTTCTCCCTGAGCACATCTATATTTCCGTATGTGTTGGTAAAAGACTGAAAGTACGCGATATATCTGTCACATCTGCATTTTCCTGCAATTCTCTTTTTAGCCATCTCTATCTGCTCATCTATACCGATGGACGCATCCTCCGAGAAATCCCCGGATCCTTTCTCACTGCAAAAAATACAACCACCTGTCCCTGCTTTACCATCACGGTTGGGACATGTAGTTCCTGCATTTAATGACAACTTATATAATTTTTCGCCAAACATATCATTTATATATGCATTCGTTGTATATATATTCATTCTTTTCCCTTTTACAGCCTAAATCTGATGTGTCGCTTTCACAAGTGCCGGAACTATCTGCTTCTTCCTAGATACAACACCCTGCAGATATGCATAACCATCTTCGAGCTGCACTCCAAATGCTTTCTTGCAAAGCCCCTCAGCATCTTTACCAACACATATTATCCCTGATCCTTCCTGAAGAATATTTGTCATGGCAAAAAGCAGTACATCGCATCCAGGCTCCACATAGCTATTCAGGTATTCTCCCATATCATGTCTGATCCTGCTGATTTCCTTCTCATTGACAGAATTGATCTGTCCTACTGCGACCACCATATCTCCAATATCAAACTTTTTGAAATCCTGATGGAGTATCTCATCCATGGTTTTATCTCTTAGATTGCTTCCCGCATCGAACATCTCCATGGCAAACTCATATATGTCTATCTCTGCCAGCCTTGCAAGTTCCTTTGCTGCGGCCTCATCGATAAATGTACATGTAGGAGACTTAAAGGCAAGCGTATCTGACAATATTGCCGCGCAGAGCAGCCCTGCTATCTTTTTCTCAATCTTTATATTCTGCTCTCTGTACATCTGGTAAATGATCGTAGCCGTGCATCCCAATGGCTGATTTCTGAAATACACAGGATTCATAGTCTCAATGTTTGCAATCCTGTGGTGATCTATTATCTCAAGAATCTCTGCATTCTCAACACCATCGACTGACTGTGTCCTCTCGTTGTGATCAACAAGGATCAGCTGTTTTTTTCTCGCATTAATATAGTTACGTCTTGACACAAGACCTTTATAATTTCCATATCCGTCTGTCACAGGAAAGTATCTCACCCTGGTTTTTGCCATGGTTGTCTTGAGGGTCTCTATATCATCATCCTCATAAAATGTCATGATATTGTCTCGTATCATAAAGAAACCAATAGGCATACTCTGCCCTATAAGTCTGGCCACAGCATATGTGTCTGCCGGTGTTATCACCACTGCGCAGCCTTTGTTCCTGGCAAATTCAAGAACCACATCAGATATGCTGTTTACAAGACAGACTATGAGCATGCTGGCTCCACAATTTATAGCTGCAAGCTGGGCTTCAACTCTGTCACTCACTATCACAATATCGTTCTCATTGACATGCCTCTCAAGAATATCCACCTGCGCAGCGCCAACTATCACCCTTCCATCCTTTACATATTCATCAGCATCACCATACACCAGTTTCCCACTTATAGTATCTATTATGTGAGAAAATCTCGTTCCGGCTATGAACAGTGAATTGTCATCCTTCTCAAGCATATAAGCTTCAGCAATATCTCCAACTGTGATTATTCCCTTTATCTTGCCATTATTTACAACAGGAAGTGTGGTGGCATCATTATCCTGCATTATCTCAAATGCTCTCTTCATGGTGATGTCACCCGAAACTCCATCAACCATTCTGTACGCTATATCCCTCACCTGCACATTCACATTACTCACAAGTTCAGGTGCCTTCACCCCAAAATAGTCAAGTACAAACTGCGTTTCTTTATTTATGTTGCCTGCCCTCTTCGGTATATATTTCTTCTCATGCTTATTTTTCAGATTGGCGTATGCTATTGCTGAACATATTGAATCAGTATCAGGATTCTTATGTCCTATTACGAACACCTCATCTGT